>DXIO01000042.1 GCA_019112875.1 Candidatus Aquabacterium excrementipullorum
CGGCCTGGCGCAGCGCGCGTGGCGGTGTCGCTCGCACCTACCAGACCTCGCTGTTGTTCGGCTCGCTCAGCGTGCTCGACAACGTGGCCTTGGCTCTGCCGCGTGGTCGCCTGGGTGCGCTGCTCGGTCGCCAGGCCGTTGCGTCGGCCGAAGCGCAAACCAAAGCGATCGCGCTGCTGCGCTGGTGCGGCTACCAAGGCGGCGTGCACCTGCCCGCCGCCGGCTTGGCCCACGTGGACCGCCGGCTGGTCGAGATCGCCCGCGCGCTGGCCACCGACCCCGACCAACTGCTGCTGGATGAACCGGCCGCCGGTCTCTCACGCCACGACAAGCGCCAATTGGCCGCCCTGCTGCGCCGCGTGGCCGATGCCGGCCTGGGCGTGCTGGTCGTCGAGCACGACATGGCGCTGGTGATGGACATCTCCGACCACGTCGTCGTGATCGACGCCGGCAAGCCATTGGCCGAGGGCGCACCCGCCACCGTGCAGCAGGATGCCGCCGTGCGCCGCGCCTACCTGGGCCAGCCTGGCGCCCTGCAGGCCACGCGCCGCGCCGCCGGCGTGGCCGACGATGCCCGCGAACTGCTGGGCGTGGGCCAGCTCACCACCGGTTATGGCGCCGCGCCCGTGCTGCACGCCGTGGACATCCAGGTGCGCGAGGGCGAGATGATCGCGCTGCTCGGCGCCAACGGCGCGGGCAAGTCCACGCTGATGCGCAGCCTGTGCGGCCTGCACCGCCCCTTGCAGCAAGGCGGCATCCACCTCGATGGGCAGGACCTGGGCCTGCTGCGCGCCGAGCAGATCGTCGGGCGCGGCCTGGTGCTGGTGCCCGAAGGCCGCCAGGTCTTCCCGGAACTGAGCGTGCTCGACAACCTGCGCCTGGGCGCTTTCACCTGCCCCGAGGGGCGCGAGGCGCGTGTCGAACGCATGCTGCAGCGTTTCCCGAGGCTGCGCGAGCGCCTGCACCAGCGCGCTGGCCTGCTCTCTGGCGGCGAGCAGCAGATGCTGGCCATCGGCCGTGCGCTGATGGCCCAGCCCCGCGTGCTGCTGCTTGACGAGCCCTCGCTGGGCCTGGCGCCGCAGGTCATCGCCGAACTGTTCGCCGCGCTCGATGCGCTGCGCGCCGAAGCCATGACCCTGGTGCTGGTGGACCAGATGGCGCCGCTGGCGCTGGCCCTGGCCGACCGGGCCTACGTGCTGGAAGACGGCCGCATCGTGGCCAGCGGCCCCGCCGCCGAGATCGCGGGCGACGCCGCCCTGGCGCAGGCTTACCTGGGCGGTCACTGAGATCGGCCAGCCGGGACGGGCACCACGGCCTTTGTCCGAAATTGGAAATCCGTGTCCGTATGCCGGGCACGAAATTCCGTTCAGAAATGCGGCAATGCGGACGCATTACGGACAACACAAGGGATAACCCTTTATTTCCTTATTGCAACGAGTTGCAAAATGCGACACCTGAATTATGCAATTCATTGCATAGAGGTTCCGGGGTCGCAGCATGGCGTCCTCGGAATGGCATCCCCGCTGTCGGATGCCCCAGGCTCGCCAGGGCCTGCTTTCCGAAAAGACCTGCTGAAAGCGTTGTACCCCGTGAAAAAAGCTTCCCTCGTCCTCGTCCTCCTGTCGACCGCCATGGCCGGCGCCTCGGCCTCCGGCTACCGTTTCGGCTCGCAAAGCGTGGCCGGCCAAGGCAATGCCGACGCCAATGCCGCCGAAGCCAACGACGTCTCCGTCCAGTTCTACAACCCTGCCGGCCTGACCCGCATCAAGGGCAAGCAACTGCAGCTCGGCGGCACCGTGGTGGCCCCGCACTTCACCTACCAGGACACCGGCTCGACCCGCTTCACCGGCACCTCCACCGGTGGCGACAAGCCCAGCAACATCGCCCCTGACGCGGCCTTCGCGCCCAACGGCTACTTCAGCACCCAACTGACCAACGACCTGACCTTCGGCGTCGGCGTGTTCGTGCCCTACGGCGCCAAGCTGGACTACGGCAACACCTGGTCCGGCCGCTACGCGCTGAACGCCATCGAGATGGAGTCCCTCAACATCAACCCGTCCATCGCCTGGAAGGCCAACGAGCACCATTCCTTCGGCGCCGGCATCTCGGCCGAGTACATGAAGGCCAAGCTGAGCCAGTCCGTCGACGTGCCGGGCAGCATCGCCGCCCTGCCGTCGTCCACGGCCCTGGCCCTGGCTGGCCAGATCGCCACCGCCGGCGGCAACCCCACCCTGCTGAGCGCGGCCAAGGACGGCTCCGCCCGCATGAACGGCGAAGACTGGGGCTTCGGCTTCAACCTGGGCTACCTGTTCGAGCTGGACGCCAACACCCGCTTCGGTCTGGCCTACCGTTCGCAGATCCGCCACAAGCTGACGGGCGACGCCACCTGGGACTTCTCCGGCGTCACCAGCGACCCCATCGTCAACCGCTTCGTGCAGGCCGCCTCCGGCAAGGCCAACTCCGACGCCCGCGTGCGCCTGACCACGCCTGAGACCGTGTCGGCCAACGCCTTCCACCAGATCAACGACACCTGGGCCGTGATGGGTGACGTGACCTGGACCCGCAACTCGCGCCTGAAGGACCTGCACATCGAGTTCCCCGGCACGAGCGAAGGCGACGAAGTGATCCGCCAGCAATGGCGTGACACCGTGCGCGTGTCCGTCGGCGCCAACTACCGCATCAACCAGCGTTTCCTGGTGCGTGCCGGTTACGCCTACGACCAGTCGCCCGTGCGCAGCGCCGAGCTGACCCACCCCGCCCTGCCGGACGGCGACCGCAACTGGCTGTCGCTGGGCCTGAACGTCAAGGTGGATGACAAGTCCTCCATCGACCTGGCCTACAGCTACGTCAAGCTGGACGACGTGCGCAGCAACTACAAGAACGCCTGCTACCCTACCAGCACCACCTGCACGGGCAACGGCGAAACCACGAAGGGCCTCTACCAGACCTTCCTGCAGTTCTTCGGCCTGAGCTACACCTACCGCTTCTGATGCGGGCATGATGCTGCGTGCGCAGCGGCCATGACAAACGGGGCCCCGCAAGGGCCCCGTTTTGCTTCGGGCCGGCCGCGCCGTTTCCGATCTTGCCAACCCGGGCATCTCGGGACGCCCCTTCCCCGGAGATGCGTGTATCGTCCGCCGTCATGTCGTTGCCCCACGCCCTTCTCACCGCGCTCGTCGAGCGGCCCTGCTCCGGTTCCGATCTCGCGGTGCGCTTCGACAAGTCGATCGGCTATTTCTGGCACGCCACGCACCAGCAGATCTACCGCGAGCTGGCCAAGCTGGAAGAAGGCGGCCTGATCGAATCCCTGCCCGAAGAGCCCACGCGCGGCCGCAAGCGGGCCTACCAGATCCTGCCGGCGGGTCTGAACGAACTGCGCCGCTGGCTGGCCCAGGAAGACGACGCCCCCGTGCTGCGCGACGAACTGATGGTGCGCCTGTGGGCCGAGGCCGCCGTGGGCCCGACCGAGCTGGATGAGGAGATCCGCCGCCGCATCTCGCTGCACGAAGAAAAACTCGCGCTGTACCGCAAGTTCGAAACGCGCGATTTCCCGGAAGGCCCGGTCGGCCGCGAAGCCTCGCTGCGCTACCTGGTGCTGCAGACGGGCATCCGTTATGAGATCTTCTGGATCGACACGGCCCGCCAGGCTCTGGACATCCTGACGCACATCACAGAACCTGCCCAGCACTGACCCTTTCACGCGCTTGCCACCCATGCCTCTTCACGCCGCCATCATCGACCTCGACGGCACCATGGTCGACACCCTCGGCGACTTCGTCGTCGTGCTGCACCACACCCTGGCCGACCTGAAATGCCACCCCGTCGAGGTCGCGCGCGTCAACCGCGACTTCATCGAGCAGACGGTAGGCAAGGGCACCGAAGACCTGCTGCGCAAGACCCTGGCCCACGCCTGGGGCCTGCCCGACGACGATGCCGAGGTGCTGGCCCAGGTGCCCGAGGCCTTCACGCACTACAAGCGCCACTACGAGCACTTCAACGGCCAGCATGCCGACGTGTACCCCGGCGTGGCCACGGGCCTGGCGCGCCTGAGCGAGCTGGGCGTGCCCCTGGCCTGCCTGACCAACAAGCCCACGGCCTTCGCCGAGCAACTGCTCACGGTGAAGGGCCTGCGCGGCTACTTCCGCCACGTGTTCGGGGGTGATGCCTTCGAGCGCAAGAAGCCCGATCCGCTGCCCCTGCTCAAGACCTGCGAGGCACTGGGCACCGGACCAGCCAGCACCCTGATGGTGGGCGATTCGAGCAACGACGCCCAGGCCGCGCGCGCGGCGGGCTGCCCGGTGCTGCTGGTGCGCTACGGCTACAACCACGGCCACCCCATCGATGAGGTGCCCGCGCTGGCCCATGTCGACCGGCTCGATGCGGTCGACTGGCCGGCGCTGTTCACTCCAGCGCGTTGAGCAGCGGCGGCGCCTTGTAGTCGAGCAGGGCGTCCTTCAGGTCCTGCGTGGTCGGCACCTTGCCGATCCACACGCGCAGCACGGCCGCGAAGAAGGCCGGATCCTGGATGGGCAGGCCCGAGGGCTGGCCGTTCACGAAGAACACCGTGCCCCGCTGCGGCACGTACTCGATGGCGATGGTGTCGCCGGGCACCATGCGCTTCATGTGCGAGAAGATGCGGCCCATGTCCACGGTGGCGGGGATCAGCTTGCGGAAGTCCTCGCGCGAGCTGTTGGCCTCGATGCCGCGCGCGATCAGCTTGCCCAGCTCGTCCACCCGCATCGGCACCAGCATCACGAAGCGCAGCTGCTTGGGGCCGCTGGCGTTGAGCACCTCGTCGGCGGTGGCCGCCTTCTTGGGCACGTACAGGCCCACGGTGTAGACCTTCTGCAAGGCCTTGTAGCTCAGGCCCGAGCCGTTGAGCTGCAGGCTCTGGCCTTCCACCTTGATGGTGGGCTCGTAGCGCACACCGGCGATCTCGGTGTTGACGGCCAGGGCGGGCGTGCTCAGACAGGCCAGGGCGATGCCCAGGCCCAGCCCCAGCACGGTGGCCTGGCGGGCCCAGCGGGGCGTCGCGGAAGGCATCACGCGGTGTCCCTGGCGTGCGTTCGAACAGTTCATGCGTTGGCTCATGTCGGCAATGGGCCGATGTTACTCCCGCGTGTCAGGGGCGGGCCTACAGGGTCTGCCCCAGACAATGTCGTGCCTGCTACACTCGATTGCATGTTCATGCCGCGCCGATGGATCAAAGAAGCGAGCGAAGGTCCTCATGACCGGGGAGCCTGGCCCTGGCGTGGCCGCGCCGTGGCCTCCATCCTGAACGGCCGGTAAGCCCGCCCGCCTCGCCCACTGTCCGCTGTTGTGCGAGCGCCCCTGCGGCCACCAGCCCCGTCGATTTCCGAGCCGATCCAGCACCCCTGCGCCATGGCGCAGCCTGATGCCAGCGGCGCCGCGCTTGTCGCGCAGAAAGCTGAACACCGATGATCTCCCAAGACGACTTCAACGCCCTGGCCGCCCAAGGCCACAACCGCATCCCGCTGGTGGCCCAGGCCCTGGCCGATCTCGATACCCCGCTGTCGCTGTACCTCAAGCTCACGCGGGGTGAGCGCAACAGCTTCCTGCTCGAATCCGTGGTGGGCGGCGAGCGCTTCGGGCGCTACTCCTTCGTGGGGCTGCCCGCGCGCACGCTGCTGCGCGCCACCGGCCCGCACGTCGAGGTGCTGACCGATGACCAGGTCACCGAGACCTTCGACGGCAACCCGCTCGATTTCATCGCGCAGTACCAGCAGCGTTTCAAGGTGGCCGTGCCCCAGGGCCTGCCGCGCTTCATCGGCGGGCTGGCCGGCTACTTCGGCTACGACACCGTGCGCTTCATCGAGCCGCGCCTGGCCGACACCGTCAAGCCCCAGGGCATCGGCACGCCCGACATCCTGCTGCTGCAGTGCGAAGAGCTGGCCGTGATCGACAACCTGGCCGATCGCCTGTACCTGATCGTCTACGCCGACCCGTCGGTGCCCGGCGCCTACGGCCAGGCCCGTGCCCGCCTGACCGAGCTGCAATCGCGCCTGAACGAGACCGTGGCCGTGCCCCCGATTGGTGCGGGCCCGGCCTACGAGGTCGAGCGCCACTTCGCCAAGGCCGATTTCGAGGCCGCCGTGCTGCGCGCCAAGGAGTACATCGCCGCCGGCGACTGCATGCAGATCGTGATCGGCCAGCGCCTGCAGAAGCGCTACACCGCGTCGCCCCTGAGCCTGTACCGCGCGCTGCGCTCGCTCAACCCCAGCCCCTACATGTACTACTACGACATGGGGGACCACCAGATCGTTGGCTCATCGCCCGAGATCCTGGTGCGCCAGGAGCGCGCCGACGAAGGCCAGACCGTCACCATCCGCCCGATCGCCGGCACCCGCCCGCGCGGCGCCACGCCCGAGGCCGACCGCGCCAACGAAACCGAGCTGCTGGCCGACCCGAAAGAGCGCGCCGAACACGTCATGCTGATCGACCTGGCCCGCAACGACATCGGCCGCATCGCCCAGACGGGCACGGTCAAGGTCACCGAGGCCTTCGGCATCGAGCGTTATTCGCACGTCATGCACATCGTCAGCAACGTCGAAGGGCGCTTGAAGGAAGGCCTGTCGGGCCTGGACGTGCTGCGCGCCAGCTTCCCGGCCGGCACGCTCAGCGGCGCGCCCAAGATCCGCGCGATGGAGATCATCGACGAGCTCGAACCCGTGCAGCGCGGCATCTACGGCGGCGCGGTGGGCTACCTCAGCTTCGCGGGCGACATGGACGTGGCCATCGCCATCCGCACCGGCGTCATCAAGGACCAGACCCTGTACGTGCAGGCCGGCGCCGGCGTGGTGGCCGATTCGGTGCCCGAGCTGGAATGGAAGGAAACCGAGGCCAAGGCCCGGGCCGTGATCCGCGCGGCCGAGCTGGTCGAACAAGGGCTCTGACACGGGCGGCGAGGGCACGGTCGGCCAAACTGCACGTTGCCCCCACGCTTTATCAGGGTAAGCCATGGGTTCGGGTCATCCCTTAATGACCGATAAAACCGGTTCACCCTTTTTCCTACTCCAACAGGCCTTGCAGTCCCCATCGTGATCTACACCTTCGCGGTCTACACGGCGGTGACCTTGGTCACGGGCGGCGCTCTTCTGCTGGTGTGGCGCAACGATCGCACGCAGGCTTTCACGCGCCTGCTGGGCCTGGCGCACCTGATCCTGGCCACCAACCCGCTGGCCTACCTGCTGTGGAAACGGCCCGAGCCCGCGCTGCAGGTGCTGGGGCAACTGGGCCTGATCGGCCTGAGCACCGGCTACATCGTGCTGCTGATCCTGGGCGGCGCGCACCTGTCGCACCGCACCATCTCCAAGGGCAGCCGATGGGCTCTGGTGGGTGGCTTCGCGCTGTTCTATGGCGTGCTGATGGTGGGCATGAATCCCCGCCTGGGCCAGCTGGGCCTGGCCACCTGCAACACCCTGGTCGGCCTGATGCTGACCTGGTGGCTGCGGCGCGCCAGGCCGGGCGAACTGCTCAGCGGCATCCTGATCACCCTGTGCGGCATCGACCAGTTCCATTTCGTGATCCTGGGCGACGCGGGCCTGGAGCAGCAGACGGCCGTGGCCGCCGTGCTGCGCGTGATGCTGTGCCTGAGCCTGATCTACGCCGCCTTCGAGCGCTCGGCCAAGCAGATCCGCGGCCTGCACCAGCGCTTCCAGGAGCTGGTGGACCGCTCGCACCAGGGCGTCACGGTGATGCGCAACGGCAAGGTGGCCTACGCCAACCCGGCCTTTCTGCGCATCTATGGCCTGAGCGATCCGGCGCAGGCCCGAGAGGCCCTGCTCAAGCCCTGGCTGGACGCCACCGTGCCCGAGGCCGACCGCGCCGCCGTGGTCGAACGCACGCGCCGCATCATCCAGGGGGATGTGGCCCAGGAAAGCTGGGAAGGCGAGCGTGTCTCGCTCGATGGCCGCCGGCTGCAGTTGCGCTTCTCGGCCTGGCAGGTGGACTGGGATGGCCAGCCCGCGATGCAGATGGTGGTCACCGACGACACCGAGCGCCAGGACGCCATGCGCGCCCTGCTGCGCCGTGCCACCTGCGACGAGTTGACGGGCCTGCCCAACCGCAGCGCGCTGCTGCAGCGCCTGCGCGAGCTGTTCGCCGAAGGCGAGCTGTCCGGCTTCGTGCTGGTCTCGCTCGACGTCGACCGTTTCAAGCTCTTCAACGATGCGCACGGCCACCGCGTGGGCGACCAGGTGCTGCAGGCCCTGGCGAACGCGCTCAGCCAGCAGTTGCACGGCCATGCCGAGGTCATGCGCCTGGGCGAGGATGAATTCGCGCTGCTGGCCCTGGCCAGCGACGGCGCGGCCACCGCCGAACGCTTGACCGGCACCGTGCGCGAGCTGCTGACCCAGCCGCTGCAACTGCCCGAACACCAGTTCTTCCTGGACGTGTCCATGGGCGTGGCCACCTACCCCTTCCAGGATGGCGGCCCCGAGGGCCTGCTGCAGGCGGCCAACGCGGCCATGCACGAGGCCAAGCGCCTGCCCGGCACCTCGGTGCAGTACGCGCAGGCGCGCACGCACAGCGGCATGGGCGCGCTGCTCACCGCCGAGCAGGCGCTGCGCGCCGGCCTCAAGAACGAAGAGTTCACGCTGCTCTACCAGCCCAAGGTGGATGCGCGCGACCACCGCCTGGTTGGCTTCGAGGCGCTGGTGCGCTGGGACCGCCCGGGCCAGGGCCGCATCAGCCCGCTGGATTTCATCCCCGCCGCCGAGCGCACCGGCCTGATCGTGCCGCTGGGCGCGCTGATCCTCACGCAGGCCTGCCGCCAGCTCGCGCAATGGCAGTCCGAAGGCGGCAATGCCGTGCCCGTGGCGGTGAACGTGTCACCGCTGCAGTTGCTCGACGTCGGCTTCCCGGCGGCCGTGATGCGCGCCCTGGCCGAGTTCAACGTGCCGCCGGCCCTGCTCACGCTGGAGATCACCGAGAGCGCCGCCGTGACCCACATGGCCCAGGCGCGCGACCAGATCGGCCAGCTGCGCCAGCAGGGCGTCGAGGTGGCGCTGGACGACTTCGGCACGGGCTTTTCGTCGCTGAACATGCTGCGCGGCCTGCCGCTGTCCACCGTCAAGATCGACCGCAGCCTGATCGACCCGATGCCCGCGCCCGACGCGGCCGCCGTGGTCAAGTCCATCTGCGATCTGGCCGGCGTGCTGAACCTGGAGGTGGTGGCCGAAGGGGTGGAGACCACCGAGCACGCCGCCGCGGCCCTGGCGGCGGGTTGCAATGTGCTGCAGGGCTACTACTTCGCCAAGCCGCTGGAAGCGGTGGCGGCCACCGGCTGGCTGCAAGGGCGGCGCTAACCGGCGCTGAGCGAGGCTGGTCCGGCGCTGTTCAGCGGGTGGCGGGCAACAGCCGGGCGCGCAGCCAATCCTGCGCCGGCAGCTCGATGCGGCGGTACACCACGGTGGCCAGCGCGAACACCACGCTCAGGTAGCCCAGCAACCACCAGGGGCTGGCCAGAGGCAGGTGCTCGACCAGCGGCGCGCCCACGGCGGTCGCCAGCAGCAGTTGCAGCGGAAAGTGCAGCAGGTAGCTGGCGTAGGTGGTGTTGCCCAAGGTGCTGATCAGGCTGGCCGCACGTGCCGAGCGCGGATGCACCCAGGCCAGCAGCAAGAGCGCGGCAGCGGGCGTCAACAGCGCCACGTAGAACATGGGCCGCAACAGGCCCGTGGCGGCCAGCACCGTGCCGGCCACCAGCGCCAGCCCGATCACCGCCTGGGCCGCGCGCTGACGGCCCGGCGCCAAGCTCAGCAAGGCCTGGTGCACCAGCTGCGTCAGCCCGCCCAGGTAGAAGAAGAACAGGCACAGCACCACCGGGTGCATCGTCAGCTTGAGCGCGTAGACCACGCCCGTGGCGGCGATCACCGCCACGGCATGCCACCAGCGCACCAGCCCCAGCCGGCACAGCCCGAAGAAGATCGCGTAGACCAGGATCTCGATCGAGATGCTCCAGATCGGCCCGTTGAAAGACCAGTCGAAGCCCGAGCCCCAGTCGCTCACCATGAACAGCTGCAGCCCGAAATGCAGCGCATCGTTGTTGGCGTAGACGTAGTCACCGCCCACCCGCCGGTGGTAGACCGCCAGCAGCGCGGCCACGATCAGGAGCGTCAGCAGGTGCAGCGGGTACAGCCGCGAGAACCGCAGCGCCGCGAAGCGCCAGCCGGCCACGCGCCCACCGGCCACCGGCTCGGCGTACTTCCAGAAGAAGATGAAGCCCGACAGGCACCAGAAGGCCTGGACACCCAAAAAGCCGTGGTGGTACAGCGGCTGCAGCCACTCGAACCAGGGCTGCACCTCTCGGCTGAAGCCCGCGGGCACCCCGCCCACGTAATAGAAGTGCTGGTAGTGCCACACCAGCACGGACAGCGCACACGCGAAGCGCATCAGCTCCAGGCCGAGCAGGGTCTTGGTGTGGGCGGCTGCGGCGTGCAGGGAAGGGGCGCTGAGTTTCATCGGTGGCGTGGATCATGTCACGGTTCGCATTGCCGCACGCCCCCGTGAGCAGGGGCCGTGCAGGACGCGAGCAGGCCGGGGCGCGCCCATGTAGAATGGCCCGTATGCAGCACCCCTCGGGCTCCAACATTCGCCTGTTCTTCGGCTGGTGGCGGTAACGCCAGCCAGACACTGCACGCCCCTGCGCGCCGCCTCCCCGACGGTCGCGATCACCACAGAGGGCTCACACCGAGGGGGGAATCATCGAGGGCCGTGCCACGCACTTGTCCCTGAACAGAATCCACGCACAGGATCGTTCCCATGCTGCTCATGATCGACAACTACGACAGTTTCACCTTCAACCTGGTGCAGTACTTCTGCGAGCTGGGCGAAGAGGTCAAGGTCGTTCGCAATGACGAGATCACCCTGGACCAGATCGCGGCCTTGAAGCCCGACCGCCTGGTCCTGTCCCCCGGCCCGTGTTCGCCCGCCGAGGCCGGCATCTGCGTGCCCGCGCTGCAGCGCTTCACCGGCCAGCTGCCCATCCTGGGCGTGTGCCTGGGTCACCAGAGCATCGGCGCCGCCCTGGGCGGCAAGGTGATCCGCGCAGCCCAGCAGATGCACGGCAAGACCAGCGTCATCACCACCGACGAGAAGGGTGTGTACCTGGGCCTGCCGCGCGAGTTCACCGTGATCCGCTACCACTCGCTGGCCATCGAGCGCGAAACCCTGCCCGATTGCCTGGAGATCACCTCCACCACGCCCGACGGCGAAATCATGGGCGTGCGCCACAAGGGCCCGCAGACCGACACCAACTTCGCGCCGCTCGAAGGCGTGCAGTTCCACCCCGAGTCGATCCTGACCGAGCACGGCCACGCCCTGCTCAAGAACTTCCTGCAGATGTGAACGAGGGCCACGGCAAATGAGCACCATCACCGACGCCCAGGCGCTGCAGCGCGTCATCGAACACCGCGAGATCTTCCACGACGAGATGCTGGGCCTGATGCGCCGCATCATGCGTGGCGAGATGTCGCCCGTCATCATGGCGGCCCTGATCACCGGGCTGCGCGTCAAGAAGGAGACGGTGGGCGAGATCGCCGCCGCCGCCCAGGTGATGCGCGAGTTCGCCACGCCGGTGCAGGTGCCTGACACCACCCACCTGATCGACCTGTGCGGCACCGGTGGCGATGGCGCCCACACCTTCAACATCTCGACCACCGCCATGTTCGTGGCGGCCGCCGCCGGTGCGCGCGTGGCCAAGCATGGTGGGCGCAGCGTGTCGTCCAGCACCGGCAGCGCCGACGTGCTCGAAGCGCTGGGCGGCTACATCAATCTCAGCCCCGAGCAGGTGGCGGCCAGCCTGGAAGCCACCGGCATCGGCTTCATGTTCGCGCCCAACCACCACGGCGCCATGAAGCACGCCGCGCCCGTGCGCAAGGAACTGGGCGTGCGCACGCTGTTCAACATCCTGGGCCCCCTCACCAACCCGGCCAATGCGCCCAACCAGCTCATGGGCGTGTTCCACGCCGACCTGGTCGGCATCCAGGCCCGCGTGCTGCAGCGCCTGGGCTCCCAGCATGTGCTGGTGGTGCACGGCATCGACGGGCTCGACGAGATCACCCTGGCCGGCGACACCCTGGTGGCCGAGCTGAAGGATGGCGAGGTGCGCGAGTACACCGTGCACCCCGAGCAGTTCGGCCTGGCCCAGCACGATGGCTCGGCCCTCAAGGTGGCCAACGCCCAGGCCTCGGTGGACACCATGCGCCGCGTCCTCGACAACCAGGCCGGCCCCGCGCGCGACATCGTGCTGCTCAACGCCGGCGCCGCGCTGTACGCGGCCGACGTGGCCTCGTCGCTGGCCGATGGTGTCGACCGTGCCCGCGAGGCCCTGGCCAGCGGCGCCGCTGGCGACACGCTGCACCGTTTCGTCCAGACCACGCAGGGCTTCAAGCCCGCCGCCTGAGCCGCACCCATTTCCGGATACCGCCATGTCAGACATCCTCCACAAGATCGTCGCCGTCAAGCACGAAGAGATCGCCGCCGCGCTCCAGCGCAAGTCGCTGGCCAACGTGCGTGACGAGGCCGAGGCCCGCAACCGCGAGCAGGGCGACCTGCGTGACTTCACCGGCGCCTTGCGCGCCAAGATCGCCGCGGGCCAAGCCGCTGTGATCGCCGAGGTCAAGAAGGCCAGCCCCAGCAAGGGTGTGCTGCGCGAGCAGTTCGCACCAAGCGAGATCGCCGCCAGCTACGCCGCCCACGGCGCCGCCTGCCTGAGCGTGCTGACCGACGAGCAGTTCTTCCAGGGCTCGGTGGCCTACCTGCAGCAGGCCCGCGCCGCCTGCGCGCTGCCCGTGCTGCGCAAGGATTTCATGGTCGACGCGTACCAGGTGTACGAGGCCCGCGCGATGGGCGCCGACTGCATCCTGCTGATCGCCGCCTGCCTGGACGATGCCCAGATGGCCGACCTGGAAGCCTGCGCCCAGAGCCTGGGTCTGGCCGTGCTGGTCGAGGTGCACGACGGCGAAGAGCTGGACCGCGCGCTCAAGCTCAAGACCCCGCTGGTCGGCATCAACAACCGCAACCTGCGCACCTTCGAGGTCACGCTGGACACCACGCTGGGCCTGTTGCCGCGCGTGCCGGCCGACCGCCTGCTGGTGACCGAATCCGGCATCCTGGGGCCGGCCGATGTGCGCCGCATGCGTGACGCCGATGTGAATGCCTTCCTCGTGGGTGAGGCTTTCATGCGCGCGCCGGATCCGGGTGTGGCCCTGCAGGCGCTGTTCGGCTGAACGTGGCCTTGGCGCTGAACCTGCTGGCTTTCCGCTTCCCGAGATGTCCCTGCTGCCCGACAACCGCCTGACCGAGCCGCTGGCGGACCAGTTCGCCCGGGTGCCGACCGACTGGCGCGACCTGACGGACGCCTTCGCCGCCAGCCCTGCGGGCCAGGCTCTGGTGCAGCGCGTCGAGGCCCGCCAGACAGAAGGCGCCGTGATCTACCCGGGCGATGTCTTCGCCGCCCTGCGCCTGACCCGCCGCGCCGACGTGCGTGTCGTCATCCTGGGGCAGGATCCGTACCACGGCCCCGGCCAGGCGCACGGCCTGGCTTTCTCGGTGCTGCCCGGCGTGAAGCTGCCGCCCAGCCTGCGCAACATCTACAAGGAACTGCACCGTGATCTGGGCCTGCCCATCGCCAAGCAGGGCTGCCTGGCCGCCTGGGCCGGGCAGGGCGTGTGGCTGCTCAACACCAGCCTGACGGTCGAGGCCGGCGAGGCTGCCAGCCATGCCAAGTGGGGCTGGGAAGTCCTGACCGATGCCTTGATCGCCGCCGTGGCCGCCGACCCGCAGCCCAAGGCCTTCCTGCTGTGGGGCGCCCATGCGCAGCGCAAGCGCCCCTTGATCGAGGCGGCTGGTGGGGGGCACCTGGTGCTCACCGCCAACCATCCTTCGCCGCTGTCGGCCAGCCGCCCGCCCGAACCTTTCATCGGTTGCGGGCATTTCGGCAAGGCCAGTCACTTTCTTGGCCAGCGCGCGCCGGACTGGACGGTCCGCACACCGTGAATTTGTAACGTTCTGTTCAATATCTGGCGTTTACGCACGTCAATCGCACGTGAACCACCTGACCGGGGTGTTCAAGCGCCACACGCAGATCAGGACAATCGTTACATCGACGGCTTGCCGTGATACGCAGGCCATCACGAGCGTATCCCACCCCGTTCAAGGAAGCTGATGCCGCCTGTTGCCCCACCGAAGACCCCGGTCAGCACCCTGGGCGTTGTCATCGTCAACTACAACACGCTGGACCTCACGGTGAACTGCGTGGCCTCGCTGCTGCAGCATGACATCGCCGCGGCAGCAGACATCGTGGTGGTGGACAACGCCTCGCCCGATGGTTCCGGCGCGCGCCTGCAGGCCGCCTTGCCCGCGGGCGTGAAGGTCGTGCTGTCTTCCCGCAACGGCGGCTTCGGCGCCGGCGTGAACCTGGGCGTGGCGGCCTCCACCACCGACCTGGTGCTGGTGCTCAATCCCGATACCTACTTCAAGCGCAACGATGTCGACACCATCCGCCGCCTCTTCGATGAGCGCCCGCGGCTGGGGGTGGCAGGGCTGCGCCTGATCAACCCGGACGGCAGCCTGCAGTACTCGGCGCGGCGCTTCTATTCGCTGCCCGACATCCTGGTGCGCCGCACGCTGCTGGGCCGCTGGGGCCCGATGCGGGCGCGTGTCGACTCCCATCTGCTCAAGCGCCAGTGGGCCGCCGAACCCTTCGAGGCCGACTGGGTGATGGGCACGGGCTTCGTGGTGCGTGTGGCCGCCTTCAACCAGGTGGGCTGCATGGACGAAGGCTACTTCCTCTACTTCGAAGAGGTGGACCTGTGCGCCCGGATGTGGGTGGCCGGCTGGCACGTGCTGGCGGTGCCTTCGGTCGAGCTGGTGCATGAACACCAGCGCCACAGTGCCGCGGGCATCTGGTCCAAATCCGGCAAGACGCATTTGCGCAGCATGGCGCGGTTTTTCGCGAAGTTCGGGGTACCCTGGCTGGCCCGGCCTTCACGCGGCGGGCTGGCGCGCTCCTATGCGCGCTGGCGCTCGGAGCCGGGCAAGCCGACCCTGGGTCAGCAGGCCGGCAACTGAGTCTTCCCGGCCCGTCTTTCGGGCATCCTCCTGCTTCTGAACATGATGAAGTACTTGACCGTTCTGATCTGTCTGCTCGTGGCGGCCTGTACGCCGATGGGCACGCTGGTGCCGCCGGGCGGCGATGCCTTCAAGGCCCGCCTGCTCAAGCCGGAGGATCTGGCCGGCCTGCCCAAGCTGCCCACGCGGGTGCGCGCCGGCGATGTGCTGCGCATCGTGCCGGACAGCCAGCCCGCCGCGATGGACCTGCGCAACCTGGTCGAGGACACGCAGTCGATGAGCTACGTGGTGCGCGGCGACGGCACCTTCTCCTATCGCTTCATCGGCCGGGTCGAGGCCGCTGGCAAGACGCCCGATGAGCTGGCCGCCGAGATGAAGGCCCGACTCGATGCCTACTACCGCGAGCCCGGCGTCACCATCAACATCACTTCCTCGCCCAGCAACCGCGTGATCGTGGCCGGTGCCGTGCGCAACCCCCT
Source organism: Candidatus Aquabacterium excrementipullorum (assembly GCA_019112875.1). Lineage (GTDB taxonomy): Bacteria > Pseudomonadota > Gammaproteobacteria > Burkholderiales > Burkholderiaceae_C > Aquabacterium > Aquabacterium excrementipullorum. Next base: position 15,570 of record DXIO01000042.1, read on the forward strand.
GCCCATCGACCTGGGCGCGCTGGTCAGTGTCGAGCAGGCCATCTTCGCGGCCGGCGGCCTGATGCCGGCCGCCGATCCGCGCATGGTCGCCCTGCTGCGCATCGACGCGCAAGACCGCTACCAGGTCTACTTCGTCGACCTCAGCAAGATGCTGGAGCCCACGGCCCAGGGCCGCGCCACGCTGGCCTTCCAGCGCGGCGACATCATCTTCGTGCCCAAGTCCACGGCTGGCAACGCGGCCGACGGCGTCGATGTCTACATCAACCAGTTGCTGCCCTTCAGTCGCGCGGTGGGCCTCAATTTCAGCAAGAACATCGGCTCCAACGACAGCACCTTGACCGTGAACGGCAACTGATCGGCCCAGAACCACAACATGATCGACATCCGCTCTTTCCGCGACCTGCTGCGCCTGTTCTACATCTTTCGCCGCGAGTTCCTGATCGCCTTCGGCCTGACGGTGCTCTTCGCCGTGGGCATCGCCTTCCTGATGCCGCCCAAGTACGCCTCCGAGGCGCGGCTGCTGGTCAAGCCCGGCCGCGAAAACCTCACGGTGCCGCTGGACGCCGGCGACCGCCAGACCATGCTGGCGCAGGTCTCCCAGCGCGATCCCATCATCGACGAAGAAAAAATGCTCACCGGCCGGCCCGTGATCACCCAGGTGGCGCGCCTGTACATCGCCGAGATGGCCAACCAGCCGCCCCCCGAGGGCGTGTGGAAGACGATCAAGGCCCAGGTCGGCAAGGCCGCATTGGCCACCCTGGACGGCCTGCGGTGGGTCACGACCAAACTGGGCCTGACCGAACAGCAAAGCCCCGAGGAGCGCCTGGCCGCCAAGCTGGAGGACAAGTTCGTGGCAGCGCACGGCCCGGGCTCGAACGTGATGGAGCTGCGCTTCGTGTGGGACGATCCGCTGGTCGCGCAACGCATCATGCAGACCTGGGTGAAGGTCTACATGGACGAGCGCACCAACGTGCTGGGCCGCAAGAGCCTGGTCACCTTCTACGAGGGCAAGGTGCGCGATGCCGACCAGCAGATCGAATCGACCAAGGCCCTGTGGCGCACCCGCCTGGAGAAGATCCAGGGCGTCAGTGCCAGCGAGCGCCTCGAAGCCCTCACCAAGCGCCTGAACGAGCTGCGCACCCGCCGCGCCGAGATCATCGCCGAGAAGGACGCCACCGAGCAGGGCCTGAACTACGCTTCGGGCCGCGCCAAGACACTGCCGCGCGAGGTGGTCTCCGAGCGCGAACTGGGCTACGGCCCGACCTGGCTGGCGCTGAGCAACCAGCTCAACGAGCTCAAGCGCCAGCGCGCCGACGCCCTGCGCGTCTACAAGGAAACGGCGCCCACCGTGCTGACGCTCAACGAAAGCATCGCCACGCTGGAGAAGCAGGTGCAGGCCGAGCAGCGCAACGTGCAGCGCTCCGAGCGCGTCACGCCCAACGAACTGGGCACCACGCTTGAGCGCAACCAGCTTGAAAAATCCGTGCGGCTGCGCGAGCTGATCACCTTCTCGTCCGTCTACGACAAGGAGATCACCGAGCTGGAGGCCGCGCGCCGCCAGGTGCTGGAGAGCGAGCCCGAGCTGGCCCGCCTGGAGCAGGCCCTGGCCGTGGCCGAGAAGGGCCGCGTCCTGTACCTGGACAGCCTGGAGAAGGCCCGCATCGACCAGGCGCTCGACGAGAACCGCATCAACAACATCGCCCAGATCGAGCAGGCCACCTTCAACCCCGCGCGCGTCTCGCCCAAGAGCCTGCTGCTGCTGTTGCTGGCCGCGCCGGCCGGCGTGATGGTGGGCCTGCTGGTGATCTACCTGCGCTCGCTGGCCGACCAGCGCATCCACGACGGCGGCCGTGTCGAGCAGCGTTTCGGCGTGCCGCTGTGGAGCACCATCAAGGACATCGCCGGCAACGGTGGCGAGGACAACGAGTTCCATGCGAGCCTGTACCGCATCTACGGCATGCTGCCGCTGCAGCGCGTGGCCGAGCAGGGGCTCACCGTGGGCCTGACCTCGTCGCGCCCCAAGGAGGGCGTGAGCTTCATCGCCCAGCGCCTGCGCACCTTGCTGCAGGCCCAGGGCCTGAGCGTGCGCCTGAACGTGGCCGAGGGTGAAAGCCCCCGCGCCCAGCCCGGCGAGGTGCTGATCCTGGAAGCCGCCGGCCTGCTCAGCAACCGCGAGGCCTTCGTGCGCCTGAGCCGTGCCGATCTGATCGTGCTGGTGGTCGAGGCCCGTGCCAGCACCGTGCCGGTGGTCGAGAACGCCCTGGGCGTGCTGCGCACGGCCTTCCACAAGGTCGATGGGGTGATCATCAACCGGCGTCGATTCGAAGTGCCGCCGCACGTGCTGCGCTGGCTGCAGCGCTGAGCCGGGGGACCGCACCGTGCGCCTGGCCCTCCTGTCGCCCCTGCCGCCCGAGCAGACGGGCATCGCCGACTATGCGGCCAACTGCCGCCGCGCGCTCAACGGCGCCAGCATCGACGTGCTCACGCCCCTGCTGGGCCAGCGCCCGCTGACCAGCCTGGCCGAGGCCCGCCGCTGGGTGGCCGAGCGTGATTGGTCCAAGGTCGACGTGGTGCATGCCGAACTCGGCGGTGGCCGCCACAGCGAGTTCTTCGCGTTGTGCGCGCTGGCACGCCTGCCCAAGCCGCCCGCCCTGTCGGCCACCGTGCATGATCCGGAGCGCCTGGTGTGGCGCCCGGTCAGCCGCCTCTACCGCGCTTTGGAGCGTTCGCGCCTGCTGCCGGGCTTCGTGCTGAAGGTGCTGGCCGTGCTCTGCGATCCGCACACGCTGTGGGCCGAGCGCCGCCTGGCGCGCAAGCTCGATGGCCTGGTCGCGCTCACGAACACCGGCGCGGACCGCCTGGCCAAGCGCATGCGCATCCCGCGCGGCAAGGTCGCGGCCATTCCGCACGGCACGCTGGAGATCGCCGCTAAGCCCCTGCCGCCGCTGCCGCCCGAGGGCCCCATCCGCCTGCTGTACTTCGGCTTCATCTACAGCGGCAAGGGCATCGAGGACCTGGTCGATGCCCTGGGCCGCGTGCGTGATCAGCTGCGTGCCCAATCGCGCGAGCAAAAAGCCGACCAGCCCGATCAACCCGGCCACACCAGCCAGGCCGATCGCGCTGACCAGTTGCGCCTCACCATCGCCGGCGGCACCTCCCCGGACATCGCCTTCGGCGCCCAGACCAGCTACCTCGACAGCCTGCGCGCCCGTGTGAAGGCGCGCGGCCTGGAGGACATCGTCGAGTGGGACCTGGACATCGATGCCCGCGACATCCCGCCGCTGATCCAGCGCCACCACGTGATGGTGCTGCCCTACCGCGAGTCCCGCAAGCTGTCGCTGCTGGGACAGATGCGCGGCACCAGTGGCGCGCTGGCCTGGGCCGTGGCCTGTGGCCGGGGCGCCATCACTTCCAACGCCCGCGCCTTCGCCGAAGAGATCCGCGCCGGCAACGGCCAGGCCTACCCGCAGGGCGACGTGGCCGCGCTGACCAAGGTGCTGGCCGAGCTGGTGGCCGAGCCCGAGCGTGCCCGCCAATGGGCCGACCGCGCGGCCGAGCTGGCGCGCCAGCGGCAGTGGCCCGTCACGGGCGAGGTCTTCCGCAGCCATTTCGAGGGCCTGATGCAGCGCCGCGGCATCCCCTTGCGTGCGCGCCGCCCGGTGACGCAGGCGCCCACCACGCGCGCGCCGCTGCCGCCCGCGCCCAAGGAGCCTGCATGACCGACCACGCCCGCCGCCGCCATCTTCGCAACGCCGCCGCCCTGGCCGCCACCGGCCCGCTGAACAGCCCCTGGGCGCGGGCCGGCTGGTTGTCGGGCGGCCCCAAGCCCATCGAGCTCAAGCCCCAGCGTGCCGTGGTCTGGAAGGACTGGCTGGGCGTCAACGCGCAGTTCCAGTGGTTCCCCATCGAGATGGCGCGCAAGCAGGCCGAACGCCTGAAAGCGCTCGACCTGAACTGGGTGCGCCTGGGCCTGCACTGGATGCTGCTCGAGCCCGAAGAAGGCAAGTACGAGCTCAAGGCCATCGACCAGACCATGGAGATGACGCGGCAGATGGGCCTGCGCAACATCACCTACGTGGTCGGCACGCCCAAGTTCGCCACTTCGGTCGCGCCCAACGACAAGTACGCCCAGTACTTCGACAAGTTCCCGCCCCGCGACCCGAAAACCTACGCGCTGCGCATGGTGCAGCTGGCCAAGCGCTACCCGCAGGTCGATGTCTGGCAGGTCTGGAACGAGCCCAACATCCTGGGCTTCTGGGCGCCCAAGGCCGACCCGGAGGGTTACGGTCGCCTGCTGCTGCCGGCCGTGCAGGCCCTGCGCGCCACCGTGCCCGACAAGCCCATCGCGATGGCCGGCATGGCCTACTTCAGCGAGATGCCCACCGGCGGCCTGATGATCCAGAAGATGGGCGAACTGGGTGCGTTCAACCTGAACCTGATCATCGCCTACCACCCGTACACGGCCCGGCCTGAGGGCTCGGATGACGACGCGCGCGACTTCGTCGGCAAGGTGCAGCCGGCCCACCAGTGGCTGCGCGCGGCCGGCGTCAAGCAGATCTGGGCGACCGAGTGGGGCTGGTCCAGCTACGATGGCCCCAAGGAAGAGCAGCCCATCGTCGGCGAGCAGGGCCAGGCCGACTACACGTTGCGCCGCCTGGCCTTGATGGCCGCGCTGGATTACGACCGCGTGTTCCTGTTCACCCTGTCCGATCTGGACAAGCGCGCCAGCGTGCGTGACCAGAGTTATGGCCTGCTGCGCGAGAACGGCGAGCCCAAGCCCGTCTACCACGCGCTGCAGCGCTTCCTGAAGATCAGCGGCCCACGGCTTGATCCCGACGCACCACCCAAGGTCGAGGGTGGCGTGCCCAAGGGCCTGGTCAGCATCGCCTGGAAGCGCCCCGATGGCCGCCAGGTGTGGATGTGCTGGGCCGACAAGCCCGTCAGCGTCACCCTGCCGCAATGGCGCAAGGAGGCCGTGCTGCACCACCCGCTCAAGGGCACGCAGACCACGCTCAAGCCCGGCGCCAAGGGTCTGGTCGTGCCGGTGGACACGGCCCTGCAGATCCTGGTGGTGTGAGATGGACGCCCAGCCCGCGACCGCCACCCGGCCCCTGCGCATCCTCTGGGTGATGCCCTACCTGCCCTGGCCCATCACCAGTGGCGGCAAGTCGCGCCAGTACCACCTGCTGCGCCAGATGGCCGAGCGCGGGCACCGCATCACCTTGCTGGTGCAGTCCAAGGCGCCGCTGGACGACGAAGGCCGCGCCCGCCTCGAGCCCCTGGTCGAACGCCTGATCGTGCTGCCGCGCCGCCCGCTCAAGCACCCGCTCACGCTGTGGCACGCGGCCCTGGCGCCGTGGCCGGTGCTCACCGTGGTCAACGGCCACGCACCGGCATTGGCCGAACGCTTCGAGCAGTTGCTGGTCGATCAGCCCTGGGACGTGGTGCAGATCGAGCACAGCTACAGCTTCCAGCCTTTCGAGTCGGTGCTGGCGCGCCATCGCCGCCACTTCGTGCTGTGCGAGCACAACGTCGAATCGCAGCTGGGCGCGGCCACCTACGGCAAGTGGCCGCTGCTGCTGCGCCCGCTGGCCCGCTACGACCAATGGCGCGGCCGCCGCTGGGAGCGCCGCGTGCTGTCGCAGGCCAGCGCCGTGGCCGCCGTCACCGAGGCCGATGCCCAGGTGATGGCCCGTCTGAGCCATGGCCAGCCGGTGGGGGTGGTGGTCAACGGCGTGGACACGCGCGCCTTCGCCCAGGTCCGCCCCGATCTGGAGAGCGATGCCGTGCTCTTCGTCGGCAATTACGAATACGCGCCCAATGTGGACGCTGTCGAGTGGGCGCTCACCGAGATCTTCCCGCGCCTGTGGCAGCGCCGGCCCACCACGCGCTTCATCGTGTGCGGCCACGCACTGCCCGAGGCCTGGCGCCGCCGCTTCACCGACGCGCGCATCGACTGGCGCGGCTACGTGCCTGACCTGTGCCTGGTGCAGGGCGAGGCCTCCGCTTTCCTGGCGCCGCTGCGCTTTGGTGGCGGCTCCAAGCTCAAGGTGCTCGAAGCCCTGGCTGCCGGCCTGCCGCTGGTCAGCACGCCCGAAGGCGTGTCCGGCCTGGGCCTCACCGATGGCGCCCACGCCCGCCTGCATGCCACCGCCGAAGGGCTGGCCGATGCGCTGGCCGCCACGCTGGACCACCCGGCCCAGTCGCGCGCCCTGGGCGAGGCGGCGCGCCATCACGTGGCCGAGCGTTTCGACTGGTCGGCCAGCGCCGCCCAGCTGGAGGCCTTGTACGAGCGCCTGCCCGCGGCGCAGCCCATGGGCGTGCGTGTGCCGGGGCTGCTCGGCTCCGCCGGAGAGCCCGCATGACGCTGGACCGCGGCGCCCTGCTGCTGCCCGTCGGCCTGTCCCTGCTCATCGGAGGGCTCATGATCGTGGGCGGTGCGCCGCTGGCCATGGTGGCCGTGGTGGGCCTGGCGGTGGCCGTGGCCATCGTCACGAAGCCCTTGCGCGGGCTGCTGCTGTTCGCGCTGCTGGCGCCCGCCGTGCCCTGGATGAAAGCCGGCCCTTTGCCGCTGCCCGAAGCCCTGCTGGTGCTCACCTGGGGCGGCGTCGCCATCCAGTGGCTGGCCGGGCGCATGCCGACATGGCCTCGTGGCCGCACCGAACGCCTGCTGGGCTGGCTCATCGTCTGGACCCTCGTGCCCCTGGTGGCGGGCGAATTGCGTCCGGAAGGCGATGGCATCGGCCCGCTGAACTGGGCGCGCTGGGTGCTCAACGTGTCGCCCGTCTTCCTGCTGCCGCTGCTGGTGCGCGACGAGCAGGCTCGTGAGCGCCTGATGCTGGCGCTGCTGGCGGGCTTCGGCATCCTGCTGGTGATCACGCTGGGCTTTTTCGCCGTCAGCCGCGACCCGGGCCGCATGACGGCCTTTCTGGCCTCCCTGAACTACCCGCACCCCGAGGCCATCCAGGACATCTTCTACGCCGATCCCAGCCGCATGCCTTCGCCGTGGATCCACCCCAACTCGACCGGCGGTGCCCTGTTGCTGGCGGCGCCGCTGGGCATCTTCTATGCCGCGATCCACACCGGGTGGCGGCGCTGGCTGGGCGGCTTCGTCTTCGTGGCGGGCGCGGCCGGCATCGTGTTCAGCGGCTCGCGGGGCGCCTTGCTGTGCCTGGGCGTGTTCGTGGCCTGGCTGGCCTGGCGCAAGACGCCGTATGCGGGCCGTGGCCTGATTCTTGCCGCCTTGCTGGCCATGAGCCTGCTCGTGGTCTACCCGCCGGCGCAAAAGCGCTTCGCCTCGCTGTTCTCGTCCAACGACGTGAGCACCGGCGTGCGCTTCGACGAATACACCCATTTCCCGGGCAACGTCCTCAAACACCCTCTGGGCCTGGGCTTCAAGGCCGAGACGCCGGCCAGCTCTCCCGAGAAGGGCGTCTACGGCATCTCCAACCTGTGGCTCAACTACTGGTTCCGCCTGGGCCTGCCCGGCATGCTCCTGTTCATCGCCATCACACGCGCCTGGTGGCGCGAGGTGCGCCTGCCCGGTGATTTCCGCCAGATCGGGCGACACAACGCCCTGCGCATCGCCACCACCGGCACCGTGCTGGCGGCGCTGGCCACCGGTTTCATCGACCACTACTTCAGCTTCACCCAGGTGCTGATCTCGCTGTTCTGGTTGATCCTGGCCATGGGGCTCATGCTGGCGCGTGTGCCCCAGCCTGTCCCGACCGACGCCACCCCATCGCGCCCGAACGCGCCCGAACCGCGCCTGAATCGCCCATGAAACACCGCATCCAGCACAGCACCGGCCTGCGCGAGCGCCTGCCCGATTACGCCGCGCGCCTGAACACCACGCCCGAGGCCCTGGCCGAGGCCTACGACTGGATGCTGGCCCACGACGTCGCCTTCGAATCGCCCAGCCGCGACGGCACCGTCACCCACATCAGCTGCCTGGACATCGAAAAGCAAATCGAGCACCCCTTGGCGCGCCGCTTCTTCGCCGCCCTGCGCGATGAGATGCCCTGCAAGCTGCTGCCCGCCTACGGCAAGAACTGGCCCACCTTCGTGGACCGCTGCCGCCGCATGTGGGAACTCATCTACAACATCGCCATCAACAAGATCCCCAGCCACAACGTGCGCCTGGCCTGGCTGCGCCTGGGCGGCGCCAAGATCGGCAAGGGCTCGGCCGTGTGGCGCCACACCGAGGTCATCGGCATCGAAAGCCTGACCATCGGCGACGACACCTGCATCGGCTGGCACTGCCAGATCGACGCACGCTCGGGTCTGGTCATCGGCAACCACGTCACCATCGCCTCCCATGTGCTGATCGTGGGGGGCGGGCATGACCTGGAGGCGCCCGAGTTCTGGTCCGTCTCCGCGCCCATCCGCATCGACGACTACGCCTGGATCACCTCGCGCGCCATGATCCTGATGGGTGCGCACGTGGGCGAAGGCGCCGTGGTCTCGGCCAACTGCGTGGTCTCCAAGAAGATCGAGCCCTACGTGATCGTGGCCGGGCAGGGCGCCAAGCCCGTGGGCACGCGCGTGCGCGGGCTGAACTACAAGGTGGGCGGCAAGGGCCTGTTCACCTTGCTGCACTGAACGGAGCGCGGCCACACATGCTCGGTGCCGCCGGCCTGCTCACCCTCGTCACCCTCACGGGCCTGGCCGCGGGTCTCGCGCGCGAGTGGCTGCTGGTGGCCAACTGGGGCGCAGGCGCCCGCGCCGATGCCTTCCTGATCGCGATGTTCCTGCCCGAGGCGATCCGCACGGTGCTCGGCGGAGGCGTCATTTCGTCGGCCGGGCTGGCGCTGTGGCAAGCCCATCGCGCCACGCAGGCTGCCGAGGGCGGTGCAGCGAACCATGAACCTTCCACCGCACCGCAACGGCAATGGCTGGGTCGCATGTCCGCCTCGCTGGGCCTGATCGGCCTGGGCCTGGCGCTGGCGCTCAGCCTGGGCGCACCGTTGTGGGTCTGGATCGTCGGCCCCGGCCTGTCGCCCGAACAACGCCACACCACCGAAGGCGTGCTGCGCCTGCTGGCCTGGAGCGTGCCCGGCATGTGGCTGCACGCGCTGTGGAGCGTGCCACTGCAGGCGCGGGGCCGCTTCGTGCTGGCCGGCCTGGGTTCGCTGCTCTACAACCTGCCGGCCGTGGCCTACATGGCCTGGGCGCGCCATGGCGCCACCGAGATGGGCCTGGCCTGGTGCTTCGTGGCCGGGGGGGCGGCCATGGGCCTGCTGCTGTGGCCGTCGATGCGCCGCCAGGGCCTGGCCTGGGCTGACTGGCGGCCGCACCTGGCCAGTCTCAAGGAACTGGTGATCCGTCTGGGCCCCTTGCTGGGCAGCGCCGGTGTCGGCCAGGGTCTGATGCTGCTCGAACGCATCGTCGCCTCCTACCTGGGCGATGGCGTGGTCACCGTGCTCAACCTGGCGCGCAAGCTGGTCAACCTGCCTTTGCTGGCGCTGATGGCCGTCAACCAGGTGCTGCTGGGCCTGATGAGCCGGCGTGCCGACGGCACCGAGCGCCTGGGCGTGCTGCGCCAGGGCATGGCCCTGGTCACCACCGTGTCCTGCCCGGCGGCAGTCGGCCTGTTGCTCTCCACCCAGGCGCTGGTGGCGCTGCTCTTCCCCAAAGTGCAGGGCGCCCAGGTGCTCGGCCCCGTGCTGGCCTGGTACGCCGTCAGCCTGGTGGTGGCCAGCTGGAACCTGCTGCTGGGCCGCTACAACCACGCGGCCGGCAACACCCGCCTGCCTTTCGAATGCGAACTGGCAGGCGGCCTGGCCCAGGCACTGAGCCTGCCCTTGCTGGCGTGGACCTTCGGTGTGCAGGGCATGGCGGCGGCCCTGCTGCTGGGCATCGTGGTCAATGGTGGCCTGCTGTGGTGGCGCAGCGGTCTATGGGGGCGCGTGCCGCTGTGGCCGCACCTCGCGGGCAGCGCCGCCCTGCTGGCGGTGGCCGGCCTGTTGCTGGCGCCGGGGCTGCCGGCCTTGCCACTGGGGCAACTGCTGTGGGCCACCGCCGCGGGCGCGGCCAGCCTGCTGATGCTGGCCGCCCTGCTCAAACCCTGGAAGCCCTCGCCGGCCTGAACCCAGATGAGCAGTACCCCCGCGCAGCGCCCCCTGCACCGCAACAACTTCGACCTGCTGCGCCTCGTCGCCGCCGCCGACGTGATGGCGCTGCACATCTACGACCTCACCGCCGCGCCCGAGCTGTCCTGGCTGCACTGGATCGACACGCGCCTGGCCCTGTGCACCTTCTTCATCATCAGTGGCTACCTGGTCTTCCAGAGCTTCGAGCAGACGCCGCGCCTGGGCCGCTACGCCGACAAACGCCTGCGCCGCATCGTGCCGGCCTACGCCGTGGTCATCGTGCTCAGCGTGCTGGTCGGGGCGCTCGTCACGCGCCTGCCCTGGGCCGATTACTGGCACAGCGGCACCACCTGGCGCTACCTCGTCACCAACCTGGCCTTCCTCAACTTCCTGCAGCCGACCCTGCCCGGCGTGTTCGACACGCACCCCTATGCGGCGGTCAACGGCGCCCTGTGGACCATCAAGGTCGAGCTGATGTTCTACATGGCGGTGCCGGTGTTCGTGTGGCTGGTGCGCCGTCTGGGGCATCACCTGGTGCTGGGCGCGGGCTTCGTGCTGGCCTGCCTGTGGTGGGGCGGCTTCACCGCGCTGGCGCTGGCCACCGGCAAGGGCATGTACATCGAGTTGGCCAAGCAGATGCCCGGCTGGCTGATGTTCTTCCTGCCCGGCGCCTGGTGCTTCTACGAGCAGGCGCGGCTTCGGGCGCTGGGCTGGCGCCTGGGCGCGGCCAGCGTGGCCCTGCTGGCGCTGTCCTACGCCTTCGGGCTGAGCTACCTGTATCCGCTGGCGCTGGCTGGCTGCGTGTTCTACGCCGCGTTCGGCCTGCCCAGGCTGGGCAACCCCACCCGTTTCGGCGACCTGTCCTACGGCCTCTACATCCTGCACTTCCCGATCATCCAGTTGCTGGTGCATGCGGGCGTGTTCAAGGCCAGCCCCTGGGGTGGCCTGGCCCTGCTGATCCCGCTGGTGCTGGGCGCGGCCTGGCTGTCCTGGCACCTGGTCGAGGCGCCCATGCTGCGGCGCCGCAAGCCCGCCTCGCAGGCCGTGCCGGTCTAGCCACATTTGTCTGATGTGCACAAATTTGCCACCGCCTTGATCGGGCGCGAAATCCTGTGCTAATATCTAGGGCTTGCCTGGAGGGGTGGCCGAGTGGTTAAAGGCAGCAGACTGTAAATCTGCCCGCTTATGCGTACACAGGTTCGAATCCTGTCCCCTCCACCAAGGCAAACACGTGATCGCGTGATCATGAATGACTCCCGGGCGGGAGTAGTTCAATGGTAGAACCTTAGCCTTCCA
>DXIO01000043.1 GCA_019112875.1 Candidatus Aquabacterium excrementipullorum
CGCAAGCAGGTGCGCCCGGAGGTGTTCACGCAGCCGGTGCCCCAGCCGGCCAGCACGGCCGCCCCCTCCAGCCTGCGGGCCAACCTCCGGCAGGCGCGCGAGTTGCTGGCCCAGGCGGGCTGGACCTACCGGGACGGGGCGCTGCGCAATGCGCAGGGCGAGGCCTTCACCATCGAGTTCCTGGACGACACCGTGCAGGGGGCAGGCCTGGCCCGCATCGTCACGCCCTACATCCAGAACCTGGCCAAGCTCGGCATTCAGGCCAATCACAAGCTCGTGGATTCCGCGCTGCTGCAAAAGCGCGTGGACGCTTTCGACTTCGACGTGATCAGCCTGAACATCCCGGGCAGCCTGTCGCCAGGCGCCGAGCTGCTTGACCGCCATGGCTCCAAGTCGGCCGACACGGAAGGCTCCAACAACTTCGGGGGCATCAAGAACCCGGCGGTAGATCGTCTTCTCGACAAGGTGCTGGGCGCCACCACGCGGCCCGAGCAGCTCGCGTCGCTGCGCGCGCTGGACCGCGTGCTGCGCTTTGAGTTTTACAGCGTCCCCGCCTGGTACGCGGACACCCACCGCGTGGTCTACCGGGCGCACCGGTTCGCGCAGCCCGCCGTGGCGCCGACCTATTACAGCGCCGAGGACTGGGTGCTGTCCACGTGGTGGGCCACGGGCAAGAGGTGATAGCGATGTGGTCTTACGTTCTCAAGCGACTGTTGCTCATGATCCCCACCCTGCTCGGGGTGCTCACCGTGACCTTCGCCGTGATCCAGTTCGTGCCAGGGGGGCCGGTCGAGCAGATGGTGGCGCAGCTCAAGCGAGGCAACATCGGCCCCGGGGGCGAAGGTGGCTCGTCCAGCGGTACCACTTACCGCGGCCGGCAAGGAGTGGACAAGGCCCAGGTCGAAGAGATCAAGAAGCTCTACGGCTTCGACAAGCCCGCGCATGAGCGCTTCGCGCAAATGCTGACGTCCTTCGCGAAGTTCGATCTGGGCAAGAGCTTCTACCACCACAAGGATGTGTGGGAACTCGTCAAGGAAAAACTCCCCGTGTCCATCTCGCTGGGCCTGTGGACCTTTTTCCTGAGCTACCTGATATCGGTGCCGCTGGGCATCGCCAAGGCCGTGCGCGCCGGCTCCCGCTTCGATGCTGTCACCAGCCTCTTCGTGCTGGTGGGTTATGCGATCCCCGGTTTCGTGCTGGGCGTGGCATTGCTGGTGCTGTTCGGCGGTGGCAGCTTCCTGGCGTGGTTCCCGCTGCGCGGGCTCACCTCGTCGAACTGGGATGAACTCAGTCTGGGCGCCAAGGTGGTGGACTACCTCTGGCACATCACGCTGCCGGTAACGGCCAGTGTGCTGGGGAGCTTCGCGGTGCTCACCGTGCTGACCAAGAACTCTTTCCTGGAAGAGATCCGCAAGCAGTACGTGCTCACCGCCCGCGCCAAGGGCCTGGGAGAGCGCAGCGTCCTCTGGAAGCACGTGTTCCGCAACGCGCTCATCCCGCTGATCACCGGCTTTCCGGCGGCCTTCATCGGTGCCTTCTTCACGGGCTCCCTGCTGATCGAGACGCTGTTCTCGCTCGATGGCCTGGGCCTGCTCAGCTATGAATCCGTCGTCCGGCGCGACTACCCCGTGGTGCTGGGCACGCTGTACCTGTTCACGCTGATCGGGCTGGTGACCAAGCTCATCGGCGACCTTTGCTACGTGTGGGTGGACCCGCGCGTGAAGTTCGATTGACGGATCAACGATGACCATGGCCCCTTCCGCTTCTTCCGCGCCGTCCGCATCGATGTCGCTGTCTCCGTCGCGACGTGCCTGGCTCCGCTTCAAGCGTCACCGCCTGGGCTACTGGAGCCTGATCCTGTTCAGCATCGTGGTGGTGGTGAGCCTGTTCGCCGAGCTGCTGTCCAACGACAAGCCGCTCATCGCGCGCTACGACGGCCACTGGTATGCCCCCATCTTCCAGAGCGTGCCCGAGACGGCGTTCGGCGGTGATTTCGAGACGACCACCGACTACCTCGATCCCTTCATCGTGGCCCAGTTCAAGAAGCCGGGCAATTTCGCCATCTACCCGCCCAACCACTACCACTTCAACACCATCAACTACTTCGCCAAGGAGCCCAACCCATCGGGCCCTTCGGCGGACAACTGGCTGGGCACGGACGATCGCGGCCGTGATGTGTTCGCACGCCTGCTCTACGGCTTTCGCATCTCGGTGCTCTTCGGCCTGGCGTTGACGGTGTTCGGCGTACTGCTGGGCGTGTTCACGGGCGCCCTGCAGGGCTTCTACGGCGGCAAGACCGACCTGATCGCCCAGCGCGTGATCGAGATCTGGGGTGCGATGCCCGAGCTCTACCTCCTGATCATCTTCGCCGCGGTGTTCGACCCGAGTCTGGGCCTGCTGCTGTTGCTGCTCAGCCTGTTCGGCTGGATGGGCCTGTCCGACTATGTGCGCGCCGAGTTCCTGCGCAACCGCCAGCTGGACTACGTGCGCGCCGCCAAGGCCCTGGGCCTGAGCAATGGCCAGATCATGTGGCGGCACATCCTGCCCAACAGCATGACGCCGGTCGTGACCTTCCTGCCCTTCCGCATGAGCGCCGCCATCCTGGCGCTGACCTCGCTCGATTTCCTGGGCCTGGGCGTGCCCCCCGACACACCCAGCCTGGGCGAGATGCTGGCCCAGGGCAAGAACAACCTGGACGCCTGGTGGATCTCGCTGTCCACCTTCGTGGTGCTGGTCGTGACCCTGCTGCTGCTGACCTTCATGGGCGATGCCCTGCGCGATGCGCTCGACCCCCGCAAGGAGATGGACGCATGAGCAGTAGCAGCCCCTTGCTTTCCGTGCGCGACCTGCGCATCGGCTTCGGCGACAAGGAAGTGGTGCACGGCGTCAGCTTCGACATCCGCCCCGGCGAGAAGCTGGCGCTGGTGGGCGAATCCGGCTCGGGCAAGACCATCACCGCCATGAGCCTGCTGCGCCTGGTGCCGCAGGCCTGGGCCAGGGGCAGTGCCACGCTGGACGTGGCGCCCGAAGGCCCGCGTGACCTGCTGACCCTGCCCGAGCGCACGCTGCGCGGCATCCGAGGCCAGGATGTGGCCGTGATCTTCCAGGAGCCGATGACGGCGCTCAACCCGTTGTTCAGCATCGGCGACCAGATCGCCGAGGTGATCGAGTTGCACCAGGCCCTGCCACGCGCCAAGGCCTGGCAGCGCGCGGTGGAACTGCTGGCCAGCACCGGCATCCCCGAGCCCGAGCGCCGCGCGCAATCCTTCCCGCATCAGCTGTCAGGCGGGCAGCGCCAACGCGCCATGATCGCCATGGCCCTGGCCTGCGAGCCCAAGCTGCTGCTGGCCGACGAGCCCACCACGGCGCTGGACGTCACCTTGCGCCAGCAGATCCTGGATCTGCTGGCCGACCTTCAGCGCCGCCACGGCATGGCCGTTCTGATGATCACGCACGATCTGAACCTGGTGCGCCGCTTC
>DXIO01000044.1 GCA_019112875.1 Candidatus Aquabacterium excrementipullorum
GTGCGTTCATGGACGGATCGTTTCAGACGTTGCACAGACCATGTCGCGCAACGTTTCAATATTGAAACATAAAACATGAAACACGCGCCACCCTTTAGCTGCACTTGAGAAAAATACCCTTGCAAATCAACCCCTTGCCAAGCCCATCACGCCAGTGCAACATCCGCCGGGCACGCTGGCACACGCGTTGCGTTGAGTAGTTCCAGTTCCGCCAGCCTCGCTGACCAGCCCCTTCCTCTTCTGGAGACACCACCCCATGGCCACCCTGTCCCCCGGCGCCCGCTTTCGCCAAGCCCTCAAGGAAGAATCGCCCCTGCAGGTGATCGGCGCCATCAACGCCAACCACGCCCTGCTGGCCAAGCGTGCCGGCTACAAGGCCATCTACCTGTCGGGCGGCGGCGTGGCCGCGGGCTCGCTGGGCCTGCCCGACCTGGGCATCAGCGGCCTGGAAGACGTGCTGATCGACGTGCGCCGCATCACCGACGTGTGCGATGTGCCGCTGCTGGTCGACATCGACACCGGCTTCGGCCCCAGCGCTTTCAACATGGCCCGCACAATCAAGAGCCTGATCAAGGCCGGCGCCGCCGCCTGCCACCTGGAAGACCAGGTCGGCGCCAAGCGCTGCGGCCACCGCCCGGGCAAAGAGATCGTGTCGACGGAAGAAATGGTCGACCGCGTGAAGGCCGCCGTCGATGCCAAGACCGACAAGGACTTCTTCATCATCGCCCGCACCGACGCCATCCAGGTGCACGGTGTCGATGCCGCCATCGAGCGCGCCATCAAGTGCGTCGAAGCCGGCGCCGATGGCATCTTCGCCGAGGCCGCCTACGACCTGCCCACCTACGAGAAGTTCGTGAAGGCCGTGAAGGTGCCCGTGCTGGCCAACATCACCGAATTCGGCCAGACGCCGCTGTTCAGCGTGGAAGACCTGCGCCCCACCGGCGTGGGCATGGTGCTCTATCCGCTGAGCGCCTTCCGCGCCATGAACAAGGCCGCCGAGGCCGTCTACACTGCGATCCGCCGTGACGGCCACCAGAAGAACGTGGTCGACCTGATGCAGACGCGCGAAGAGCTCTACGACCGCATCGGCTACCACGCCTTCGAGGGCAAACTCGACGCGCTGTTCGCCGCCAAGAAGTAATCCCGCAACGCTTGCCTCAACCTCATCTGGAGACACAGTCCATGAGCGCTACCCCAGAGACCACCACGCCCGGTTTCAAGCCCAAGAAGTCCGTTGCCCTGTCGGGCACCGCCGCCGGCAACACCGCGCTGTGCACCGTCGGCCGCACCGGCAATGACCTGGCCTACCGCGGCTACGACATCCTGGACCTGGCCACCACCACCGAGTTCGAAGAGATCGCCCATCTGCTGGTGCACGGCAAGCTGCCCACCGTGGCTGAACTGGCGTCGTACAAAGCCAAGCTGAAGGCGTTGCGCGGCATCCCCGCCGGCCTGAAGACCGCGCTGGAGCAACTGCCCCCGTCGAGCCACCCCATGGACGTGATGCGCACCGGCGTGTCCGTGCTGGGCTGCCTGTCGCCCGAGAAGGACGACCACAACCACCCTGGCGCCCGCGACATCGCCGACAAGCTGATGGCCTCGCTGGGCTCGATGCTGCTGTACTGGTACCACTACAGCCACAACGGCAAGCGCATCGACGTCGAGACCGATGACGACTCCATCGGTGGCCACTTTCTGCACCTGCTGCACGGCGAGAAGCCGCGTGACAGCTGGGTGCGCGCCATGCACACCTCGCTGATCCTGTACGCCGAGCACGAGTTCAACGCCTCGACCTTCACCTCGCGCGTGGTGGCCGGCACGGGTTCGGACATGTACTCCGCCATCACCGGCGGCATCGGCGCCCTGCGTGGCCCGAAGCACGGTGGCGCCAACGAAGTGGCCTTCGAGATCCAGAAGCGCTACGACAACCCCGATGAGGCCGAGGCCGACATCCGCGCCCGCGTCGAGAAGAAGGAAGTCGTGATCGGCTTCGGTCACCCCGTCTACACCGTAAGCGACCCGCGCAACGTGGTCATCAAGAAGGTGGCGGAAGACCTGTCCAAGGAACAGAACAACCTGAAGATGTACAACATCGCCGAGCGCCTGGAATCGACGATGTGGGAAATCAAGAAGATGTTCCCGAACCTGGATTGGTTCAGCGCCGTGAGCTATCACATGATGGGCGTGCCCACCGCGATGTTCACCCCGCTGTTCGTGATCGCCCGCACCAGCGGCTGGTCCGCCCACGTGATCGAGCAGCGCATCGACGGCAAGATCATCCGTCCGTCGGCCAACTACACCGGCCCGGAAGACCAGAAGTTCGTGCCGATCAAGGATCGCAAGTGATGTGACCGAACGGTGGCGCCAACGGGCGCCACCTTGCATTTCAGCCGTCCCCACCGCTCTTTCACGCTCTTTGGCCCGAAGCCATCCCAGGCTTTCGCCCCACCGATTCAGCCCCGCCGTCCCTGCCATGACCACCACGTACCGCAAGCCCCTGCCCGGCACCCAGCTCGACTACTTCGATGCCCGCGAAGCCGTTGACGCGATCAAGCCCGGCGCCTGGGCCACCCTGCCCTACACCTCGCGCGTGCACGCCGAGAACATCGTGCGCAAGGCCGATCCGGCCATCGTGACCGAGTGCCTGACGCAGCTGATCGAGCGCAAGCGCGACCGCGACTTCCCGTGGTTCCCGGCGCGCGTGGCCTGCCACGACATCCTGGGCCAGACCGCGCTGGTGGACCTGGCCGGCCTGCGTGACGCCATCGCCAAGGAAGGCGGCGACCCCGCCAAGGTGAACCCCGTGGTGCCCGTGCAGCTGATCGTGGACCACTCGCTGGCCGTGGAGTGCGGCGGTTTCGATCCCGATGCGTTCCAGAAGAACCGCGACATCGAAGAGCGCCGCAACGAAGACCGCTTCCACTTCATCGAGTGGACCAAGAAGGCCTTCGCCAACGTGGACGTGATCCCCGCGGGCAACGGCATCATGCACCAGATCAACCTGGAGAAGATGTCGCCCGTGATCCATGCGGACAAGGGCGTGGCCTACCCCGACACCTGCGTCGGCACCGACAGCCACACGCCGCACGTGGATGCATTGGGCGTGATCGCCATCGGCGTGGGCGGCCTGGAAGCCGAGAACGTGATGCTGGGCCGCGCCTCGTGGATGCGCTTGCCCGAGATCGTCGGCGTGAAGCTGACCGGCCAGCGCCAGCCCGGCATCACCGCCACCGACGTGGTGCTGGCCCTGACCGAGTTCCTGCGCAAGAACAAGGTGGTCGGCTCCTACCTCGAGTTCCATGGCGAAGGTGCCGCCAAGCTCACCATCGGTGACCGCGCCACCATCTCGAACATGGCCCCCGAGTACGGTGCCACCGCCGCCATGTTCAGCATCGACGACCAGACGCTGGAGTACCTGACGCTGACCGGCCGCGACGCAGCCCAGGTCAAGCTGGTCGAGACCTACGCCAAGCAAGCCGGCCTGTGGTCCGACACGCTGAAGGACGCCGTCTACGAGCGCAACCTCGAGTTCGATCTGTCGAGCGTGGTGCGCAACATGGCTGGCCCTTCGAACCCGCACGCTCGCGTCGCCACCAGCGACCTGGCCGCCAAGGGCATCGCCGGCCAGTGGGCCATGCCCGCGGCCGATGAGGGCACCATGCCCGACGGCGCCGTCATCATCGCCGCCATCACCAGCTGCACCAACACCTCCAACCCGCGCAACGTGATCGCTGCCGCGCTGCTGGCCCGCAACGCCAACAAGTTGGGTCTCACGCGCAAGCCATGGGTGAAGTCGTCCCTGGCCCCCGGCTCGAAGGCCGTGGAGCTGTACCTCAAGGAAGCCGGCCTGCTGCCCGATCTGGAAAAGCTCGGCTTCGGCATCGTGGCCTTCGCCTGCACCACCTGCAACGGCATGTCGGGCGCGCTCGATCCGGCCATCCAGAAGGAAATCGTCGACCGCGACCTCTACGCCACCGCCGTGCTCTCGGGCAACCGCAACTTCGACGGCCGCATCCACCCATACGCCAAGCAGGCCTTCCTGGCCTCGCCCCCGCTGGTGGTGGCGTATGCGATCGCCGGCACCGTGCGCTTCGACATCGAGAACGACGTACTGGCGGTCGTTGACGGCAAGGAGATCCGCCTGAAGGACATCTGGCCGAGCGACGAAGAGATCGACGCCGTGGTGAAGAGCTCGGTGAAGCCCGAGCAGTACCGCGCCGTGTACGAGCCGATGTTCGCCATCAAGGCCGACGATGGCGAGAAGGTCACGCCGCAGTACGACTGGCGCCCGCAATCCACCTACATCCGCCGCCCGCCCTATTGGGACACGGAAGGCGTGGGCGCACTGGCAGCCAACCCGCGCACGCTCAAGGGCATGCGCCCGCTGGCCATCCTGCCGGACAACATCACCACCGACCACCTGTCGCCGTCCAACGCGATCCTGATGAACTCGGCCGCCGGTGAGTACCTGCACAAGATGGGCCTGCCGGAAGAGGACTTCAACTCCTACGCCACCCACCGCGGCGACCACCTCACCGCGATGCGCGCCACCTTCGCCAACCCCACGCTCAAGAACGAGATGGTGCGTGATGCCGACGGCAAGGTGAAGCCCGGCTCGCTGGCCCGCATCGAGCCCGAAGGCAAGGTCGTGCGCATGTGGGAAGCGATGGAGGCGTATCAAGAGCGCAAGCAGCCGCTGATCATCGTGGCCGGCGCCGACTATGGCCAGGGCTCCTCGCGTGACTGGGCCGCCAAGGGCGTGCGCCTGGCCGGCGTGGAAACCGTGGTCGCCGAAGGCTTCGAGCGCATCCACCGCACCAACCTGATCGGCATGGGCGTGCTGCCGCTGGAGTTCAAGCCGGGCACCACCCGCCTGACCCTGGGCCTGGACGGCACCGAGACCTTCGACGTGGAAGGCGAGCGCCACCCGCGCGCCGACCTGACCCTGGTCATCCACCGTAAGAACGGCGAGACCGTCAAGGTGCCCGTGACCAGCCGCCTGGACACGGCCGAAGAGGTGTCGGTGTACGAAGCCGGCGGCGTGCTGCAGCGCTTCGCACAGGACTTCCTGGCCGAGAACAAGGCCGCCGCCTGATGCGGCACAGTGGGCAGCCATCGTCAGTCCCATGAACGGACTCATCCTTCTCAAGCTGACGCTGGTGCCCGCGCTGATCGCGGCCGTGACCCTGGCGGGCCGCCGCTGGGGGCCGGCCGTGGCAGGCTGGCTGTCGGCCTTTCCTGTGGTCGCCGGCCCGATCCTGCTGTTCATGGGGGTGGAGCAAGGTCCGGATTTCACCGCCACGGCCGCTGCCGGCACCTTGACCGCCGTGCTGGCCAACCTGGCTTTCGGCATCGGCTATGCCCATGCGGCCTCTCGGCAGCTGTCATGGCCGATCAGCCTGGTGGTGGGCTGGGCGGCCTACGCGCTGGTCGTGGCCGCATTGAGCGTCAATGCGCCGCCCATGGCGTACGCGGCGGTCCTCGTGCTGATCGCACTGGGGCTGGCGCCACGCCTGTATCCCACGCCGTCTGCTGCGCCTGCCGCAACGCCGCACCGCGCCAGCAACGACCTGTGGCTGCGCATGCTCGCGGGCGCCCTGCTCACAGGCACGGTCACGCACCTGGCGCCGCGCATGGGCCCGACGCTCAGCGGCATGCTTGCCATGTTCCCGGTGATGGGCTCCGTGCTGGCCGCGTTCACGCACCGGCACGAGGGCGCACCCGCCACCCTCCGTTTGCTCAAGGGCATGGTGCTGGGCTACTACGCCTTCAGCGCGTTCTGCATCGTGCTGGCGCTCACGCTGCCCACATGGCCATTGGCCCCGTCCTTCGCGCTAGCCCTGGCCATCGCCCTGTCCATTCAAATCATCTCTCGCCTGGCGCTGCAACGCAGCCTGCCAGGCCCTGCCCTCTGGAGTCCATCGAAATGAGCCATCCCGCCCAGATCAAGATCCCCGCCACCTACATCCGTGGCGGCACCAGCAAGGGCGTGTTCTTCCGCCTGCAGGATCTGCCGCCTGCCACGCAGGTGCCCGGCGAAGCCCGCGACAAGCTCTTCATGCGCGTGATCGGCAGCCCCGATCCGTACTCGGCGCACATCGACGGCATGGGCGGCGCCACCTCGTCCACGTCCAAGTGCGTGATCCTGTCCAAGGCCAGCGTGCCTGACCATGACGTGGACTACCTCTACGGCCAGGTCTCCATCGACAAGCCCTTCGTGGACTGGTCCGGCAATTGCGGCAACCTGTCGACCGCCGCCGGCTCCTTCGCCATCCATGCGGGTCTGGTCGACCCGTCGCGCATCCCTGACAACGGTGTGGCCGTGGTCCGCATCTGGCAGGCCAACATCAAGAAGACCATCATCGCGCACGTGCCCGTGACCAACGGCCAGGTGCAGGAAACAGGCGATTTCGAACTCGATGGCGTGACCTTCCCTGCCGCAGAGATCGTGCTCGAGTTCATGGACCCGTCGGACGACGGCGACGAGGGCGGCTCGATGTTCCCCACCGGGAACCTGGTCGATGACCTGGAAGTGCCCGGCGTGGGCACCCTCAAGGCGACGATGATCACCGCCGGCATCCCCACGGTGTTCGTCAACGCGAAAGACATCGGCTACACCGGCACCGAACTGCGCGAGCAGATCAACACCGATCCCGAAGCGCTCAAGCGCTTCGAGGCCATCCGCGTGGCCGGCGCCCTGCGCATGGGCCTGATCAAGACGCCCGAAGAAGCCACCACCCGCCAGCACACGCCGAAGATCGCCTTCGTGGCGCCGCCCACCACCTACGTGGCGTCCAGCGGCAAGGCCATCCAGGCTGCCGATGTGGACCTGCTCGTGCGCGCCCTGTCCATGGGCAAGCTGCACCACGCCATGATGGGCACGGCGGCCGTGGCCATCGGCACGGCGGCTGCCATCCCCGGCACGCTGGTCAACCAGGCGGCTGGCGGCGGCGAGCGCGAGGCCGTGCGCTTCGGTCACCCTTCGGGCACCTTGCGCGTGGGCGCGCAGGCCAAGCTGGTCGATGGCCAATGGACGGTGACCAAGGCCATCATGAGCCGCAGCGCCCGCATCCTGATGGAAGGCTCGGTGCGCGTGCCCGGCGACACGTTCTGAGGCTTCAGCAGGATGGGCCGCATCACGGGCCCATTGTTGAGGGGCTGCGGCGCAATCGGAAACACGCGGTTACCAGCGACGTTCAGACCGTTCATCCAGAACCCGGAAGGTGCGAACCTCCGGGTTTTTTCACGTCCCTCAGCACGATTTCAAGGGCCACAATATCCTCCGCGAACCAAAACGTTCGATCCGATCGACTCTTGCCCTGACCCGATGACCCGCCACACCACCCTTTCGCTGAACGCGCTCGCCGCCCAAGCCCGCCGCGTGCGTTTCATTTCGCTGTCCCTGGGCGCCGTGATCGGCGTGTGGGCCACGGTCTACCTGCCTCAAGTGCATGCAGCCCCCACCGAGCCGACCGGCATCAAGGCTCCGGCCAAGCCCAAGGGCCCATCGCTCAAGGCCCGCAAGGCCGCCAAGAAGGCTGCCGTCGCCGAGGCCGTCGAAACCAAGCTGGCCCCTCTGCCCGAAGCCTCTGGCGAGCAGATCGCCGCAGCCAAGCGCGTGTTGATCGGCAAATACGAGTGCGAATTCAAGAAATCCGTGGTGGTCGAGAGCAACGATGCCAACCCCGGCTACATCAACCTCACCGAGGGTCGCCAGGTCTGGGTGATGAAGCCCGTCGTGTCATCGACCGGCACCATCCGCCTGGAAGACACCCGCGGCGAAGCCCTGATGCTGCAGATCGCCACCAAGTCCATGCTGATGAACGTGAAGACCGGCCAACGCATGGTCGATGGATGCATGCACGAGGTGCAGCGCATGGCCATGGAAGAACTGCGCCGCAATCCGCAACCGTCGGTGTTCAACCTGGATGGCAAGTCCCCGCCAGCCACCGCCACGGCGGCCGCCCCGGCCCCCTGATCCCTTCCGTGGGGCATCCCTGCCCCCACACCGCGCACGGCGCCGGCATTCCTGCTGGCGCCGTTTTGCTTCATGGGCCGGCGCCACGCGTGCAAACATCCAAGCATGCGCAAAACGCGCCGAAATCTCGCTCATTCGCCTCAACGCGACGCGCCCACGCCGGTCAACCCTCAATTGAGCAACCCAATTGAGTGTTTTGTCACCGCGAGGGTGGCAATCCCCCCTCTGGTAAGCGAGAATAGCGGTCTGCACAGAAATTGCATTCCTGTGTGCGTTCTCTCGTGCGTTCTCGTGGTTTTCGCGCGCGCCTTTCGCCCACGATGCGAAAGATTCGCCTGAAGCTTCCGCCTTGATCTTTGCCCTTCCCTACCCCAGGTGAACACCATGTTGCAAGCCTATCGCCAACACGTTGCCGAGCGCGCCGCGCTGGGCATTCCCCCTCTGGCCCTGTCCGCAGCCCAAGTCGCTGAGCTGATCGAACTCATCAAGAACCCGCCCGCTGGCGAAGATGCGTTCCTGCTGGATCTGCTGACGCACCGCGTGCCCCCGGGCGTGGACGACGCCGCCAAGGTGAAGGCTTCCTTCCTGGCCGCCGTGGCCCACGGCGACATCGCCGTCGGCCTGATCAGCAAGGCCAAGGCCACTGAGCTGCTGGGCACCATGGTGGGTGGCTACAACGTCAAGCCCCTGATCGACCTGCTGTCCGATGCCGAAGTGGGCGCCGTGGCCGCCGATGCGCTCAAGAAGACCCTGCTGATGTTCGACGCCTTCCACGACGTCGCCGAGCTGGTCAAGGTGGGCAATGCCAACGCCAAGGCCGTGATGCAATCGTGGGCCGACGCCGAGTGGTTCACCACCCGTCCGAAGGTCGCCCAGAAGATCACCGTGACCGTGTTCAAGGTGCCTGGCGAAACCAATACCGACGACCTGTCGCCCGCCCCGGACGCCTGGAGCCGCCCCGACATCCCGATGCACTATCTGGCGATGCTCAAGAACACCCGTCCCGACGCGGCCTTCAAGCCCGAAGAAGACGGCAAGCGCGGCCCGATGCAGTTCATCGAGGACCTGAAGAAGAAGGGCAACCTGGTCGCCTACGTGGGCGACGTGGTCGGCACCGGCTCTTCGCGCAAGTCCGCCACCAACAGCGTGATCTGGGCCACCGGCGAAGACATCCCCTTCGTGCCCAACAAGCGCTTCGGCGGCGTCACCCTGGGCGGCAAGATCGCCCCCATCTTCTTCAACACGCAGGAAGACTCCGGCTCGCTGCCCATCGAAGTGGACGTGACCAACTTCGACATGGGTGACGTGCTCGACATCTACCCGTACGAAGGCAAGATCGAGAAGAACGGCGCCGTCGCCGCCAA
Source organism: Candidatus Aquabacterium excrementipullorum (assembly GCA_019112875.1). Classification (GTDB taxonomy): domain Bacteria; phylum Pseudomonadota; class Gammaproteobacteria; order Burkholderiales; family Burkholderiaceae_C; genus Aquabacterium; species Aquabacterium excrementipullorum. The sequence continues at coordinate 9,343 of DXIO01000044.1, forward strand.
CTTCGAGCTGAAGTCGCAAGTGCTGCTCGACGAAGTGCAGGCTGGTGGCCGCATCAACCTGATCATTGGCCGCTCGCTGACCGGCAAGGCCCGTGAGTTCCTGGGTCTGCCCGCCTCCACCGAGTTCCGCCTGCCCCAGGCCCCGAAGGACACCGGCAAGGGCTTCACCCTGGCCCAGAAGATGGTCGGCCGCGCCGTGGGCCTGCCGGTCGTCGGCGGCAACCAGCAAGGCGTGCGTCCGGGCACCTACTGCGAGCCCAAGATGACCACCGTTGGTTCGCAAGACACCACCGGCCCGATGACCCGCGACGAGCTGAAGGACCTGGCCTGCCTGGGCTTCTCGGCTGATCTGGTCATGCAATCGTTCTGCCACACGGCCGCTTACCCCAAGCCCGTGGACGTGAAGATGCACCGCGAGCTGCCCGCCTTCATCAGCAACCGCGGCGGCGTGGCCCTGCGTCCTGGCGACGGCGTGATCCACTCGTGGCTGAACCGCCTGCTGCTGCCCGACACCGTCGGCACCGGTGGCGACTCGCACACCCGCTTCCCGATCGGCATCTCCTTCCCGGCCGGCTCCGGCCTGGTCGCCTTCGGCGCCGCCACCGGCGTGATGCCCCTGGACATGCCCGAATCGGTGCTGGTGCGCTTCAAGGGCAAGATGCAGCCCGGCGTCACCCTGCGTGACCTGGTGCATGCCATCCCCCTGTACGCCATCAAGGCCGGTCTGCTGACCGTGGCCAAGGCCGGCAAGAAGAACATCTTCTCGGGCCGCGTGCTGGAAATCGAAGGCCTGCCCGATCTGAAGGTCGAGCAAGCGTTCGAGTTGTCGGATGCGTCCGCCGAGCGTTCCGCCGCCGGCTGCACGATCAAGCTCAACAAGGAGCCCATCGCCGAGTACCTGAAGTCGAACATCGTTCTGATGAAGAACATGATCGCCGACGGCTACGCCGATGCCCGCACGCTGGAGCGCCGCATCAAGGCCCAGGAAGCCTGGCTGGCCAACCCCGAGCTGCTTGAAGCCGACAAGGACGCCGAGTACGCCGCCGTGATCGAGATCGATCTGGCCGACATCAAGGAACCCATCGTCTGCTGCCCGAACGACCCGGACGACGCCAAGTTCCTGTCCGAAGTGGCCGGCACCAAGATCGATGAAGCCTTCATCGGTTCGTGCATGACCAACATCGGCCACTTCCGCGCCGCCGGCAAGGTGCTGGAAGGCAAGAAGGACATCCCGGTGCGCCTGTGGGTGGCCCCGCCCACCAAGATGGACGCCGCCGAGCTGACCAAGGAAGGCTACTACAACACCTTCGGCACCGCTGGCGCCCGCACCGAAATGCCCGGCTGCTCTCTGTGCATGGGCAACCAGGCCCAGATCAAGGAAGGCTCGACCTGCATCTCCACGTCGACGCGCAACTTCCCGAACCGCCTGGGCAAGAACACCAACGTGTTCCTGGGCTCCGCCGAGCTGGCCGCCGTGGCCGCCAAGCTGGGCAAGCTGCCGACGCCGGCCGAGTACCTGGCCGAGACCGGCGTGGTCACCGCCAACGCGGACAAGATCTACCAGTACATGAGCTTCGACAAGATCGACGAGTACGTGGAGACCGCCAAGGCCGTGAACGCCTGATCGACTCCGATCCAGCCGATGGCGCCTGGTTGAGAAACCGGCGCCAGACGCCAAAACAGCCCGCCTGGCGCAAGCCGGCGGGCTGTTTTTCTTGTTTTTTCAGTTTTCAGCCTCGGTTTAGTTTTTGTCACCAGATATCAATCAGGGCTACACTCTTCAGATAAGCTGACCGAAAACAACGTTATTCCATTGATGGGAAGGAGGTTCCCCATGGACCTCAGCGTATCAGCCGTTGCAGGCATCAGCCGTGCAACCCGCCCTGTTTCCAGCGACACCCAGATCGCTGTGTTGCAACGTCGCCTGGAAGCGCTGGACAAGCAGCGCGCTCAGGCAGCGTCGAGCAGTGACGAAACAGCCACCTACCGCCTTCAGGCCCTGACCCAGCAGATGGGCCTGTTGCAGACACAGATTGCGCAGTTGCAGCAAGCTGCGTCCAGTGCCGCCTCGACCCAGGAAGCTGCGAACGACGCCAGCGCCGACGAGGAAGAGGAAAGCACGGAAGCCAGCCGTGCCACCGACACCGCCCAGACCACGCGCCGCGCGCAGGACGTGGCCGAAGAGCGCGTCGCCGCTTCGCAGCAGACCCGGCAGAGCCAGGAAGCGCAGGCAGCAGACCGGCGTGATGCAGCCGCCGTGGCCAAGGCCCGTGCGGAAGGCTCTACCGTCGGCACCAACGTCGATACCTACGCATGACCCGCTGCGACAAGCCCTTGTCGCAGCGACCTCATGATTTCTTTTTTCGCCCGCAAATTTCAGTCTTGACAGAAATTACTGTTGAATTACACTGAAGCCATGGAACTCTCCGATGTCGCTCGCAAGTTCGTGGTCCACTGGGGTGAAATGGGCACCGCCTGGGGTGTGAACCGCACCGTCTCCCAGATCCACGCCCTGCTCTTCTTCCACGGCCGCCCGCTGCACGCCGAAGAGATCGCCGAAACCCTGGGCGTGGCGCGCTCCAACGTGAGCACCAGCCTGAAGGAGTTGCTCAACTGGAAGCTGGTGCGCACCACCCAGATGCTGGGCGACCGACGCGATTACTTCGAGACCTCACTGGATGTCTGGGAGCTGTTCCGCACGGTGATCCGCGAGCGCAAGGAGCGCGAGTTCGATCCCACCACCCGCATGCTGGAAGAGCTGGTCAAGCAGCCCGGCTTCGCGAAGGAATCGCCCGATGCGCAGGACCGCGTGCGCGAGACGCTCAAGCTGATGCAGTCGGTCGGATCATGGTCCGACGAGATGCTGCGCCTGTCGCCCTCCACGCTGGAGAAGGTCATGCGCATGGGGGCCAGCGTGCAGAAGTTCGTGCGGGGCTCATGAAGCCCCCTTTTTTGGCTGAATATTTCTGTCATTACTGAAATTTCAAAAGGAGTCGATCATGAGCACCGCCCTCTACCCTCTGACGATTTACTACGACGCCTCGTGCCGTCTGTGCGACGGCGAGATGCGCAACCTGATGCTGCGCAACACCGCGGGGCAGTTGGTCTTCGTCGATGCCTCCGGGCCGGGCTTCGAGTCGCCCATTGCGAACACCACGCAGGCCGACCTGATGTCCATGATCCATGCAGTGCAGGCCGATGGGCAGGTGATCCGGGGCGTGGAAGTGTTCCGCCGGGCCTACGGTGCTGTCGGCATGGGCTGGGTCACCGCCCCCACCGCCTGGCCCGTGCTGCGTCAATGGGCCGATCGTGCCTACCCCGTGCTCGTGAGGAACCGCTATCGGATCCCCCACTGGGTGGTCGCCGCCCTGTTTGAAGGCCCGACCCGCCGCGCCGCTGAACGCGCGGCCCAACGCGCCCAGTGCCGTGACGGCAGCTGCACCATCCGTTGAGCACAAGGAGATCCACATGAACACCCCCCTTTTCCTGCTGTCGCTGCTGATCGCCGTGGCCGGCCCCATCGTCGCCGTGTCCTACCTGCGGCCCATCCTGCTCAAGGTGCTGCGCTCCTTTTGCGACGCCGATGGCGGCGCGGAATTCTGGGTCCGCAGCGCCTACCTGCTGGCCGTGAGCGGCACGGTCTTCATGAGCCTGGTCTTCGGGCAGTTCGATGCAGGCGCCACCACGGTGGACACCTTGCGCCGCGCCCTGCTCGTGGTCATCTCGGGCGTCTTCGTGACCGTGGCCTTCATCTCGAGTCGAGTCTGGGGGCAGGTGCAGCGGATCCAGGCAGAGCAGCAACTGCGAAGCCTTGGCACCGCAGGTGATGCCTCGTGGCCCGCTGATCAAGGAGCTCCATCATGAGAGTGCTGCTGCTTGGTGCCCAGGGCTTCATTGGCCGGCACATCGACAGGTCGCTCTCGGCGGCAGGCCATGAGGTGGTGAGGGCTGGCTCCGGCCGCCGGCCTGTGCCCGGGCTGTTGCAGGTGGACTTCGCACGCGACACCGATGTGGCCCGCTGGCTGCCCCGGCTGCAGGGCTTCGGCGCGGTGGTCAACGCGGTGGGCGTGCTGCGCGACACCTCCGCCAGGCCGATGCGAGCGGTGCATGAAGCCACGCCCAAGGCCCTGTTCGATGCCTGCGCGCTGGCCGGCGTTCGCCGCGTGGTGCAGGTCTCGGCGCTGGGCATCGAGGGCAACCCGACACGCTATGCGCGCACCAAGCTCGCGGCCGATGCGCATTTGCAGGCGCTGACCGCGGCGGGCCGGCTGGACGGCGTGGTGATAAGACCCAGCATCGTCTTCGGGCGCGAGGGCGACAGCAGCCGCATGTTCATGGGCCTGGCCCGCAGCCCCCTGCTGGTGCTGCCCGGGGCTGTGATCGAGGCCCGTGTGCAACCCGTGGCCGTGCAGGACCTGGCCGATGCGGTGGCCGCGCTGCTGCAGGGCGATGGCCTGGCGCGCAACGGCGTGCTGCCCTGCGTGGGTCCTTCGCCCCTGGGGCTGGCAGGATTCATCGCCAGCCTCAGAGGCCAGCTGGGCCACGGCGCTGCGCGGGTCGCGCGCCTGCCCGAGCGGCTGACCCGGCTGAGCGTGCGCGTGGGCGATGCGCTGCCCTTCGCGCCCTGGTGCAGCGAAACGCTGGCCCTGCTGGCCCAGGACAACGTGGGCCCGGCCGAAGTGCTGGCCGAGCTGCTCGGGCGCCCCGCCTTGCCGCACAGCCAGATGGTGGCCCGATCATGGCGTTGAGCACCCTTCAAGGCCGCGTGCTCCAGGGCAGCCTGGTCATGGTCTGGCTGGGCACGGCCGTGGTCAGCGCGGTGGAGGTCCATGGCCAATCGCTGCAGTTGATGCGCGATGCCGGCGTGCACCAGCCAGGCTGGCAGGCCGCTGCGATCTGGGGTGGTATCGCGCTCGATGTGGCGCTGGGCTTGGCCATGTGCGTGTGGCCACGGCGCAGCACCTGGATCGCGGCGCTGTGCGCCATGGGCACCATGACGCTGGTGGCCACCGCACTGACACCCGATCTGTGGTTGCACCCGCTCGGGCCGCTGCTCAAGAACCTGCCCATCGCCGCCGTGCTGTGGGTGCTGATCTCGGACGACACACCATGAACACCTACCTGATCCTCAAGTGGCTACACATCCTGTCGAGCGTGCTGATGGTCGGCACGGGCTTCGGATCGGCCTTCTTCATGTTCTTCGCCAACCGCAGCGGGTCGGTGGCGGCGCAGGCCGTGGTGAGCCGGCTGGTGGTGCGCGCGGACTGGTGGTTCACCACGCCGACCGTGATCCTGCAGCCGATCAGTGGCGTGGCGCTGGCGCACATGGCCGGCTGGCCGATGAGCTCACCCTGGCTGGTGCTGTCACTGGCCTTGTACGTGCTCGCCGGCGCCTGCTGGCTGCCGGTGGTGTGGCTGCAGTGGCGCATGGCCGGCATGGCGCGAGAGGCCCATGCCCAAGGCACGGCCTTGCCGGCTGACTACTGGCGCCATGCGCGCTGGTGGGAGGCGCTGGGCTATCCGGCCTTCATCGCCATGTTGGCGGTGTACTACCTGATGGTCAACAAGCCGCCGCTGTGGGGCGGCTGATGAACGCAGTGGCAAAGCTCAGGGCTTCTGCCCCCCGGCCTGCAGGCTCGCCAGGGCCTGCTCCAGGCGCTTGGCTTCTGTCTGCGCGCGAATCTGGCGCTGCTCCGGATCGCTCTCGGCATCCTTCAGCAGTTCGGCCTGGGTGCTGCGCAGATCCTTCAGGCTCATCTCGCCATTGAGCAGCCGCTGCGGCAGATCGGCCAGTAGCTCGTTGGCCAGGGCCTGGCGGCGGGGCTGGGCCTCCGCGGTATGGGGCAACTCCTGCAGCAACTCGTTCTGCTTGTTGTAGCGCAGGAAGTTGACCATGCGCGTGAGTTCATGTTCGGGGTTCGCGTGCTGCGATGCCGTGCCCTTGAGCACCATCCATTCCATCGGCGACACGAACGATGGGCGCTCCGTGATCACGCCCGACATCGGTTTCACATCGGAGCGGCTGGCCAGCGCCTGGGCGGCCTCCGACTGCTTGGCCTTCATGTCGCTCAGCTGGGCCTCTGGCGAGGCGGTGCCAGGCATCTGCACTTGCGGCGCTGTCGCGGGAGCGGCCTCCGGGGCGGCCATGACAGGCTCCGGCGGTGCCGAGTGCGTCCACCAGGCCGCGGCCATCGCGACGGCGGCCACAGCGCCCAGGGCCACGATCAACTTCCTGCCGCCAGTGGGCGGGCTCATCAGAACTTGTGCCATCTCATGCATCCTTCTCACACGGTGCTGCGCGACCAGCTTCGTGGGCAGTGTCGCGTAGCTGGGGCCTGCCCGGCCCTGTGAAAGACCCGGGGCACGGATGCCCCGGGGAACTGCGCAAGGCGCGGATCAACCATCCTCATGCTTCAGGTGATCCGCGCCACGCCGGTGCTCAGTACTGCACCGGGGCCTTCGGGGAGACCGTGAAGCTGTAGGTCTGGCCGCTGCCGGACATCAGCGTCGACAGGATCGCCGAGATGAAGCAGCCCTTGATCGACGGGAAGCTGGTCGTGCCCGTGAAGGTCAGCTTGCCGTTGCCCAGCGAGGAGACGGGGCCGTCGAAGTTGATGGGGAACTCCACCGGCGACGTCGTCTTGCACTCGCCGAAGGGGATGCCCAGCACCGAGGTGACCACGATGTCGGCATAGGCCGTGCCACGGATCTTCAGCTGACCAGCGTTGTCCAGCGCCACCGTGCCGGTGGTCTGGCCCGTCGGGCGAACCGACAGACCGACCTGGATCGGCAGGCCGATGATGCTCAGCGTCTGCTTGAAGTCAGGCACGTTCAGGGCACCGGTCAGGCGCTTGGCGGTGATGTCGGCATCGGCGGTGAAGCTCGAATTGGCCGGCATCGTGACCGTCTGACCCAGGGTCTTGAGGCCCACGCTGGCGGTCAGCAGCCATTCCTTGAGCGACACGACGAAGTTGCCGTTCACGGGGTTGGCCGTGGTCTGCGGGTCGGCGCCGCCGTACGAACAGGTGCCGGCCGCGGTCTTGCCCGAGAAGCGGTCACCCAGCCAGCCCAGCACCTTCGGCGCGGCCTGGAACTGCGTGACGATGTGCTCGCTGGGGTAGACGTCGAAGGTCACGTTGCTGAACTTCGAGCAGTACTTCTTCTTGAGCGACACGGCCTGCGCCAGCGGGATGAACTCGTCGGCCTGACCGTGGTACTGGTACAGCGGGACGGACACCTTGTCGGCGCCCAGGTCCTGCGCCAGCACGGCCTGCTTGGCGGCGGGCAGCGTGTTCAGGATCTGGTCCAGCGACTGGTTATTGACCGTGAACTCCGAGACGTTCTTGTTCATCAGGTCGAACAGCGACTCGAACACGCACTGCTGCTTGCCACGCGTGATGGCGGCCTTGCCGGCGGCGTTGGTGAGGTCGTTCAGGGGGATGGCCGTGGGGTACTGCGTCGACAGGCCGATGATGCCGCCGAACAGGAAGCTCGAGCCATTGCCGCCGTCCAGGTAGTGGGCCGTGGTGAGGAAGTCACCCGGCACGCCACCGGCGGCCACGCCGACCAGGTTCACGCTGGGCGCGTAAGCGGCCTGGCGCTGGGCCGCCCAGGCGGCGCTCTGGCCACCTTGCGAGTAGCCCCAGATCGCGACCTTGGCGTTGCTGCTGGTGCCGCCCAGCGGGATCTGGGTGGCGGCGCGCACGATGTCCAGCACGGCGTTGCCTTGCGAGGCACCAGCCAGGTAGGTCGGCGTGGCGCCGGTGGTGTAGCCCTGGTAGTCGGACACCAGCACCGCATAGCCGGCGGTCAGCGCGGCGTTGATGTTGGCGGCTTCATAGTCGGTGCCCTGCTCCAGTTGCAGCGAGGGGGCGCAGCCCTGGGCCAGACCGTGCGTGCCGACGGCGTAGGACACCACCGGGCGGGCCTGCAGGATGTTGCTCCACATCTTGGTGGGCACCAGCACCGTGCCGGTGACGATGTTGGGCGCGCCGAGCGAGTCGGTCGAGCGGTACATCACCTTCCAGGCGTTGACGCCAGGCGCGCCCGTGCCCAGGTTCACCGTGGTGGCACGGTAGGAAATCAGATCGCCGTTGCTGCCAGACGGGATGCTGGACGGTGCCGTGTAGAAGGCGATGCCGGCGGGGCCCTGCGTGGGCGCCGCCATGGCCAGGCTGGCGGCCATTGCCAGACTGGCCAATGGCACGGCGTGCGCGGCCTTGCGAACGAAGCTTGGAATCATGCGTCTCTCCAGGATGAGTGAGGTACTGAGCACCGTTAATGGCACTCGGTTACCGACGATCGATAAATCGTCCCACAAATTCTGACGAACTGATAAGTCACTTATTCAGAGGGTTTTCTCCGAGCGAACGGAGGGGCTTTACAAAACCCCATGAACACGGGGTGGGGCACACCACACGACAGTCCTCGTAAACCCGACCGTCTCCAGACAACATTCGTTGTCCATGTGTGATCCAATGAAGCGCATCAGCTTTGTCTCGCCGCCCCATGGCGGCGCCTCGCGCGGCGGTGGAGAGCCCGCCTTCCAGCATCTCCAGCTCATGACGTCATCACCCGGTTCAGACGCCGCCCCCTCCCGCGCCTACCGGGGTGAATCCGCCGAAGCACGGCGCCAGCAGCGGCATGAGCGCCTGCTGGAAAGCGCCTTTGATGCCTTCGCCCACCAGGGCATTGCCCGCACCACCATGCGTGACATCTGCGCGCAGGCGCGCCTGACGGACCGCTATTTCTACGAGTCTTTCCGCAACACCGAAGATGCGTTCGATGCCGTCTACAACTGGCAGCGCGATCTGCTGATCCAGCGCATCTCGGAGGCGATGAAGGGCGCGCCGCGCGGGGTCGAATCCATCGCCCGGGCCGGCCTGCACGCCTTCTACAGCTTCATCAAGGAAGACCCGCGCCGCGCGCAGGTGCTGCTGATCGACGCCTTCAGCGCCAACCGGCAGAGCGCCGACAAGGCACAGCGCATCCTGGGGCAGTACACCACGCTGATCACCGGCATCGCGCGCTCGCTGTACCCGCGGCTCAAGCGCGGCTTCAACCTGGAGATGCTGATGTGGGGCCTGCTGGGCATGGCCATCCAGGTCGGCACCGTGTGGGCGCGCAACGGTTTCAAGGAGCCGGTGGAAGAGGTGCTGGAGTACAACCTGTACGCATGGCAGGGGCTGGAAACCTGGGTCGGCCGCATGGCGCGCGATGCCATGGACGCGGCGCAGGTGCGGCGCCAGCGTGAAGGCGCCAAGACCGCCTCGGCCAAACCCGATACCGAGTCGCCGGCCGATCAGGCCTGAGCGCCTTAGCTGAATCAGCTTTCCGGCAGGTCCTTGGCGGTCAGGTACAGCCGCAGGTCGAACTCGACCTGGTGGTAATCCGGCTGCATGTGCGTGCACAGGGCGTAGAAGGCCTTGTCGTGCTCGCGCTCCTTCAGGTGCGCCAGCTCGTGCACCACGATCATCTTCAGGAAGTCGGCCGGCGCCTCGCGGAACAGGCTGGCCACGCGGATCTCGCGCTTGGCCTTGAGCTTGCCGCCCTGTACGCGCGACACCGCCGTGTGCGTGCCCAGCGCGTGCTGGATCACCTTGAGCTTGCTGTCGTAGGCCACCTTGCTCAGTGGATCGGCCTTGCGAAGGTGGCGATCCTTCAGTTCGATCACGTAGTCGTACAGGGCCTTGTCGGTGCGCACCTCGTGCGGCTCGGGGTAGCGGCGCGCGATGGTCTCGGCCAGCTTGCCCTGGTCGATCAACTGGCGCACCTGGTCCAGCAGGTGCTCGGGGTAGCCCGCCAGGTACTTCAGCGGGGTGGCATTGCTCATGGTGTGACTCAGGGGCTGCTCAGGGCGCGATCTGCTCGGCGTAGTCGTACAGGGCGCCCAGGATGTCCTGGCCGCGCTCGTCCTCGTCCGAAAGCTGCTCGCTCAGTTTGTCGATGCGCTCGAAGAAACCGGCCAGCGTGAGCGCGCCGCCCTGCCCTTCGATCAGGCGGGCCTGGCAATGCTGCGCCCAGCGCTGCTGCTCGGCCTCGCTCAGCGTGTGCGGGAAGTTGCGCGCGCGCCAGCGGAACAGCATTTCCTCAAGCCGCTCGTCGGCGAAGGCGGGTTGGCGGTCGAGCAGGCGTTCGGCCAGTTGCTCCGGGCTCATGCCACGGATGCGCTGCAGCAGGCGGCGATCGTCCTGGCCGATGAAGCCACCGTACAGGTCTTCGTCGACATCGGGCGCCTGATCGGACTTGGGACGCTGGAACACCTCGGGCCAGATGCCGGCCATCGAGGCGCCCTTGAGCGCGGCGATCTCGGCATGGCGCAGGGCCTGGTCCAGGTCGATGGACCAGCGCTGAGCTACTTCAGGGCTCAGCATCTTCAGGTTGCCGACCACGATGGGCGACTTGTTGATGTGCACGCTCTTGATCGGCAGGCGGGTCACGCCCTCGGGCAGATCCTCGGCCTTGGTGTACATGCGCTGGCGGATGGTGGCCGCGTCCAGCGTGAACAGCTCGGTCGGGTCCTGGCACAGGTCCCACACGATGACCTCGTTCTTGTTGGTGGGGTGCGGCGCCAGCGGCCACACCACGCCGATGCAGCCCTTGTCCACGCCGTACATGCCGGAGATGTGCAGGAAAGGCTTGCCCACGCCCATCTCCGACACGACCGCGTCCTTCTTGCGCAGGCGGAGGCAGAAGTCCCACAGGCGAGGTTGCTTGAGCTTGATCAGGCGGGCCAGCGCGATGGTGGCGCGCACGTCGGAAAGCGCATCGTGCGCGGCCTCGTGCACCAGGCCGTTGGCCTTGGTCAGGTGCTCCAGCTTGAACGATGGGCGGCCGTCCTCATGGCGGGGCCACTCGATGCCCTCGGGGCGCAGCGCCCAGGTGCAGCGCACCACATCGAGCAGGTCCCAGCGGCCGCAGCCGTTCTGCCATTCGCGCGCGTACGGGTCCATCAGATTGCGCCAGAACAGGTGGCGCGTGACCTCGTCGTCGAAGCGGATGGTGTTGTAGCCCAGGCCGATGGTGTTGTCGCGCGCCAGTTCTCGCTCGATCAGGTCGGCGAAGGCGTTCTCTGGCAGGCCCTTTTCCAGGCAGGTCTGCGGCAGGATGCCGGTCAGCAGGCAGGATTCGGGCTCGGGCAGGTAGTCGGGCGCAGGGCGGCAGTATTCCATCACCGGCTCGCCGATCTCGTTCAGATCGGCATCGGTGCGGATGCCGGCGAACTGCGAGGGACGGTCGCGGCGAGGCACGATGCCGAAGGTCTCGTAGTCGTGCCAGAAAAAGGTGAAATCGCTCATGCCCCGCACGATACCCGAGACCGGGCGCGCCACCGGCCGCACAGCCCCCTGTTTGCAGGAAACGCGCGGATTCATTGGGCAAACACGGGTGCGCAAGCAGCCGGCGGGCCGCTACATTGGCCGCTCGGCCTGGGTCAGGCCCGCCGCAGCAGCTGTTTCAATGAGCACCAAGATTTCCTCACGCATCGTCTCGACCACCACGCTCAAGGGCGGCGTACGCTGCCCCACCCAGCGCGTCTCGGGCATCGACATCTTCACCTCGCACATGGGCATCCCCATCGTGCAGGTGTACCCGAAGGGCCTGGATGTCGCCAACCTGCAGCGTTCGTTGTCCGTGATGCTGGGCAAGTACCCGCTGCTCAGCGGCCGCATGCGCAAGGACGCCCAGGGCCTGCCTTGCATCGAGGGCAACGACGCCGGCGTGCGCTTCAAGGTGCACCAGTGCGACGGCCCCCTGCCCGCCTACGGCCCCGACAACCACCTGCACCCGCTGCTCAAAGGCTTTCACACGCCCATCTACCCCTGGAACATCTTCAAGGACAGCCAGCCGCTGTTCGAGGTCGATGTCTACCAGTTCGCCGATGGCGGCGCCATCCTCAGCAACACCGCCGCCCACTCGGTGATGGACGGCACGGCCTACTGGAACTTCATGGTCGACTGGGCCGCCTGCGCCCGCGGCGAAGAGGTGCCCGCCCGATCGATGGCGCGCGAACAGCTGATCGAACTGGGCCAGGGCAACCTGGAAGCGCCCTACACGCGCGGCTATGTCTACGAGATGGGCTGGCGCGACCGCCTCCGCATGTACGCCGGCCTGGGCTGGCAGCACCTGGTCAGCATCGACAAGGACGTGTTCCGCATCCCGGCCGCCACCATCGAGCAATGGAAGCAGCAGGCACGCGCCGAGTTCCCCGAGGCCGATGGCGTGACCACGGCCGAGCTGGTGACCGCCCACTGCCTGAAGGTGTTGAACCCGCTGTGGCAGCACCGCCGCGACCGCTGCCTGGGCCACGTGATCGACCTGCGCTACAAGCGTCGCCTGCGCGTGCCAAGGCACTTTTTCGGCAACGCGCTGGGCCATGGCGAGGTGATGTACTCGGCCGACGAGCTGGGCAGCCAGTCGCTGGCCGCCATCGCCCTCAAGAGCCGCATGCCCGCCGAAAGCCTGACCAACGAGGATCTGCTGGGCTACCTGGGCCTGATGGAGCGCGCCCGCCAGAACAAGGGCATCCTCGGCCTGATGATGCGCTCGGTGGGCCGCACGCTCGACGGCGGGCTGGTGCTCAACAACTGCAGCCACTACCCGATGTACGAGATCGACTTCGGCACGGGCCGCCCCAGCTGGCACGACGCCACGCGCGTGGTGTTCCGCATGCTGATGATCATCCCCACGCCCGAGATGGATGGTGGCGTTGACATCCACCTGACCGCGCTCAAGCCTGAGCTGGAGGCGATGCGTCGTGCGCAGCCGCACTGAGCACGACACCAAAGAAAGCGGCCTGGTGAACCAACCTTGTGGGCTGAATCAACCAGGCCGGGCGGATCAGGCCGGGGTGGCCTGCGCCGGGGTGCAGCGCCCTCATGACGCCGCAGGGGTGACAGCTTATTGAGCGGTGCGCACGGTGGCGGCGGTGCTCACGGTGGTGTCCTTGGTGGCAGGAGCGGCAACCTTCACCGCATGCGCTGCCTTGGCGGACTGGATGTCAGAAGGCTGGAAGCCGGCAGGCAGGTCGTTGGGCAGCGGGCCTTCGGCACGGATGCGGGCCAGTTCGGCCTGCACATCGGCGCGGCTCAGGGGCTTGGCGGTGTCGGCAGCGAAGGCGCCACCGGCCAGCAGGGAGGAAGCCAGCAGGACGGAGAGGGTCAGACGGGTGTTCATGGCGGTTTCCTTTCAGGTGTGTCGGTCTTCAGCGATCGATGGCTTCACTGTATTGACATCACCCACACAAATAAACCGTCACGCATAGAATGGTTCATTGCTGATTTCTAAATAATCACCATGGACCAGCTCCGCAGCATGCGCGTTTTCGCCCGCGTCATCGACGAGGGCAGCTTTGCCGCCGCCTCCCGGGCGCTGGATCTGGCCCCCGCCGTGGTGACACGCCTGGTGGCCGAACTGGAATCGCACCTGGGCGCCCGCCTGCTCAACCGTACCACGCGCCGTTTGGCGCTCACCGAGATCGGCCAGGACTACCTGCAACGCGTGCGAACCATCCTGATCGAGGTGGAAGAGGCCGAATCGCTCGCGGCCTCGCAGGCGGCCGAGCCTGCCGGGCATCTGCGCGTCTACATTCCGCCCAGCATCTCCGTGTGGCTGGCCGGTCGGCTGGGCGCCTTCCGCCAGGCCTACCCGGGCATCACGCTGGACTGGATCTCACCCGCCTCGGCCGGTGGCCTGGACGAAGGCTGTGACGTGTCCGTGCTGATGACGATGCAGACCGAACAGCTCGAAGGTGGCTTCATCGCCAGGCCGCTGGCGCGCACGGACGTGGTCATCTGCACCTCGCCCGCCTACCTGGCGCAGCATGGCCAACCGGCCACCGCAGCCGAACTGTCACAGCACGATTGCCTGGTGGCCGTGTCGCCGATCTCGCCGCGCGAATGGTTCGTGCGCGATGCGGCCGGTGGCGGCGGCACCGCCTTGCCCATGCGCGTGGCGCTCACCTCGAACCACGTGGAAACGCTGAAGGCCGCGGCCCTGGCCGGCATGGGCGTGGTGGCCCTGCCCAGCTACATGCTGGCCGATGCCTTGCGCGCCGGCACCCTGGTGCGCGTGCTCGCCGACACGCCGGTTCAGCGCAACTACGTGGTGCACGCGGCCTACCCGTCGCGGCAGTACCTGCCGGCTCGCACGCGCGTGTTCCTCGATTTTCTGGTGTCGTGCTTCGGCGGCAACCTGGACCGCGATCCTTGGCTGGATTCGCTGGATCAGCGCTTGCGCACCACCACGCTGCCGACCGAGTAGCCTGCACCGAAGGAGCAGATCACGCCATAGTCACCCGACTTCAGATCATCGTGGTACTCGTGGAAGGCGATCACCGAACCGGCCGAGGCCGTGTTGGCGTATTCATTCAGGATCAGCGGGGCGATCTCGGCACCCGCATCGGCACCCACCAGCTTCTTGATCACGAACTGGTTCATGCCCTGGTTGGCCTGGTGCAGCCAGTAGCGGCTGACCTGGGTGCTTTCCAGGCCCAGCGACTTCAGGTGATCCTCGATGTGGGCCGCAGCGATGGGCACCACCTCCTTGAACACCTTGCGGCCTTCCTGGCGGAAGGTCTTGTCGCGGGCGTTCGGGTCGCTGTCCTCGCTGCGGTTCATGAACCCGAAGTTGTTGCGGATGTTGTTGGAGAACTGCGTGGCCAGCTTGGTGCCCAGCACGTCCCACTGGTCGTTCGAGGTGGCCGTGTCGGCACGCTCGATCACCACGGCCGTGCACACGTCACCGAAGATGAAGTGGCAATCGCGGTCGCGCCATTCCTGGTGCGCCGACGTGATCTCGGGGTTCACCATCAGCACGCAACGGGCCGTGCCCGAGCGCACCGCGTTCACGGCCTGCTCGATGCCGAATGTGGCCGAGGAGCACGCCACGTTCATGTCGAAGCCGAAGCCGCCGGCGCCCAGCGCCTGCTGGATCTCGATGGCCATGGCCGGGTAGGCGCGCTGCATGTTGGCGGACGAGCAGATCACGGCGTCGATGTCGGAAGGCTGCTTGCCAGCGGCGGTCAGGGCCTGGCGTGCGGCATCGGCGGCGATCTCGGCCATCAGCGAGAGCTGGTCGTCCGGCCGCTCCTGGAAACGGGGGTACATGCGCGACGGGTCGAGGATGCCTTCCTTTTCGATCACGTAGCGCTGCTTGATGCCCGAGGCCTTCTCGATGAACTCCTCGCTGGAGGGCGCCAGGGGCTGCACTTCTCCGGCAGCGATCTGCGCGGCGTGCTGGGCGTTGTACTGCTCGACGTAGGTGTTGAACGAGGCAACGAGCTCGGCGTTGGTGATGGTGTGCTCGGGCCGGTAGAGACCGGTGCCGCTGATGACGACTGGGATCATGGCAATTCCTGGCCGGCGCCGACGCCATCATGACCCGGGCCTCGCAGCCGCAGGCCCCTGCTGGACGCCCGGCTGCCTGCCGGTTGTGAGGGGACTCGCCACGTCTGCCTATGCAACAGACGCGTCTTAATGTAGGGCGATATGGTAAATCCATCCGCCGCTCGGCACGCGTTCAGACGCGGAAATGTCCGAAAACACCAAAACAATTGCAGCAGACAAAAAAAGGCCGACTGCGTCCTCAGCCGGCCCGTGAAAGGCGCAATCGCGCCGGGTAATAGTTGCTTTTGATTATTCCTTCGGGATCGCCGGCCGGGAGAGCAGGCGATCCCGCATCCCTTCTTCTTTATTCCCTACGCTTACTTCTTGATTTGGTTGCCAACCACGCCGCCCACAGCCGCGCCGCCGACCGTGCCGGCTGCGCTGCCGCCGGTCAGCACTGCACCGGCAGCGCCGCCGATGGCGGCACCAGCAGCCGTGTTGCGTTCACGGGGCGTCATGTTGGAGCAGGCGGCGGTGCTGGCGATCAGCGCCACCATGCCCGCGATCTTCAGGGTGTGAAGTGCTTTCATGGTGTTCTCCTCGGGGGTGGGTGGGGATAGAGACAACTCAGCGGCGGGTGCCCACTGCCTCGATGTCGACGCGGCGATCGGGTGCCAGGCACTCGATCAGAGCCTTGTTGCGCGGTCCTTCCTTGCCCTTGGCATCGCATTGCGTGCCGGTGGTGGGCTGGCTTTCGCCGCGGCCTTCGGTGAAGATGCGATCGCCCGGCACGCCCAGTTCGGTCAGGTAGGCCTTGACCGATGCGGCACGCTTCTCGGACAGCGTCTTGTTGTACTTCTCGGTGCCGATGCGGTCGGTGTGACCCACGGCCACCACGGCTTCCAGGTTCAGGGCCTTGAGCTGGTCGGCATAGGTCTTGAGCTTGTCCTTGCCTTCAGCCGTCAGCTGCGACTTGTCGAAAGCGAACAACGTGTCGGTGGGGATGGTCACCTTCTCGGAGGTGGGCACCGGCGGAGGCGGCGGGGGGACGGGTGCCGGGGGCGGCTGCACCACAGGAGCGGCCTTCGGGGTACAGGTGCCCGTGGGCATCAGTTCGCGGTCACAGGCACAGCCCGCCGGGAATTCGCTGCCGACCACCTTGGTATTGGCGGCCAGTTCGACCGTCCAGTAACCCGTGCGCCAGCATTGGCCGAAATTGTTGCGGGTGATCACATCCTGCGAATCCAGCAGGTACGGCACCGGGCCCGAGCCGGCGCGGTCCACCTTCAACGATTGTTCCGGCGTGGCCTGTGCATGGACGGATGCACTGACGCAAAGGGCCACGGCTGCGGACAACCAGGAAAGATGTTGGGGCTTCATGCAAAGTCCTTTCTGGATCGCTTTGGTCGATCGCTTGTTGATATGGCTTGCATTTTGGAAAGCGACGGACAGCCTGCATGTCGGCGCGCCCCGGCTCCTTTTGTAGGCATCCGCTGATGCAATCGTCAGCCCCCTCCGATTCCCATGGTTTTTGCATTAAATTGGGTGCTGTAGGGCATGACCTACAGAGGGATCAGGATGACCTCACAGCCGTCCCGTCGAAAGATGACCGACGGGCGGGTCTTCCACCCTTAAGGTAATGTCACAGCGCAGTCAATGCGCGATCGAGACCCCATTGAGGAGAACCTGGTGCTGATTAATCTAGGCTTGTTTGACGATCACGACATCGTGCGAGCCGGCTTCCGCTATATCCTGAGCCAGCACAGCGACATCGAAATCAAGGCCGAGGGCAAGACCGGCCGCGAGGCGCTGGCCGCCGTTCGCGGCCAGGATCTCCATGTGGCCGTGATCGACCTGTCCATGCCCGACCTGTCTGGCATGGATGTGCTCAAGCAGGCCAAGGCCATCAAGCCGGACCTGGCCATCCTGATCCTCAGCGCCTACTCGGAAGACCAATATGGTCTGAACGTGCTCAAGGCCGGTGCCAGTGGCTTTCTGAGCAAGGAACTGGCGGCAGAACAGCTGGTGTCCGCGGTGCGTACGGTGGCCGCCGGCCGGCGCTACATCAGCCCCCGCCTCAGCGAGATGCTGGCCCTGGGCCTGACGCAGGACATCGAGCAGCCTCCCCATCTGCGACTCTCCGAGCGGGAGTTCCAGATCTTCTCCAAACTGGTGGTGGGCCGCAGCGTCACCGAGATTGCCGATGACCTTTGCCTGAGTTCCAAGACGGTGAGCACCTACCGCAGCCGTCTGCTGGAAAAGATGGGCTTCAAGACCAACGCCGATCTGACCCAGTACGCAGTCAAGAACAACCTGATCACCTGAGCCTGCGTCCCATGAAGCACGCGCTTCCTCCCCAAGGCGCTCATGCCGGCTTCCAGTCGCCTGGAGGGTTGGACATGCCTTCCATGGCCCCCATGGCTCACACGGTGGCCCCACCTGCGGTGAAAGTCCCCGGCAGTGCTTCGGAACCCGGCACCAGTCCACGTGCCCGCCGTGTGACCGACCGGGCCGTTCAGGTCCAGATCGTCGAGGATTTGCCGCGCGTGCAGCAGTTGCTGCGCCAGCTGGTGGAGCAACCCGGCCGCTTCGAGGTCACCGGCATCGACGACACCGAACACGAAGCCCTTCAACGCAGCCAGGCCCAGCCTCCCGATGCGCTCGTGGTCGATCTCAACCTGCGCCAAGGCTCAGGCTTGGGCTTGATCCACGCGGTGCGCAAGCTTTACGGCGCATCACCGACCGGCCCTCTGATCATCGTCGTGACCAACCACACGATGCCGGTGCTGGAAGCCGCGTGCCTGAAGGCCGGGGCCGATCACTTTCTGGACAAGAGCCGGGAATTGCCGCGTCTTTCAGCGCTGCTCAACCAAGCCTTCTTCCCCTGACCCGGTCGCCGCTGGCGCTTTTCAAGCCACCGAGCTTTGGGCCGGTGAGGGGTTCACCGTGGCCGCCACCGGGATCACCGCCTCGATGCAGGTGCCCTGCCCGGGCGATGTCTGCACGGTGAACCGCCCCTGCAGGGCCCGGACGCGGTGCTGCATGCCTGCCAGGCCATGGGTCAGGTGGTCAGGCTGGAACTGGGCGATGCCGATGCCATCGTCCTTCATGGTCAGGATGTAATTGCCATCGTGCTGGATGAGGTTCACCTCGAACAACCGCGCCTGTGCGTACTTGACCGTGTTGTTGAGTGCCTCCTGCACCAGGCGGAACAGGTCGATCGCGATGTGCGAAGGCACCTGAATGCCGTCCTCGGGCATGGTCACGTCGCAGGCGATGTCGGCGCGGTCACAGGCTTCCTGCACATGCCACTGGATGGCCGCGGCCAGTCCCAGGTGGTCCAGCAGCGAGGGGCGCAGGTTCTCGATCACTCGGCGCTTGAGATTCACGGCCTCGTCCAGCGCATTGGACAACTGCGACAAGCGCTCCTGCACCGGCTCCGGCGATGAGGCGGCATGGCCCTGCAACCAGGCCACGTCCAGCTTCGCGGAGGTGAGGATGGCACCGAATTCGTCGTGCAGGTCGCGCGCCAGGGAACTGCGCTCGCGCTCGGCGTTGTTCTGCAGATAGGTGGACAGCGCCGACAGCTCCTGCGTGCGCTCGGCCACCGCAGTTTCCAGTTGTTGCGCATGCTCTTTCAGGCGCCGGCGGCTCTGCTCGCGCTCGTGGAAGTTGCGGACCATCATCGTGCCCAGGATGGCCAGGAAAGCCAGGTTCAGGAACACCACCAGGCCCACGCCCCAGCGTTGCTGCTGGAACAGGCGGGTGAGCGTGTTGGTGCGCAGCAGGCTCTGCTGGCCCAGTTCGTCGTCCAGCGTTCGGGTGGTGCGGGCGATCTTCTCCATCAGCGTCAGGCCGACGTCGGTGTGCAGCGTGGCCAGGGCCATGCCCGGCTGTCGGTCACGCGCCATGTGCAGGGTCACATTGAGTTCGTCGAGCTTTTCCTCCACCAACGCCCCGAGCTGAACGGCTTCCTTGCGCAAGGACGACTGATCGCCCAAGGTGGACAGCAGACTCGATTGCGCCGAACGGGCGGATTCCACGGCCTTGTCGTACGGCGCCAGGTAGCGGTCTTCGTGGGTGATCAGGTAGCCGCGCTGGCTGGATTCAGCGGCAAGCAGTTGCTCACGGACGCGCAACACATAGGCCTGCGCCTCCACGGCCCGGCGCCCCTCCACCCGGTTGGTGGATATCTCCGAGAACGCCAGCTCCGACACTGCGAAGACCAGCACGGAGACGACCGCCGTGAGCACCAACGCCAGCAGTACGCGGGGCGGCACGGTTTCGTACCAGGCCACGGCGTTGGCGGTAGAGGGGGATGAGGACAAACAGGGCTCCCTGGTTGGAAGAAGAACTCTAAAGGTCGGAGGCGGTTCGAGGGCCAACTGGCCCGATTGTGCCCAACTTGCGGAGCCCGCATGTAAAAAGGCCGACGGCACGGATGCCGTCGGCCAAAAGGTGCCCCCGCAGGGGGAGACAAGGGCACCGAACAACCCGGTTGGGTAGTCGGGGCGGGCATCAAGCTCGTCGGAACAAGCCCAGCACCAGCGACACGACGAAACCGATCAGGAAGATGAAGAACAGCACCTTCGCGATCGAAGCGGCCCCGGCGGCGATGCCCCCGAAACCGAAGACAGCGGCGATCAGCGCGATCACCAGGAAGACGGCGGCGTAATGCAGCATGATGGTCTCCTGTCAGGTTGAGAACACCGAGCCCGAGGGCTCAGCGGCGGGCGGCCAGCGCGCCGATGACGATACCGACAGCGGCACCGACACCGATGGCTTGCCAGGGGTTGGCATGCACGTACTCGTCCGTGGCCTTGGCGGTCTTGCGAGCGCGGTCGCTCACATCGGTGCCGAGGGCGCTCAGGCGATCCTGGGCCTGGTTCAGGGCGCTCTTGAGGCGCGCGGTCACGGCGCCAGCCTGGTCGGCGGCCTCATCACCAGCGGAGTTCAGCAGGGAACGGGCCTCCACGAGGATCTTGTCGAGTTCCTTCGCGGCAATTTGAGGGGACTTGCTCATGGTGCTTCTCCTATGCGTTGGTTGCGGGTCCGGGGTCGGGACTTCACTTCACCCGGATGTCGTTCTTGACAGCCTTGACGCCCTTCACGTTGCGCGCCAGAGACACTGCCTTGGCCGCTTCGTCAGCGTTGTTGGCGAAACCGCTCAGCTGCACGGTGCCCTTGAAGGTCTCCACGGAGATGTTCAAAGCGCTCACCGTCTTGTCTTCCACGAACGCGGCCTTGACCTTCGTGGTGATGACGCTGTCGTCCACCGTTTCCCCGAAGCTGGCTTGCTTGGAGGTGCTGGCGCAACCGGTCATCAAAACCACAGAACCGCCAGCCAGGGCCGTCAGAGACACAAACAGCGGGGTAATCAAGAGGCTAGATCGCTTCATACTTGGCTCCAGTCGATGTCAAGATATCGGTCATGCGCTTGTTGTCAGGCCCATCCTGGCGATTTGTCTGCATGACCGCTTGGGTGATTCCAATGTAAGAATTGCAGGGCCCGGAAGCTGTCAGTCCGGACTGATGGACAGGGACAGGTCTTGCTGATCCCTCTGTCAGTCAACGCTGACACCTGGGTTGTCCGCCTGAACCGCTGGCGGTCGCCGTGCATGGCCGGCATGCCATGTGTCCACCCGGCGCCCATCGGGCGCGCCATGCGATGCATAAAGACGCCGAGTCCATCGCCCCTACCCTTTCGCGGCGGCAGCGCCTGCTGTGGAGCCTGGCCGCTACATGGACGGCGATCGTGCTGGGCACGACATGGCTGGTGGACAGACAGCGCTCCGTGCAATACCTGACCGAGACCGTGAGCGACGCCCAGATGCGCGTGGACATGCTGCACGAAAGCGTCGAGAGCAACTTTCACCAGATCGCGGCCCTTGCCCAGGTGCTGGCCCGGCAGGCGATGTTCGAAAGCTTCCTTCGCCGGCCTGGTGATGCGTCCACCTCATCGGCCGACCTGGCACCGCCCGAGCGGGCCGCGCTGCGCGACACCCTGCTGGCCCGCCCCGACGTGCTGGCGATGAGCCAGCAGTTGGAGACCGTGGTCAAGGATTTCCAGATCCGCCAGGCCTTCCTGCTCGATGCCAATGGCACGGTGCTGGCCGACAGCGGCCATGTCGATCGGCAACGCACCACGGTCGGGGCCCAGTTCGGGGCCCGCCAGTACCTAGTCGATGCCATGGAGCAGGGGCGAGGCTTCCAGTTCGTGATGGGCAGCGTCAGCCAGCAGCCGGGCTTCAACTTCGCGGCCCGTGTGGCCGAGGGCGAACGCGCGCTGGGCGTGCTGGTGCTCAAGACCGACCCCGCCGCGATGACGCGCATCTTCTCTGATGCCGCCCGCCGCACGGTGATGCTGACCGATGGCAATGGCGTGGTGGTCGCGGGCAACCGGCCTGAGCACCACCTGCGCCAGATCCCCATGCAGCCCTACCCCATCGGGCGCGAAGCCGAGATGACGGCGCTGTACCGGCAGGTTCCGCGACGGCTGGACTGGGCCATGGACACCGTGCCCGTGGGCGAGCAGTCGGTGCGCATGCTGCAGATCGACGACCAGACCTACGCCGCCTTGTCGCATCCCTTGCCCGAGCACCCTTACACCGCCTGGGTGCTGGCCCCGCTCACGCGGCTGGGCTCGATCCATGCCTCCAGCATCGCCGGTGGGTTGGCCGTGCTGCTCGCGGGCCTGATGGTGTTGTGGATGACCTGGCGGCGGCTGGAGCACGATGGCATCGTCGAGCTGGCGCACCAGGATGCGCTCGAATCCACCGAAGGCCTGCCGCTGACGGTCTTCCGCTACCGCATCGACCGCGAGGGCGAAGGGCGCTTCTCCTTCGTCGGCCCGGGCGTCAAGGAGTTGTTCGGCGTGGAGCTCGACGAGCTGCTGAAGGACCCGCAATGGCTGTGGTCGCGCATCGCGCCCGGCCAGAGCACGCCGCCGACCGAGCCGGTCGAGTTCTCGCTCCCCGGTCCCGGGCACCGCCGCTGGATCGGCATGGGCAGCACGTTGCGGCCAGGCGCCAAGGGCGAACAGGTCTACGAAGGCTATTGGCAGGACCGCACCGCACTGCGCCAGACCGAACTCCGCTTCGATGCGCTGTTCGACCAGGTGCCGGTGGCCGTGATGTTGTGCCACCGCGAACGCGGCATCCTGCGCTGCAACAATGCCACGCTGGAGCTGTTCGCCGCGCACTCGTTCGAGCAGCTGCGCGGCCGCCAGCCCTGGAAGCCGCCCCTGACCCCGCCGCAGCAAACGCCGGGCAAGCACAGCGAGAACGAAGCCCTGGCCATCATCGACAAGGTGCGCGGCAATCCTGGCGAACCCCTGCACACCGAATGGCACCATACCCGGCTGGACGGCACGCGCTTCCAGGTGGCGGCCGTGGTGATCTCGCTCGACCACGAAGTGCCCGGGCTGGTGATGGGTGTGCTGCGCGACGTCACGGCCCAGCGCCAGACCGACGAGGCGCTGCGCAAGGCCGAGGACGCGGCCCAATCCTCCAGCCGCGCCAAGACCGCCTTCCTGGCCAACATGAGCCATGAGATCCGCACGCCCATGAACACCATCATGGGCATGACGCACCTGGCGCTGGAAGACACCCAGCCGGACAAGCATCGCGGCTACGTGGCCAAGGCCCACCAGGCGGCCAAGAGCATGCTGCAAATCGTCAACGACATCCTGGACCTGTCACGCATCGAGGCAGGCCAGCTGGAGTTGGAGTGCATCGAGTTCCCGGTGCAGGGCCTGATCGACCAGCTCAGCAATGTGCTGGGGCTGCAGGCTGAGCAAAAGGGCATCGAACTGCTGTTCACAGCGCCGATGGACCTGCCCACGCACCTGCTGGGCGACCCGACGCGCGTGCGCCAGATCCTGCTGCACCTTGGCGCCAACGCCATCAAGCACACCAGCGAAGGCAGCGTCACGCTGGGCCTTGAAGTGCGCAACCGCGCAGGCTACGAAGTGGAGCTGCACGGCTGGGTGCGCGACACCGGCGAAGGCATGGGCGCCGAGCAGCAAGTGAAGCTGATGCAATCCCTCACCCATGACCATGCCCCGGAACTGCCCGGCGTCGGTGGCGCCGGCCTGGGCCTGACCATCTGCCAGCAACTGCTCGAACGGATGAGCGGGCGTCTGTGGGTGGAAGGCGCCCTGGGGCGTGGCTGCACCTTCCATTTCACGTTCAAGATCAGCCTGCCTTCGGGGCCAGCCCATGCCATCCCGCTGCAGGACAACTGGCATGGCAAGCGCATCCTGCTGGCCGACGACAACCCCGATGCGCGCGAAGTGCTGGGCAAGATGCTCACGGGCATGGGCCTGATCGTGGACCTGGTGGGCAGCGGCCCCGAAGCCATCGCCGCACTGGAGCGCAGCAGCCGGCCCTACGACTGGATCATGCTGGACTGGAAGATGCCCGGCATGGACGGCATCCATTGCGCAAGCGCTCTGCAATCGCACATCCAGCGGCGCTTTCCGGGCACCCAGCCGTGCATCCTGCTGGTGACCGCGTTCAACCGTGATGACGCGGTGGAGGCGGCGCGTGGCGTGCGGTTGGCCGATGTGCTGACCAAGCCCATCACGCCGGCCGCCCTGGCCGACTGCCTGCGCAAGACCCTGACCGTGCGCCCTCTGGTGTCCACGGACGCCGCAGCGGCCTCGGCCCCACCGCCCGAAGCAACGCCCAAGATCCTGGCCGGTACCCACATCCTGCTGGTGGAAGACCAGCCACTGAACCAGGAACTGGCCCGCGAGCTGCTGCAACTGGCCGGCGCCACCGTGGTCTGCTGCGAGAACGGCGCCCTGGCGCTCACGGCCCTGGCCCGCAACAAGCCCTTCGACTGCGTGCTGATGGACTGCCAGATGCCCGTGATGGATGGCTACACGGCCACGCGCAAGATCCGCCAGCAGCCGCAGTGGCAGCACCTGCCCATCATCGCGATGACGGCCAGCGCCCTGGCCAGCGACCGCGAGCACGCCCTGGGCAGCGGCATGAACGACCACATCACCAAGCCGCTGGACATCGAGCAGATGTACCAGGTCATCAGCAAATGGGTGTCTGCATCCAAGGCCCTGCAGCGCGAGGCCGGCACGGTCAAAACGGGCACGGGCAAGCCAGCCTGAACGGCTGCCCCGTGACGGGATGCGCCAGCGTGATGTCGCAGGCGTGCAGCATCAGCCGGCCGGCGCGGACCCGATCGCCGGCGGGCCCGTACAGGTCATCGCCGACGATGGGATGCCCCAGCGCCATCAGGTGCACGCGCAGTTGGTGCGAGCGCCCGGTGACGGGCTCCAGCGAGACGCGGCTGCGATCGGCCTGACGCTGCAGCACGTGGAACCGGGTCAGTGAAGGCTTGCCGATGTCGGGATCGACCTTCTGGCGCGGGCGACGTGGCCAGTCGGTGATCAAGGGCAGGTCGATCTCGCCCTCGTCGTCCTTCAGCACACCATGGGCGATGGCTTCGTAGCGCTTGTCCACCTGGCGGTCCATGAACTGCTGGCTCATCAGCCGCTGCATGGCGGGGCCCCGCGCCAACAGCACGATGCCGGAGGTGTCCATGTCCAGCCGGTGCACCACCAGCGCATCCGCGAAGCGCGCCTGCACACGGGCGATCAGGCAATCGGCCATGCGTTCGCCCCGGCCGGGCACGCTGAGCAGCCCGGCGGGCTTGTCGATGGCAAGCAGGTGCTCGTCTTCGTACAGCAGGGCCAGGCCGTTGTCGGGCGGGGGCTGGTAGTCGGCCAACTGGTGGGTCAGTGGCTCGTCGGTGCTCATCGTTCAGGCTTTTCTCGTTGCCGGGTTGCGAACAGACCACAAGGGCCAAGGCTGGCATAGGCCGTATGGCCGGCACCGTCATTGGTTTCAGGAGGGATGTTCGAGAGGGGTGCTTGTCGAGCACGCTGCAAGGGTAGAAGATTAAGCCCTGCCGGGCGTGGTGCCCGGCGCATCGTCCGTTGATCGCACCGTCCCCCTCCATGGAGTGAACCCGATGGCCTCAGCCTCCAAAGCGTCCCAGAGCCCCAAGAAGACCGCTGCCAAGAAAACATCGTCCGTGAAAGCGGACAAGCCCGCCAAGGCCACAGGCCACGCCTTCGCCGGCACCCTCAAATCCTTCAAGACCGGTTCAGGCGGCTCGCTCAAGTACTTCTCGCTGCCGGAACTGGCCAAGACCTATCCCAGCATCAACCGTTTGCCGGTGTCCATTCGCATCGTGCTGGAATCGGTGCTGCGCAACTGCGATGGCCAGAAGGTGACGCCCGAACACGTGGCCCAGCTGGCCAACTGGCAACCCACCGCCGTGCGCACCGAAGAGATCCCCTTCGTGGTGGCGCGCGTGGTGCTGCAGGACTTCACCGGCGTGCCCTTGCTGGCCGACCTGGCCGCGATGCGCAACGTGGCCGACACCCTGGGCAAGAACCCCAAGACCATCGAGCCCCTGGTGCCCGTGGACCTGGTGGTGGACCACTCGGTGATGATCGACCACTACGGCAGCAACAAGGCACTCGACCTGAACATGAAGCTGGAGTTCCAGCGCAACAACGAGCGCTACCAGTTCATGAAGTGGGGCATGCAGGCCTTCGACACCTTCGGCGTCGTGCCCCCTGGCTTCGGCATCGTGCACCAGGTGAACCTGGAGTACCTGGCGCGCGGCGTGCACCAGACCAAGGACGGCGTGGCCTACCCGGACACACTGGTGGGCACCGATAGCCACACCACGATGATCAATGGCATCGGCGTGGTGGGCTGGGGCGTGGGCGGCATCGAGGCGGAGGCCGGCATGCTGGGCCAGCCGGTGTACTTCCTGACACCTGACGTGGTGGGCTTCGAGCTCACGGGCCGCCTGCGCGAGGGCGTGACCGCCACCGACCTGGTGCTGACCGTGACCGAGATCCTGCGCCAGCACAAGGTGGTGGGCAAGTTCGTCGAGTTCTTCGGCGAAGGCACGGCCAGCCTGGCCCTGCCCGACCGCGCCACCATCGGCAACATGGCGCCCGAGTACGGCGCCACGATGGGCTTTTTCCCGGTCGACGAGAAGACCATCGATTACTTCAAGGGCACGGGCCGCACCAAGGCCGAGATCGCCGCCTTCGAGGGTTACTTCAAGGCCCAGAAGCTGTTCGGCGTGCCCAAGGCCGGCGAGATCGACTACAGCCAGGTCGTCAAGCTCGACCTGGGCACCGTGACGCCCAGCCTGTCGGGCCCCAAGCGCCCGCAGGACCGCATCGAGCTGGGCAACGTCAAGAACCAGTTCATCAGCCTGTACAGCAAGCCGGCGGCCGAGAACGGCTTCAACCAGCCGGCCGACAAGCTGGCGCACCGCTTCGCGCTGGGCGGAGGTGACACGCCACCGGCGCATCCGCCCACCCCGGCCGGCGCGCCGCGGCAAGTGGTCGAGATGGAGGCCAACAAGCCCACGCTGGAGGCCGCGCACGCAGCCGCCACGCCGCCCACCGTGCACCCGGCCGTGGCCGCGGGCGTCACCATCGGCAATGGCGATGTGCTGATCGCGGCCATCACCTCGTGCACCAACACCTCCAACCCGGGCGTGCTGCTGGCCGCCGGCCTGCTCGCCAAGAAGGCGGTCGAGGCGGGCCTGACAGTGCAGCCGCACATCAAGACCTCGCTGGCCCCCGGCTCGCGCATCGTCACCGAGTACCTGGAGAAGGCGGGCCTGCTGCCCTACCTGGAGAAGCTCGGCTTCAACGTGGCGGCCTACGGCTGTACCACCTGCATCGGCAATGCCGGTGATCTGACGACCGAGATCAACGAGGTGATCTACCGCAACGACCTGGTCTGCGCGGCGGTGCTGTCGGGCAACCGCAACTTCGAGGCGCGCATCCACCCGAACATCAAGGCCAACTTCCTGGCCTCGCCGCCGCTGGTGGTGGCCTACGCCATCGCAGGCAACGTCACACGTGACCTGATGACGGAGCCGGTGGGCTACTCGACCAAGGGCCCCAACAAGGGCCGTGCCGTGTACCTGGGCGACATCTGGCCGACCTCGGACGAGATCTACAAGCTGATGAAGTTCGCCATGGACGCCAAGGTGTTCAAGGAGAACTACGACAAGGTGGCCAAGAAGCCGGGCAAGCTGTGGGAGCAGATCAAGGGCGTGAAGGGCCAGGTCTACGACTGGCCCAAGAGCACCTACATCGCGCAGCCGCCCTTCTTCGACGGCTTCGAGCTGCAGCCCAAGGTGTCGGCGCTGGGCGTGCGCGACGCGAAGGTCATGGCGCTGTTCGGTGATTCGATCACCACCGACCACATCTCGCCGGCCGGCTCGATCAAGGAATCGTCGCCCGCCGGCAAGTACCTGATCGAGCACGGCGTGCTCAAGGCGGATTTCAACTCCTACGGCTCGCGGCGCGGCAACCACGAGGTGATGATGCGCGGCACCTTCGCCAACGTCCGCATCAAGAACCTGATGATCCCGCCGCGTGAGGACGGCTCGCGCGAGGAAGGCGGCCTGACGCTGTTCCAGCTGGACGGCCCCGAGAAGGGCGAGAAGCAGTTCATCTACGACGCCGCGATGAAGTACATCGAGGCGGGCGTGCCCACGGTGATCTTCGGTGGCGAGGAGTACGGCACCGGCTCCAGCCGCGACTGGGCGGCCAAGGGCACGCAATTGCTGGGCATCAAGGCCGTGGTGGCGCGCAGCTTCGAGCGCATCCACCGCTCCAACCTGGTCGGCATGGGCGTGCTGCCGCTGCAGTTCAAGGGCGATGACAGCTGGCAGTCGCTGGGCCTCAAGGGCGACGAGACCATCAGCATCGAACTGGGCGAGGCCATTGTGCCGCAGGCGGATGCCAGGCTGATCATCAAGCGGGCCTCCGGAGAAACGGACACCGTGATCGTGAAGCTGCGCATCGACACGCCGATCGAGGTGGACTACTACCAGCACGGTGGCATCCTGCCCTTCGTGCTGCGGCAGTTGCTGGCGGCCTGATACCAGTTCAGGCCAGCGGCTTTGACCCTCGCGGCCATTGCACAATGAAGCCCCGCTCCGGCGGGGCTTTTGCATGGTGCCTGCACAAGCCGATTTCCTGAACGGCACCCATCTGACTGCGTTTCCATGTCCGACCAAGCACACGTCCCGAACAACGGTGATTCGATGTCCCAAGATCACAAGCCTGCCCCTTCGGGCCGGTGGCGCCCAGGGGTGACGTTGTTGGGCGTGGTCGCCGTGATGGCCTTGCTGTGGACGGGCGTGCTGGGTTGGTGGCTGCCGGGCTTTGTGCGCCCCAAGGTGGAAGCTGCCGCCACCGAAGCACTGGGCACCCCCGTGCGCATCGGCCAGTTGGCGGTGCAGCCATGGACGCTGACCGTGACAGCAGATGACGTCGCAGTCGGCCTCAAGGACAGCGAGATCCTGAAGGTCCAGCAGGCCCAGGCCCAGCTGTCGGTGGCTTCGCTCTGGCGAATCGCGCCCGTGCTGCGCCGCATCACCATCGCGCGGCCGGAGATCTGGGTGGAGCGCCAGCAGGCCGACCGCTTCAATTTCACGCCGATCCTGGAGCACCTGGCCGCGCAAAAGAAGCCCGAGCCGGCGGATGCGGAGCCCGCGCGCTTCGCCGTCTACAACATCCGCGTGACGGACGGCCTGGTGCGCTACGGTGACCGCGTGCTGGACCAGACGCACCGCGTCGAGGCGATCAACATCGGCGTGCCTTTCGTGTCCAGCCTGCCGGCCGACGAGGAAGTGAACGTGCAACCCCTGCTGGAGGCCCGCCTGGACGGCAGCCCGCTGCGCGTGGATGGCCGCACCCTGCCCTTCAAGGAAGGGCAGCACTCCGAGGTCGATGTGCAGTGGCGTGAGGTGGACCTGCCCAAGTGGGCCGCCGCCATTCGCCCGCTGCTGCCGCCCGAGGCGCAGGCCGACGTGGCCTCCGGCCGCCTGGCCGCCTCGCTCAAGATCGTGTTCGAGGAGCGCAAGGCCCCGGCCGTGCCGCGCGTGGCCATCACCGGCGGCGTGGACATCAGCGATCTGCAGGCGGCTTTGCCCGCGGTGGGCGTGCAAGCCCGGTGGACCTCGTTGAAAGTGATCGGTATCGACAGCCTGCCGCTGGAGCGCCAGGCTAGGCTGGGCAGCGTGACGCTGGACGGCGCCCGCGTGGCAGTGCAGCCCTTGGCGCGCACGGCGGCGAACACGCCAGCGGCCAAGTCCACCGCTGCGCCAACCGCCTGGCGCTGGCAGCTCGACCGCCTGCAGGTGAACGCAGACGCCATCGACATCCATCCTGCCGGTGCAGAGCCACTGCCCACGCTCGGCCCGGTCCACATCGCGCTCAACGGCCTGACCTCGCGCGCTGATTCCGCCCCGGCCAAGCTGCACCTGGACGCCGCCGACCCGCACGGCATGGCCTTGTCCATCGACGGCGGCGTGCAGGCCCAGCCGCCGCGCGCCGCGCTGGACCTCAAGCTCGGTAGCCTGCAGCCCGCCCCGTGGCTGAAGGCGCTGGGCAAGCTGGTGCCCCTGCCGGTGCAAATCGCGCAAGGCGAGCTGTCCGCGCAGACCCACCTGGAGGCCGACACGCAGGCCCTGGTGCTGACCCAGGGGCAGATCGGCCTGAAAAACCTCAAGGTACAGGCCACCGCCAAGGGCGTGAAAGACGGCATCTCGCTCGCCACGCTGGACGCGCAGGGCCTGCAGGCGCGCCTTCGCCTGCCCACGGCAGACCACGCCGCCGGCATCGAATCCCTGGCTCTCGCCAACCTGACCCTGGACAAGCTCGATGCCCGGACCACCCGCGATGCCGACGGACGTTGGCTGCTGCTGCCTGAGCCAGACAAGGACACGCCAGCCACCACTGCGCAGTCGCCCAATCCACCAATCGCCCTGCCCCAGATCGCCGTCGCCGAACTGCGCTGCACCCAATGCGCCGCGGCCGTGAGCGACCAGCGCGTACAGCCGCCGTCGCAGGTGCAGCTCAGCCAGGCCGACCTCACCGTGCGCCAGGCCTCCACCGACCTGGGCAAGTTCATGACCTTCGCGCTGAACACCCGCGCGCAGGGCAAGGGTCAGATCCGCCTGAGCGGCGAGGTGCGCCCGCAACCGCTGTCAATGCGCGGCAAGCTGGGCATCTCGCAACTGGACCTGCGCGCCGTGCAGCCCTACATCGAGCCGCATGTGAACATCGCGCTGGCCGGTGCCTACGCCAACGTGGACGGCAGCTTCAACGTCAACCTGCCACTGGACAACGATATCGCCAAGCTCGATGCACGTTATCAGGGCCAGGCCAGCCTGGGCGATGTGCGCGTGCAGGACAGCGTCAACGACGCCGACTTCCTGCGCTGGAAGCTGCTGTCGGCCAACGGCCTGGACATCGCCTGGAAGAACCAGGCGCTCAACGCCGACCTCGGCCGCATCGCGCTCAAGGATTTCTACGGCCGCATCATCATCAATCCCAACGGCCGACTCAACCTGGCCGACATCGCCGACCGCAGCGCGGGCCAGGAGGCCAAGTCGCTGACGACACCGCAGGGCGCGCCCAGCGCACCCAAGACCGTCGAGCCGATCAGCGGCAAGACCACGGCACCCATCGCGCCCAAGGACGAGTCGGCTGCATCCGCCGCGTCGGCACCCGCGTCTGCGCCGTCTGCGGCCAGTGCCGCCAGCGCACCGTCCCCCAACCTCCGCTGGCAGCGCATCACCCTGAACCAGGGCCGCGTCGATTTCACGGACAACTTCGTCAAGCCCAACTACTCGGCCCGCCTGACCAAGGTCGAAGGCGACATCTCGGCCGTGGCCTCCAGCAAGCCCGAGCCCGCGCAGGTAAAGATCTCCGGCGCGGTGGACGATGGCGCCCCGCTCGACATCACCGGCCAGTTGCATCCGCTGGGCCCGCGCCTGTACACCGACATCCAGGGCACCGCCAAAGGCATCGAACTGACCCGCCTGAGCCCCTACGCGGGCCGCTACGCCGGCTACGCCATCGAGAAGGGCACGCTCTCGCTGACCGTGCACTACAAGGTCGACAACGGCAAGCTCGAGGCGCAAAACCAGATCTTCCTGGACCAGCTCACTTTCGGCGACAAGGTCGACAGCCCTGACGCCACCAAGCTGCCGGTGCAACTGGCCATCTCACTGCTCAAGAACAGCCGGGGCGAAATCGACATCAGCCTGCCCGTGTCCGGCTCGCTGGACGACCCGCAGTTCTCCGTGGGCGGCATCATCTGGAAGGTGATCACCAACCTGCTGACCAAGGCCATCACCGCGCCCTTCTCGCTGCTGATGGGTGGCGACTCGAACGAGCTGGGCACCGTGCCCTTCGATGCCGGCAGCGCCGAGCTCAACGACACGGCCCGTGAGCGCCTGGACGCGCTGGTCGGCAAGCTCAAGGACAAGCCCTCGCTCAAGCTCGAAGCCACGGGCCGTGCCGATGCCAGCGTGGATACCGATGGTCTGCGGGAGCGCTACCTGCGCGGGCTGATGCGGGCCGCCAAGGCCAAGGCGACCGGCCAGGCGCTGCCCGACGTGCGCATCGGCGATGAAGAGCGCACGCAATGGCTCACCGCCGCGTACAAGGCCGCCGACATCAAGAAGCCGCGCAACCTGGTCGGTCTGGCCAAGAGCCTGCCGCCGGCCGAGATGGAAGCCCTGCTCAAGGCCAGCGCCCCGGCCGACGACACCGCGCTCAAGGTGCTGGCCGACCGGCGCGGCGACCGCGTCAAGGCCTACCTGGCCGACAATCTGCCGCCCGAGCGCGTGCTGCTGACGGCCTCCAAGCTGGGCCATGAGGGCCTGCCCGCCGATGACAAGGCTTCCGGCGCGCGCGTGCAGTTCGCCATCCACTGACCACCTGCACTCCGAAGCCAACATGGCAGAAGCCTTCAAGAACCTGATCAACGCCGAGGTGGTGCGCCAGGTCGGCCAGCACCTGCGACGCGTGTGGCCCGCCTTCGACCGCAAACGCTTCGAGAAACTGGCGTTGGCGGGGCTGGAGGATCTGGAGTTCAAGGCCCGCGCCCAGCACCTGGGCCAGGCCTTGCAAGCCACACTGCCTGATGACTTTCACCACGCCGCCGAAGTGCTGGAAGCCAGCTTCAAGCCCGTCACGCACGTGGAAGACCCGGACAAGGAACTGGGCTTGCTGCGCACCGACGAGACCGGCCTGGCCGGCTGGGTGCTGTGGCCCGTGGGCGAGTTCATCGCGCAACGCGGCGTGGATCACCCGGAGCGGGCCTTGCAGGCGCTGCATGCGTTAACCCAGCGCTTCACCGCCGAGTTCGCGATCCGCCCCATCATCGTGGCGCACCCGGAACTGTCATTGCGCACACTCACCGAGTGGACCACCGACCCCAGCGCCCACGTGCGCCGCCTGGTCAGCGAAGGCAGCCGCCCGCGCCTGCCCTGGGGCCTGCGCCTGAAGGCCCTGGTGGCGGACCCAACGCCCACCCTGCCCCTGCTCGAAGCCCTGCAGGACGACGTGAGCGAGTACGTGCGCCGCAGCGTGGCCAACCACCTCAACGACATCGCCAAGGACCATCCGCACCTGCTGGTGGATTGGCTGAGCAAGCACATGCCGGGCGCATCCCCGAGACGGATCCGGCTGCTGCGCCACGCCACGCGCACGTTGGTCAAGCAAGGCCATGTCGACACGCTCAGGGCCTGGGGACTGGAGCCGGGCTTCGAGGGCAGCGTGCACTTCGATGTATCGCCACGCACGGTACGCGTCGGCGAGGTCATCGCCCTCAGCGCCAGCCTGACGTCCCGGGCCACGCGCAGCAGCAAGCTGGTCATCGACTACGTGGTGCACCACGCACGCCCCTCGGGCAAGCCGTCTTTGAAGGTCTTCAAGGGGCAGGCCATCACCCTGGAGCCAGAGGCCAGCGCCCCATGGCAAAAGATGCACGCCTTGCGCAACACCAGCACGCGGACGATCCATCCCGGCACGCACCTGATCGCACTCCAGGTCAATGGCCAGACGCTGGCCTCCGCGGAGGTGCAGGTTCTTGACGCAATCAAGCCATCACGCGCCACCTGAATCGGGGGAGGCATGCGCGGCTGTCATATCCAGCCATGAAGCACCTTCGTAGAATGATCCTGAACCGGCGTTAAGAGAGCCAAGCCACCAGACGCCGTCAAGTAACCGCATCGGGAGTCAGGAATGCATATCGCACGTTGGTGGCGCCTGGGCGCGCCTTTGCTGGCCGGACTGTGGATCAACCCGGTCTGGAGCCAGTCCACCGCCTCGGGCGTCCAGGTCTTCACGGGCGCCGACAACGGCAACATCCCCTACAGCGACGGCGATGCGGGCAACCATGGGACCCACGCCAGCCTGGCGGTCACCGACGATGACTGGGACAGCAGCATGAGCGGCTCCGCCACGTCAACGTACGGGTCGATGAAGGCCGAGGTGTCCGTCAATGTGAAAGGCGATGGCAGCCGCTTCGTCCAGGTCTGCTCCGACCCTGGCACCCTGGCGCAGTACTGGTGCGGCAGCGGCAACGTGGCCACCGCCTCCTCCAGCTTCACCGACACCTGGGTGCTCCATGGCGGCACGGGTCAAGGCACGCTGTCGCTGACACTGGACGTGGATGGCACGACGCATGTCGATTCCACGCTGCCCGACACCGGCGGCATGGGCGTCAGCACCGGCGCGGACATCAAGATCAGCTACCGCACCGTGGGCTCCGCCACCTGGCAGACCGCACTGTGGACCACCGTGAGCGGCTCGACGCAGTTGGTCTCCGACCCGATCAGCTTCACCTACGGCACCTCGATCGAATTCGAATTCTCGACGCAAGCCTTCATCCACATCGTGGACTCGCCCATCGATTTGGCCGCGGAGTGGGGCCAGGGGCCTGGCGCCTACCAGGTCCAGGCCGATTCAAGCTTCGGCCACACGGTGGTGCTGAGCAGCATCAAGGCCTTCGACAGCCTGGGCCATGAAAACCTGGGCCTGAGCATCGCCTCGGCCTCAGGCACCGGCTACCCCGTGACCGCGGTGCCGGAAGCCTCCAGCACCTTGCTGGCGGTGCTGGGCCTGATCCCGGTGGGGTGCGCCCTCAGGCGGCGCCGCAAGGCTGGCCACTGATCCGGCCAGGCGCCAGCCTCAGCCCAGCGCCTTCGCCGCGTCGGCCTCCTTGAAGCCCACCAGCAGCACCTTGCCGCCACGCTCGATCACCGGGCGCTTGATCACGCTGGCTTGTTCCAGTATCAAGGCCTTCGCGCTGGCGGCATCGACCACACTGGCCTTCACCGCATCGTCCAGCTTCCGCCAGGTCGTGCCCTGGCGGTTCACCAGCTTTTCCCAACCGACTTGCTTGATCCAGTCGTCCAGACGATCAGCCGGTACGCCCTGCTTCTTGTAATCGTGGAAGGTGACGTTGGCGCCCTGCCTCGCCAGCCAGGTGCGGGCCTTCTTGACGGTGTCGCAGTTGGGGATGCCGTAGAGGATCAGGTCGGAAGCGGTCATGGGATGAGATTCAGGCGTGCAAAAACAATCGGCGCGGCCGATGGTAACCGGCCGCGCCGCGCTGCGCGATCATCCGGGCGTCTGGCCCGGGCACCGCTGGTGCATTGGCCCATCAGGCTGGCGAGCCATCCCCCAATTCAATCGGCATCAGGCGCACGCCCTCGCTGTCGTCAAACAGCCGCGACCGCGTCAGGAAGCGCACCCCATGCGGCCCCTCCAGCGAGAACATGCCGCCCCGCCCGCCCACCACATCGATGATCAACTGCGTGTGCTGCCAGTACTCGAACTGCGGCTTGCTGATGTAGAACGGCTCGCCGCCAATGCTGCCCAGCCGGATGTCCGACGCGCCGACCATCACATCGCCGCGCGCGAAGCACATCGGCGCACTGCCGTCGCAACAGCCGCCTGACTGGTGGAACATCAGCGGGCCATGCTGCTCGCGCAGACGCTGGATCAAGGCCAGGGCGGCGGGCGTGGCCACCACGCGCTCGACCCGCGGCATCACATGGGGCACGGCGTTCATGGCCACGCGCGCCATCAGAAGAAGCCCATGGCATTGGGGCTGTAGCTCACCAGCAGGTTCTTGGTCTGCTGGTAGTGGTCGAGCATCATCTTGTGGTTTTCACGGCCGATGCCCGATTGCTTGTAGCCACCGAAGGCCGCGTGCGCCGGGTACAGGTGGTAGCAGTTGGTCCACACGCGGCCGGCCTTGATGCCGCGGCCCATGCGGAAGGCGCGGTTGCCGTCACGGCTCCACACGCCGGCACCCAGGCCATACAGCGTGTCGTTGGCCAGGCGCAGCGCCTCGGCTTCATCCTTGAAGGTGGTCATGGACACCACGGGGCCGAAGATCTCTTCCTGGAAGATGCGCATGCGGTTGTGGCCCTGGAAGATGGTCGGCTGGATGTAATAACCATCGCCCAGTTCGCCGGGCAGGCTGGCGCGGCCGCCACCCGTCAGGCAGATGGCCCCTTCCTGCTTGCCGATGTCCAGGTAGGACAGGATCTTCTCGACCTGCTCGCTCGAGGCCTGCGCGCCGATCATGGTGTCGGTGTCCAGCGGGTGGCCCTGCTTGATGGCCTGCACGCGCTTGACCACGCGCTCCATGAACTTGTCGGCGATGGATTCCTGAACCAGCGCGCGGCTCGGGCAGGTGCACACCTCGCCCTGGTTCAGCGCGAACAGCGCGAAGCCCTCCAGTGCCTTGTCGAAGAACTCGTCGTCCTGCGCGGCCACGTCGTCGAAGAAGATGTTGGGGCTCTTGCCACCCAGCTCCAGCGTCACCGGGATCAGGTTCTGGCTGGCGTACTGCATGATCAGGCGGCCCGTCGTCGTCTCACCCGTGAAGGCGATCTTGGCGATGCGGTCGCTCGAGGCCAGCGGCTTGCCCGCCTCCAGCCCGAAGCCGTTGACGATGTTGAGCACGCCCGGCGGCAGGATGTCGGCGATCAGTTCGGCCAGCACCAGGATGCCCACCGGCGTCTGCTCTGCCGGCTTGAGCACCACGCAGTTGCCCGCGGCCAGCGCAGGCGCCAGCTTCCACGCGGCCATCAGGATCGGGAAGTTCCACGGGATGATCTGGCCGACCACACCCAGCGGCTCGTGGAAGTGGTAGGCCACGGTGTCACCGTCGATCTCGCCGAGCGAGCCTTCCTGCGAGCGCACGCAGGCCGCGAAATAGCGGAAGTGGTCAATCGCCAGCGGGATGTCGGCGGCCAGCGTCTCGCGCACGGGCTTGCCGTTGTCCCAGGTCTCGGCCACGGCCAGTTTTTCCAGGTTGGCTTCCAGGCGGTCGGCGATCTTGTTGAGCAGGCCGGCACGCTGGGCCACGGGCGTGCGGCCCCAGGCATCGGCCGCGGCGTGGGCAGCGTCCAGCGCCAGGTTCACGTCTTCGGCTGTGGAGCGCGCCACTTGGCAGAACACCTGGCCCGTCACCGGCGTGATGTTGTCGAAGTACTGCCCTTTCACCGGGGCCACCCATTGGCCGTTGATGAAGTTGTCGTACTGCTTCTTGAACGTGATCAGCGAACCTTCGGAACCGGGGTTGGCGTAGCGCATGTGAGGTCTCCTGTGGGGTGAACCGTGAGGGTTGAGACACCGGCGACATGCCGGGCCTGCCAGCCCCTTAGCGCACTGGGCATGCCATCTGGGGTTTGTCCCGTCTTGCGTCCTGTTTTCCGCATGCCGCGCAGAGGAAACCCAGCTTTTCAGGCGCGCCGGATGCCCCGCGTCTGCGCTGCGTCAAATAATGACGCTGTACCGTTCTGACACAGGGGCAACCCGGGTGTGACACCCCCTTGTCACACGCATACTGACGTCCGATTTGCCGAGGCACCGCATGCAACTGACGACCCAACCGTCCGCCGACCGCCTGGTCGAAGCCCGCCGCCATCTGCTGGAAAGCGGCGAGGTGCCACCGGGCCTGCTGCGTGACGACCTGGCCAGATCCTGGATGCGCAGCCAGCAGGCGGGCCTGTCGCCCACCGATGCGCTGGCCGCCACGCCCGTGAGCAACGCCGCCCAACTGCGCCAGGCCCTGCACCTTGAGAGCGACCTGCTGGCCCATGCCCGCCCGGTGATGGAATTCGTCTACGACCAGATGCGCGATTCCGGCAGCATGGTCGTGCTGGCCGATGCGCGCGGGCTGCTGCTGTACAACCAGGGCGATGCCGATTTTCTGGAGCGCGCCGACCGCGTGGCCCTGCGTCCCGGCGCCCTGTGGCTGGAAGAGCAGCGCGGCACCAACGCCATCGGCACCACGCTGGCCGAAGGCAAGCCGGTGGTCGTGCAGGGCGCCGAGCACTACCTGGAACGCAACAGCTTCCTGACCTGCGCCGCCGCGCCCGTGATGTCGCCCGACGGCAAGCTGCGCGGCGTACTCGACATCTCCGGCGACCAGCGCAACCACCACCCGCACACCTTCGCGCTGGTGCGCTCGGCCGCCCGCATGATCGAGGACCGGCTCTTCCACGCCCGCCACCCGCAGGACCTGCTGCTGCGCCTGCACCCGCACGCCGAAGGCCTGGGTTTCGTCGGCGAAGGCCTCGTCGCCCTGAGCGAGGACGGCTGGATCATGGGCGCCAACGCCATCGCCCAGCAGTGGCTGGGCCTGACCGCCTCGCAGATCGGCGCCACCACGCTGGACCGCGTGCTCGGTCCCCACGCGCTGCGCCTGCAGAGCCTGCCCGCCACCGGCCTGCCCACCCGCGTGGTGACCATGCAGGGCCAGAGCCTGTTCGTGCGCGACGAGCCCGAGCGCCGCCGCCGCGTGTGGGCCACGGCCAACCCCACCAAGGCCAGGCCCGCGCCCAGCGCCACCACCGCCCAGCCACCGCTGGCCGCGCGCCCGCCCCGCCCCCGCGGCACGCACGACGACCCGCGCATCCTGCTGGCCATGCAGCGCTCGCTCAAGGTGCAGGCCCAGGGCATCCCGGTGCTGCTGCAGGGCGAATCGGGCACCGGCAAGGAGGTGTTCGCACGCACCCTGCACGCCGACGGCGACCGGCCCACCGGCCCCTTCGTGGCCGTGAACTGCGCCGCCCTGCCCGAATCGCTGATCGAGGCCGAGCTGTTCGGCTACGTGGGCGGCGCCTTCACCGGTGCGCGCCGCGAAGGCACCCCGGGCCGCATCCGCCAGGCCGATGGCGGCACCCTTTTCCTGGACGAGATCGGCGACATGCCCATGGCCCTGCAGGCCCGCCTGCTGCGAGTGCTGCAAGACCGCGAAGTGGTGCCCGTGGGCGGCACCGTGCCCGTGCCGGTGGACTTCGTGCTGGTGTGCGCCACGCACCACCAGCTGCGTGAGGCCGTCGCTCGCCACGAGTTCCGCGAAGACCTGTACTGGCGCATCAACGGCCTCACCGTGCAACTGCCCCCGCTGCGCGAGCGCGGCGACCTGGTCGAGCTGATCGACGACATGCTGCACGGCCTGGCCCACGACATGAAACGCGCCCAGGCGCCCAGCATGGCCGACGAGGTGGTGCAGGCCCTGAGCCAGCACCCCTGGCCCGGCAACCTGCGCCAGTTGCACGCCGCACTGCGCACCGCCTGCGCCCTGCTTGGCCCGCACGATGAAGAGCTGGACTGGGAACACTTCAGCGAAGACCTGTGGGACGACGTGTTCTCCAAGGCCTACCGCGAAGAGCCCGCGCTCGTCACGGTGCTCAGCGGGTACGCCGCCGAGGCAGCCCCGGCCGACGCGGCCCCGCAGGATGGCGACACCAACCTCAAGCGGATGTCCAGTCGCGTCATCGAGCAGGCCATCCGCGCTGCCAACGGCAACATGTCCGACGCGGCACGCCGCCTGGGCATCAGCCGCAACACCCTGTACCGGCGCCTCAAGCAGATCAAGGCCGGCGAGGCGGCTTGACCCGCCCGCGGGATCGGAATCGCGCCTGAAGCACCGGTGCCCGGCCGGGGCACGGTAGCATTGCACCCCATGAGCACCACCGCCACCAACGTCGACCCCCAGGAACTGGCCAAATTCAGCGAATTGGCCCATCGCTGGTGGGACCCTGAGAGCGAATTCCGCCCCCTGCACCAGATCAACCCCCTGCGCCTGGACTGGATCGACCAACTGGCCGCCATCAAGGGCAAGCGCGTGGTGGACGTGGGCTGCGGCGGCGGCATCCTAGCCGAATCCATGGCCCGCAAGGGCGCCGACGTGCTGGGCATCGACCTGGCCGACAAGCCCCTGAAGGTGGCCCAGCTGCACGCCATGGAAGGCGGCGTGGCCAACCTGGCCTACCGCAGCGTGGCGGCCGAGGCGCTGGCCGCCGAACAGCCCGGTCAGTTCGACGTGGTCACCTGCATGGAGATGCTGGAGCACGTGCCGGATCCTTCGTCCATCGTTCGGGCCTGCACGCAGATGGTGAAGCCGGGCGGCTGGGTGTTTTTCTCGACCATCAACCGCAATCCCAAGAGCTTCTTGTTCGCCATCGTGGGCGCCGAGTACATCCTCAAACTGCTGCCCAAGGGCACGCATGAGTTCGCCCGCTTCATCCAGCCGGCCGAACTGGCGCGCTGGGCCCGCGAGGCCGGGCTGTCGACCCAGCAGATGAAGGGCATGGAGTACAACCCGATCACGCAGCGCTACTGGCTGTCGGGCGACACCAGCGTGAACTACTTGGTGGCCTGCCGCAAGCCGGGCTGAACATCCATGACCGCCTCCATCACGTGGGCCCAGCAGCCCCGCGCCGTGCTGTTCGACCTGGACGGCACGCTGGCCGACACCGCTGGCGATCTGGCCGGTGCGCTCAATACCCTTCGTGTGCAGCGCGGGCTGGAACCGCTGCCTGTCGAGCGCCTGCGCCCGCATGCCTCCGCTGGGGCACGCGGCCTGATCGGCGCCGGACTCGACATCCATCCGGGCTCTGAAGAGTACGAGCCGCTGCGCCTGGCGTTTCTGAGCGCCTACGAGGCGGGCCTGGCCAACACCACACGGCTGTTCGATGGCATGCCCGAGTTGCTGGCCGCGCTGGAATCGCGCGGGCTGCTGTGGGGCGTGATCACCAACAAGGTCCACCGTTTCACGATCCCGGTGATGGACGGACTGGGCCTGACGCAGCGCGCCGCCGTGATCATCAGTGGCGACACGACCGAGCATCCGAAGCCGCATCCGCTGCCCTTGCTGACGGCGTGCGAGCGCATCGGCATCTCGCCGCAGGCGGCGATGTACGTGGGCGATGATTTGCGGGACATCCAGGCTGCGCGCGCGGCTGGGATGCCGAGCGTGGCGGCGGCCTGGGGTTACCTGGGCGAGGCCGTGGGCATCGAGGATTGGGGCGCGGATGTGATCAGCCAGAAGCCCCTGGATCTGCTGTCACTGCTCTGATCGCTCTGTTGCGTGCTTGTCTTTGTCCGCATGCGGCTGGTTGAGCGCTTTGTCGTGGCAGCGCGGCGCGGGGGCTGAGCCGACCTGCGTCCGGGCTTCATTCGGGTGGTCCTGCCTGCGGCAGGACTCCCCTGCGATGCTCACGACGAGGTGGCGCTGCCCAACTCGCTGCGCGCCCTTCAGGCGCTCCGCTTAAACAAGGGCAGCGAGTCAGTCATGGATGCGCGCTGGCGCGCGCCCACCTCGCCGCTGCGCTTCTCGGCACCCTCAAGGCGCCCGGCCACAGGCCGGCTCAGCCCTTTTCCGCTCCGCTCGTGGCGTGCGAAAGGTGACGCGTGAGGCCGTGAGGTGCACTGACGGGCCAACAGGCCCCGCGCATGAGGTTCGGGATGCGGGGTTTGCCGTGCCACGCCTTGCGCGCAAGGTGTTTTGCTCGGGTTCTGGCGCGTCAAGCTCGGGCATCGGCCCATTTTTCTCGGCGTGCAAGCATGCGGAACCTTGCGCGCAAAGCTCATGACTACGCTCGCCGAGCTTCGAGCCTTGCGTGCGAACCTCTTTGGGGCATGAGATCGCTGAAAAGGCCTTGCACGCCGAGTTCGGAGCGTTGCGCGCAAAGCTCCCGATCCTTGCGCACGAACCTTTTTGCCTTGCGGCCAAAGCTCAACGCTTCGTGCGCAAGGCTTTTTGCTTTGCACGCCGAGCCAAAAGCGGGGCGCACAGGCATCGGCGCTCGGCGCCAAGCGCACCACACGCTGCGCGCCGCAAGCGGGTCTCCGCAGGCCACCAGCGGGGTGACACAGGGATGTGGGGGCAGCCGGCGGGGCGCCTTGTTGGTGCCGAGCAGCGCAGCGGCGAGGTGGGCATGCGCGCAGCGCATGCTTCGTTCATCTGACTGGCCGCAGTTGTTTGAGCGCAGCGGCGAAGCCGCGTAGCGAGTTC
This sequence comes from Candidatus Aquabacterium excrementipullorum, assembly GCA_019112875.1. Classification (GTDB taxonomy): domain Bacteria; phylum Pseudomonadota; class Gammaproteobacteria; order Burkholderiales; family Burkholderiaceae_C; genus Aquabacterium; species Aquabacterium excrementipullorum. The sequence continues at coordinate 50,861 of DXIO01000044.1, forward strand.
TGCGGCCCCACCTCGCCGCGAGCAGCGCAGGGAAGTCACGCCAACGGCGTGACCACCAACAAAGAAGCCCGGCCGGCTGCCCTCACATCCCGCGCCCCGCGCTGCCCCGACAAACCGCCAGAACCCCCGCACGCCAAGACAAAGAAGGATCAAGCGTTATCCGGCCCGATCACCGCATGCAGCGTCACCTGCTCGCCACCTTCCCGGTCACGAGTCCGCAGCCACCAAACAGCCCCCTTCTTGATCACCACAGGCTGCGCCGCATCCGCCACCTCCAGCAGCCTAGCCAAGGCCAGCCCCAGCGTCGGGTTATGCCCCACCACCAGCACAGCCTCCCGGCTCCGCGGAAACCGCGCCGCCGCCAGCAGATCGTCCACCCCATGCGAAGGCGACAGGGTATCCACCGTCTTGAACGCCCGCCCCAGCGCCTGCACAGTCTGCTGCGCCCGCACCGCCGGGCTAGCCAGCACACGCGTCGAATCCGTCAGGTGCTTGTTCAGCCAGGCCGCCACCCGCGCCGCCTGCCGCTCCCCCTTGGGGCTCAGTGGCCGCAACAGATCGGCATCGGGGTCATCGAGAGGATCTCCCGCATGGGCATGTCGCCAGATGATCAAGTCCATGTGCGAGCCCCCTTCCCCGTGTCGTGGCGCCGACCTCAGCTGTCGGCGCGATAACGGTCCATCAGGGCCTGCTGGGCGCTGTGCCCATCCTGGCCCACCCGTTCGTATCGGCCATCGCTCAACTGCTGCCAGGCATCACGGCCATCCAGCAGGTAAGGCACCAGGCACTCGTCGATCACGCGCTGGCGCAGCTTGGCATCGTGCACCGGCCAGGCGATCTCGATGCGGCGCGTCATGTTGCGGTTCATCCAGTCGGCACTCGACAGGTACAGCGACTCGTCATCCTTGCCACGCCCCCAACGTGTGTAGATCACCCGCGTGTGCTCCAGCATGCGTCCCACCACCGAGCGCACGCGGATGCGGTCGCTGATGCCAGCCAGGCCCGGCGGCAGCATGCAGGCGCCGCGCACGATCAGGTCGATGCGGGCACCGGCCTGACCGGCTTCGAGCAGCGCGCGGATCATCGGCTCGTCCGTCAGCGCATTCACTTTGACCACGATGCGAGCGGTCTGCTTAGCCCGTGCGGCTTCCGTCACGCGCTGGATCTCGCGCAGCATGCGCTTGTGCAGGTTGAAGGGCGCCAGCAACAGCTGGTGCGGTGTCTTGGGCTGGTTCAGGCTGGCCAGGTGCTGGAAGATCATGTCGATGTCGGACGTGATCTCGGGGCTGGCCGTCAGCCAGCCGACGTCGGTGTACAGCTTGGCCGTCTTGGGGTTGTAGTTGCCGGTGGACAGGTGGGCGTAACGGCGCAGGCGCGTGCCCTCGCGGCGCGTCACCAGCATCATCTTGGCGTGGGTCTTGAGGCCCACCACGCCGTACACGACCTGCGCGCCCAGGGCTTCCAGCCGCTCGGCCCAGTTGATGTTGGCCTCTTCGTCGAAGCGGGCCTTGAGCTCCACCACGGCCAGCACTTCCTTGCCGCGGCGCACGGCCTCCAGCAGCAACTCCATCAGCACCGACTCGCTGCCCGTACGGTAGATGGTCTGCTTGATGGCCAGCACGTCCGGGTCGTAGACCGCCTCGCGCAGGAAGCCCACCACCGCGTCGAACGACTCGAAGGGGTGGTGCAGCATCACATCGCCGTCCTGCAGGCTGTCGAGGATCTCCAGGCGCGGCAGGTCGTCGGGCCAGCTGGGCACATAGGGCGCGAAGTGCAGGCCTTCCGAATCGGCCTGGTCGATCAGTTGCGTCAGGCGCCCCAGGTTCACCGGGCCGTGTACCTTGTAGAGCGCCTCGGGTGCCAGGTTGAACTGTTCCAGCAGAAAGTCGGACAGCTCGACAGGGCAGGAATGAACCACTTCCATGCGGATGGCCTGGCCGAACTGGCGCGTGCTCATCTTCGAGCGCAGCGCCTTGCGCAGGTCGGTCACGTCGTCTTCGTCGACTTCGATGTCGGAGTCACGCGTGAGGCGGAACTGCGAGAAGGCCTCGATCTCCCGCCCGGGGAACAGCTCGGTCAGGTGGGCCCGCACGACGCTGGACAGCAGCACGAAGGCCTGGCGTCCGCCGGAGACGTTCGCCGGCAGCTTGATCACGCGGGGCAGCACGCGGGGGATGCGCACGATCGCGATGGCGTTGTCGCGGCCGAAAGCATCCTTGCCGGCCAGCTTGACGATGAAATTCAGCGTCTTGTTGGCCACCTGCGGGAAGGGGTGCGACGGGTCCAGCCCGATGGGCGTGAGCAGCGGCTGCACCTGTTTGCGGAAGAACCTTGCCACCCAGTCACGCTGGGTTTCGTCGCGGTCGGCGTGGTTCAGGATGACGACACCGGCCTCGCACAGCTGCGGCAGCAGCTTGCTGTTGAAGACCTCGTACTGATCCCGCACCAGCTCGTGCGCCTCGGCGGAGATGTCGGCCAGGTAAAGCGGGGTGACGCCGGTGCCGCGCAGCTTGGAGGCTTCCAGCAGGTCGGCATAGCGCACCTCGAAGAACTCGTCCATGTTGGACGAGACGATGCACACGTAGCGCAGGCGCTCCAGCAAGGGCACGTCGGGGCGCTGGGCCTGGGCCAGCACCCGGCGATTGAATTCGAGAATCGCCCGCTCACGGCTGAGCAAGGCCACCTGGGCCGGATTGGCGGGTGCTGGTGTCTGCACGACACCGCCCGTGGGCACCGCCGCGCTGATGGCCACCGCGGCCGTCGTGTCCCTCTCGCCTGCGTCCTGAATTTCCACCGGATTGTTGTTCACCGAATCACCACTTCCCAACCAGACAAACTGCCTTTGGAGTTTGACACCTGGTCATGACACTTCCATGACAACTCGATGACAGCATACCCTGCCGAACGGATCATGGTGTGCCGGGGCTCCCGGGAAAAACGCGGCATCCCACAGCCTTCTGGCGGCATCTTCGTGGATCAGTGCGCGGCCTCCCAGTTGGCGCCGCTGCCCACCTCGGCCAGCAAGGGCACGCGCAACTCGGCCACCGAGGCCATCAGACGCGGCAACTCGGCCTTCACCCAGTCCAATTCGCCTTCGGGCACTTCCAGCACCAGTTCGTCGTGCACCTGCATGATCATGCGGCTGCGCTTGCCCAGCTTGTCCAGGGCGTTCTGCACGGCCACCATGGCCAGCTTGATCAGATCGGCCGCCGTGCCCTGCATGGGCGCGTTGATGGCCGCGCGCTCGGCGCCCGCCCGGCTGGGGCCGTTGGGGCTGTTGATCTCGGGCAGCCACAGGCGCCGGCCGAACACGGTCTCGACGTAACCCTGCGCCTTGGCGGAGGCACGCGTCTCGTCCATGTAGCGTTTGACACCGGCGAAGCGCTGAAAGTAGCGATCAATGTAGTTGGCGGCGGCTGCGCGTTCGATGCCCAGGTTCTTGGCCAGGCCGTGGGCGCTCATGCCGTAGATCAGGCCGAAGTTGATGACCTTGGCGTAGCGGCGCTGCTCGCTGGAGACCTCGCCCACCGGCACGCCGAACACCTCGCTGGCGGTGGCGCGGTGCACGTCCACGCCCTCGGCGAAGGCACGCAACAGGCTCTCGTCCTGCGAGATGTGCGCCATGATGCGCAGTTCGATCTGCGAGTAGTCGGCCGACACGATGCAATGCCCCGGCGGCGCGATGAAGGCTTCGCGGATGCGGCGCCCTTCGGCCGTGCGCACCGGGATGTTCTGCAGGTTCGGGTCGTTGCTCGACAGGCGCCCCGTCACCGCCACGGCCTGCGCGTAGTTGGTGTGCACACGGCCCGTGCGCGGGTTGATCATCAGGGGCAGCTTGTCCGTGTAGGTGGACTTGAGCTTGGCCAGGCCGCGGTATTCCAGGATGCGCGCAGGCAGCGGGTAGTCCTCGGCCAGCTTTTCCAGCACCTCTTCGTTGGTGGAAGGTGCGCCCGTGGCCGTCTTCTTGACCACCGGCAGCCCTTGCTTCACGAAGAGGATCTCGCCGAGCTGTTTGGGCGACCCCAGGTTGAAGGGCTGCCCCGCCAGTTCGTAGGTCTCCTGCTCCAGCGCGACGATGCGCTGGGCCAGTTCCTGGCTCTGCTGGCGCAGCAGGTCCGCGTCGATCAGCACGCCGTTGCGCTCGATGCGCTGCAGCACGGTGGCCACCGGCATCTCCATGCGCTGGTAGACATCGAGCAGGCCTGCATCGGCCTGCACCTGCGGCCACAGCACGCGGTGCACGTGCAGGGTCAGGTCGCTGTCCTCGCAGGCGTACTGCGAGGCGCGCTCCACCGCCACCTGCGAGAAAGGAATCTGCTTGGCGCCCTTGCCGGCCACATCCTCGTAGCTCAGGCCCTGGCGGCCCAGGTGGCGCTGCGCCAGGCTTTCCAGGCTGTGCGGCTTGTGTGCTTCGATCACATAGCTCTGCAGCAAGGTGTCGTGCACATAGCCACGCACGGTGATGCCATGGTTGGCCAGCACGTGCGTGTCGTACTTGATGTGCTGGCCGAGCTTGGGCTTGTCCGCATCCTCGAACCAGGGCTTGAGGCGCGCGAGCACCTCGTCGATGGGCAGTTGCTCGGGCGCGTCGGGGCCATCGTGGCGCAGCGGGATGTAGGCGCCATTGCCCACGTCGGTCGACAGGCTGATGCCGACGATGCGCGCGATCATGCCGTCGAGCGAATCGGTCTCGGTGTCGAGCGACGTGATCTCGGCGGCGTTGATCCGCTCCAGCCAAGCATCGAAGGTGGGCCAGTCCAGCACGGTGTCGTACTGCAGGTTCTCAAGCACCGGGAAGGCTGGCGTCTCGGGCACATCGCCGCTGTCGCCCGGCATGCCAAACAGATCCGGCGCCGGCACGGCGTTGCCGTCGCCACTGCCCAGGGCCTGCTCGGTCTCGCGCTTCCAGGTCTTGAAGCCGTGCGCGCTGTAGAAATCCAGCAGGCCGGGCAGATCGGGCTGACGCAGCACCAGCGAATCCAGACTTGGCCAGCCCTCGACGTGGCCCAGCAGATCGCAATCGGTCTGGATGGTGATGAGGCGGCGGCCTTGGGGCAGCCAGTCCAGCGCCTTGCGCAGGTTGTCGCCAGCCACGCCCTTGATGGCGTCGGCTCCCGCGATGATCGCGTCCAGCGAGCCATGCTCGGTCAGCCACTTCACGGCCGTCTTGGGCCCTACCTTGTCCACGCCGGGCACGTTGTCCACGGCATCACCGATCAGGGTCAGGTAATCGATGATGCGCTTGGGCGGCACACCGAACTTGGCCAGCACGCCGGCTTCGTCCAGCGTCTCGTTGGTCATGGTGTTGACCAGCGTGGTGGCCGGCGTGACCAACTGGGCCATGTCCTTGTCGCCCGTGGACACGACCACGTCGTAGCCACAACGCTCGGCCACCACGGCCAGCGTGCCGATGGCGTCGTCGGCCTCGATGCCGGGTACTTCCAGGATGGGCCAGCCCATCAGGCGCACCACGTCATGGATGGGCTCGATCTGCGCGGCGAGGTCTTCGGGCATCGGCGGGCGATGGGCCTTGTACTCGGCATACCACTCGTTGCGGAAGGTCGGGCCCTTGGCATCGAACACGCACACCGCGTGGCCGCTGGGCACCTGCTCGCGCAGGCGGCGCAGCATGTTGACCATGCCGTGCACGGCGCCCGTGGGCTCGCCTTGCGGGCCACGCAGATCAGGCATGGCGTGGAAGGCGCGGTACAGGTAGCTGGAGCCGTCGACCAGCAGCAGGACGGGTTTGGAAGGTGGGGACAGGAGATCAGCGCTCATGCCGACATTGTCGCCGGGAAAGAAAAAGGCCACCTTGCGGTGGCCCTGTTTCATCCTGGGATGGATGGCTCAGAAATCCTTCTGAACACCTGCGCCCAAAAGGTACATGCCGCCCTTGTCACCGCCGATGTTGTAGGTCGTCAGGTCGAATTGTCCGACCACACGCCAGTCGCGGGCGAAGGCATAGTCCACGCCCAGCCCGAAATAAGGCGCGGTGCGGGTGTCACGCTCGCCCTGACCGTCACGGTCAATGCGGGCCTCGACCACGGCGAAACCGGCCTTGGCCGCGCCCGTCCAGCGGGGCGCGAAATTCCACTTCCAGACCGTCGTGGCCACATATGCGTTTGCGCGCGCCTTGAACGCATCGCCGGCACCGTTCCAAGACCAGTGGCCGAAATCGATGTAGGCCACCTCAACGCCGAAGAAGCGGTTGATGTCGCCGCCAGCGTAGACCTTGCCCGCGGTACCGGAGTCATCACACTCCACGGAGCAGTCGTCCACGTTCAGATGGGACAGACCAATCAACGCACCGGCGTACCCCTGAGCAAAGGCGCCCCCCATCGACGCCAGCAAGGCGCCTGCCACCAAATATTTTTTCATGATCAGGACTGCTGAATTTTAGTTCTCGATGCCCAGGCCCAAGGAGAGCACATGGATGTGGTTGTTGTCCTTGTTGCGCAGGACGTCGTACCCCGAGTAGAAGCGGAGGTACGGATTGAACTGGTAGGACAGGCCCAGGCCGAGGTAAGGCTTGGTGGCGTAGTCGTTGACCTGTTCGGTGTTGCCGTTGCCGTAGGTCACCGACCCGTTGGTGCGGGTGACGGCCAGGCCGAAGCGCACATGGGTCGTCATGACCTGGAACACTTCATTGGACCAGTCGATGGCCAGGGAGACCGCCGAATTGCGCAACCGGTTCTCGATCACATCGGTGGCGCCGAACGTTCCCGCGCCTTGGGCGGACTTGAAATTGCCCAGGTAGAAATAGGTCACCTCGGCCGCCAGGTTGGGCGTGAACCGGTAACCACCGAAAATCTTGCCGCCCGCGCGAGGGTGTTCACAGATGGGCGCGCCATCACATTCGTAGCCAGTCTCCAGAATGCCGATGCCAGCACCTGCATAGACGGAACCGGGCTTGAGCAACTCGGCCTGGGCACCGGCAGCAGCCATCAGACCGGCCATCGCGGTGGCGGTATAAACCACGCGCTTGGCAGAAAGAGCAATTCGAGACGTTTGGAATTTCATGGTGTTGGAAGGCTGCCGGGAATTCAAAACACGCTGGCACCATTGAACAGGGGCCATCAGGCCGAGAAGTCTGCCACAGCGAAACCTACAATCACACCCTCGGACACCCGCATCTGCTGAGGGTTTACGCTCAATCATGGCCGTTTTCACTGAAGTCACCCACGAACAAGCCCAAGGGCTCCTGACCCATCTGAACCTGGGTGTGCTGCGCTCCTTGAAGGGCGCCACCTCGGGCATCGAGAACACCAATTACTTCGTCTCGACGGACCGGGGTGACTTCGTGCTCACGCTGTTCGAGCGCCTGCGCTTCGAGCAGTTGCCGTTCTACCTGAACCTGATGCGTCACCTGGCCCAGCACGGCATTCCCGTGCCCGCCCCACAGCCTGACGCCCGGGGCGAGATCCTTCACCAACTCAATGGCAAGCCGGCGTCGGTGGTGACACGGTTGCCAGGACGCAACCAGTTGTCCCCCGGTGTGGGGGATTGCGAACAGGTGGGCGCCATGCTGGCGCGCATGCATCTGGCCGGACAGGACTACGCCAGCCACCAGCCCAACCTGCGCGGCCTGCCCTGGTGGACGGAGACCGTGCCGGTGGTGATGCCCCACATGGATGCCGGTCAACGCGCCTTGATCTCCGATGAACTGGCCTTCCAGCAAGCGCTGGCACAACGCCCTGCCTTCCAGGCGCTGCCGCAGGGCCCGATCCACGCTGACCTGTTCCGGGACAACGTGATGTTCGACGGCGCCCGTCTGGCCGGATTCTTCGACTTCTACTTCGCGGGCTGGGACACCTTCGTGTTCGACATCGCCGTGTGCCTGAACGACTGGTGCATCGACCTGGCCACCGGCGCCCTGGACGAGGCGCGCGCGCAGGCCTTCGTGGCTGCCTACGACCATGAGCGCGCACTCACCCAGGAAGAGATCGCCCTCTTGCCCGATGTGCTGCGTGGCGCCGCCCTGCGCTTCTGGACTTCACGCCTGTGGGATTTCCATCTGCCCAGGGATGCCGCCATGCTCGAGCCGCACGATCCGACGCATTTCGAACGCGTGCTGGTGCAACGCCGCGAACGCCCCTGGCGCTACGAGCGGGCGGTGGTGAGCGGCGCATGAAACTTCGTGTCGTGCCCGCGTCCCAGGGCCTTCAATGGGTGAAGAACGGCATCGGTGTGTGCGCGAAGCAGCCCTGGGGATTTCTGGGCATGGTCGGCCTGGTGGCCACCGCCACGCTGCTGCTGACGCGCCTGCCCGCGGGCATCGGCCATCTGGTGATGCTGGTCGCGGCGCCACTCATCTGGATGAGCTTCATCCTGGCCTCCCGTCGTGTGCTGTCGGATCGGCGTATCGCGCCCTTGCTGATCGGTGAACTGGTCAAGGAGCCGGAGGCACGTCGGCGCTGGCTCAAGCTGGGCAGCCTGTACGCCGCCACCCTGATCGTTGCGGGCATGCTGGCCTGGACGCTCGGGCCCGGGCTGGGCACCTTGTTCGATGCCACGCAGGCACCGCCACCGGCCTCCGCCCCGCCCTCCTCCACCCCGCAAACCACGCTGCCGGAAAGCCCGCTCAATGACCCTGCTCTGCAGGCATTCCTGCCCTGGTGGGTGGCGCTGACCATCCCGGTGTCACTGGTGTTCTGGCACACGCCGGCCCTGGTGTACTGGGGCCGCATGGCCGTGGGCAAGGCGCTGTTCTTCAGCGCGGTGGCCAGTTGGCGCAACCTGGGGGCGTTCGCGGTCTATGGTGCCTGCTGGGTCGGCCTGCTGTTCACCGTGGGCATGGTGATGCAGGTGCTCGCGCTGGTCGTGCCCTCGCCCCCCCTCATGACCATGACGCTGATCATGGCGGTGATGTGGGTATTCGCCGCGTTCTATGCCTCGCTGTACTTCTCGGTGGTGGACTGCTTCGAGAGCCGCGGCACGGCCACCGAAGAGGACGAAGTCCCCCCTTCGCCCGATGAGCAAAGGCGCCCCCCGGACGACAACGATCTGCCCGAGTGATGCCGGGCAGGCCCTGGATCACTCTGTGAGCCGTGTCACACCCTTGAGTTCGCAGGCGTAGATGGCATTGCGCAGCGCGGCGATGGCCTCATAGCGCGTGAAGCTGCGGCGCCAGGCCAGCACCACGCGCCGCGAGGGCACGGGCTCTTCGAAGGGCACGTAGACCAGGTGCGGATTGGTCTCGGCCGGCACGCTCAGTTGCGGCACCACGGTCACCCCCATGCCCGAGGCCACCATGTGCTTGATGGTCTCCAGCGACGAGCCTTCGAAGCTCTTGCGGATGCCCTCGGCGTTGCTGGAGAAGCGCGCGTACTCGGGGCACACCTCCAGCACGTGGTCGCGGAAGCAATGGCCGGTGCCCAGCAGCAGCATGGTCTCCTGCTTGAGCTCTTCCGCGCTGATCTGCTCGCGCTGGGCCAGCGGGTGCGTGCGCGGCAGCGCCACGACGAAGGGCTCTTCGTACAGCGGGGCCATGGCCAGGCCCGCGTCGGTGAAAGGCTCGGCCAGGATGGCGCAATCGAGCTCGCCGGCGCGCAGCATTTCCAGCAGGCGCGCGGTGAAGTTCTCCTGCAGCATCAGCGGCATCTGCGGCACCTGGTCGATGGCGTTGCGCACCAGCTCGGGCAGCAGGTAGGGACCGATGGTGTAGATCACGCCCAGGCGCAGCGGGCCGGCCAGCGGGTCCTTGCCGCGCTTGGCGATCTCCTTGATCGCGTGGGCCTGCTCCAGCACGGCCTGGGCCTGGCGCACGATCTCCTCGCCCAGGGGCGTGACGGTGATCTCGCTGCTGCCGCGCTCGAACAGCTTCACGTCCAGCTCATCCTCGAGCTTCTTGACCGCCACGGACAGCGTGGGTTGCGAGACGAAGCAGGCTTCGGCGGCACGGCCGAAGTGCTTTTCACGCGCGACGGCCACGATGTATCGGAGTTCGGTCAAGGTCATGGCGTGATCTTACGACGGCGCCGAGCCGACCGCGCTCAGGCCTTGAGGTATTCGGCCTTGCCGCCCAGCCAGCGGCGCACGTGCTCCTGCGCGGCGTTGGGATGGCGCTTGAGCAGCACCTCGGCCGCTTCGCCGGCCTGGTGCACCAGGTCTTCGTCCTGCCCGAAATCGGCGAAGCGAAGGAAGGCCGCGCCGGACTGGCGCGAGCCCATGAACTCGCCGGGGCCGCGGATGTCCAGGTCGCGGCGGGCGATTTCGAAGCCATCGGTGGTCTCGGCCATGGCCTTCAGGCGTGATTTGCCCTGATCGGACAGCGGCGCGCTGTACAGCAGCACGCACACGCTGGCCACCGAGCCGCGCCCCACCCGGCCGCGCAGCTGGTGCAGCTGGCTCAGGCCGAAGCGCTCGGCGTGCTCGATCACCATCAGGCTGGCATTGGGCACGTCCACGCCCACTTCGATCACGGTGGTGGCGACCAGTACCTTCAGCTCGCCCGCGGAGAACTTCGCCATCACCTCGGCCTTCTCCGCGGCGGGCAGGCGGCCATGCAGCAGGCCCACGCCGTGGCCCACCAGCGCGCCGCTGAGTTCTTCGTGCGTCTGCGTCACGTTGCTCAGGTCCAGGGGCGGGCGGCTCTGCGTCTGGCGGCCGGCGCGCGTGTCGGCGGCCTCGTCGGACTCCTGCGTCTCGTCGATCAGCGGGCAGACCCAGTAGACCTGCCGACCGCGCTCGACCTCCTCGCGGATGCGCTCGATTACCTCATCGCGGCGGCCGTCGCCGAACACGCGCGTGACGATGGGCGTGCGGCCAGGCGGCAGCTCATCGATGGTGCTCACGTCCTGGTCGGCCAGGTAGGTCATGGCCAGCGTGCGCGGGATGGGCGTGGCGCTCATCATCAACAGGTGCGGCTCCAGGGCCTGGTCTTCCAGCTTGCGGCGCAACTGCAGGCGCTGGGCCACGCCGAAGCGGTGCTGCTCGTCGATCAGGGCCAGGCCCAGTTTCGCAAACTCCACCTGATCCTGGATGACGGCGTGGGTGCCGACCACCAGTTGTGCCTGGCCGCTGGCCACCAGGGCCAGTTGCTCGCGCTTGGCCTTGCTCTTGAGGCTGCCCGTCAGCCACGCCACCGTCACGCCCAGCGGCTCCAGCCAGGCCACCAGCTTGCGCAGGTGCTGCTCGGCCAGGATCTCGGTGGGCGCCATCAATGCGCACTGCCAGCCGGCGTCGATGGCCACGGCAGCGGCCAGCGCGGCCACCACGGTCTTGCCGGAGCCCACATCGCCCTGGAGCAGGCGGTGCATGGGCATGGGGCGGGCAATGTCAGCGGCGATTTCTTCGGTGACGCGGTGCTGCGCGGCGGTGAGCTGGAAGGGCAGCACGGCCAGCAGGCGCTCGTGCAAGCCACCCGCCTTGCCGACCAGCGCAGGCGCCTTGAGGTGCGCACGCTCCATGCGGGCCTGGCGCTGCGACACCTGCTGGGCCACCAGTTCTTCGAACTTCAGGCGCATCCAGGCCGGGTGGCTGTGGTCTTCCAGCGTGAGCGTGGACACTTCCGGGCTCGGGTGGTGCAAAAAGCGCAGCGCCTCGCGCAAGCTGGGCCAGCCGGGCGGGATCAGCTCGGGTGGCAGCACTTCGAACAGCGGCGCGCGGGACAGGCCGGCAGCCACCGCCTTGCGCAGGTAGGCCTGGGGCAAGCCCGCCGTGGTCGGGTAGACCGGGGTGAGCGAATCGGCCAGGGGCGTGTCCTCTTGAACGACCTTCACGGTGGGGTGCACCATCTCGCGTCCGAAGAAGCCATGGCGCACCTCGCCACGCACGCGCAGGCGCACGCCGGGCGCCCAGGCCTTCTGCTGCGAGGCGTAGAAGTTGATGAAGCGCAGCATGAGCACCGTGCCGTGGTCGTCGAGCTTGACGATGAGCTGGCGGCGCTGGCGCAGGTCCACCCGGCATTCGCGCACGATGCCCTCCACCTGGGCCGTGTCGCCGTCACGCAGGTCCATGACGCGGCTCAGGCGGGTCTCGTCCTCGTAGCGCAGCGGCAGGTGCAGGGCCAGGTCGATGTCGCGCGCCAGGCCCAGCTTGAGCATGGCCTTGGCGGGGGCGGACAGCGTGGAGGGGCTCTTGTCGGGCACGCGGGTGGCACGGAAATCGAGAGGATGCGGGCATTGTGCCCTTCAGGCCGGGTGCTTTCCGCGATGCGGCGGCGGCTCACCCCTCAGGGCGTGCCCGATGAGCGACAATACCGGTTTCGCGCTGATGCGCCAGTGATGGCGCCCAGCGCATCGTTCTTCAGCCGCTTACTGAACCGGTATCGGCATTGGCACGGGGCCCGTCCGCCCCTCAATCCGCATGACTTCTGCTGTCCCACGCACCTTCACCCTCGGCGATTTCGATTTCGACCTGCCCGAGGCGCTGATCGCCCAGACCCCCGCCGTCGAGCGCACAGCATCGCGCCTGCTCGACGGCCTGGGCGACACCCCCACCGACCGCATCTTCAAGGATCTGCCCTCGCTGCTGCGCGCGGGCGACCTGCTGGTCTTCAACAACACCCGCGTGATCAAGGCCCGCCTGTTCGGCGCCAAGGCCACCGGTGGCGCGGTCGAGGCGCTGGTCGAACGCATCCTGCCGGGCAACGAAGTGCTGGCCCACCTGCGCGCCAGCAAGTCGCCCAAGCCCGGCGCCACGGTGCGCTTCGCCGACGCCTTCGATGCCGAGGTGATCGGCCGTGGCGGCCCGGACGGCGGCCTGTTCCACCTGCGCTTCCCGTCCGACCCGCTGCCGTTGCTCGATGCGCATGGCCACGTGCCGCTGCCGCCCTACATCACGCACGAGGACACGGCCGAGGACGAGCGCCGCTACCAGACCGTGTTCGCACAGAAGCCCGGTGCCGTGGCCGCGCCCACCGCCGCGCTGCACTTCGACGAGGCCCTGCTGCAGGCCCTGGCCGACAAAGGCATCCAGCGCGCCGAGGTGACCCTGCACGTGGGCGCCGGCACCTTCCAGCCCGTGCGCACCGAGAACCTGGCCGAGCACAAGATGCACAGCGAGTGGTTCGAGGTGCCAGAAGCCACGGCCGAGGCCATCGAGCGCACGCGCGCCGCGGGCGGGCGCATCGTCTCGGTCGGCACGACCACCTTGCGTGCCCTGGAATCCGCCGCGCTGAACGCCCCGCCCGGCCGCACCCTGCAGGCCGGCAGCCGCGACACCGACATCTTCATCACCCCGGGCTTCGACCTCAAGGTGGTCGATGTGCTGATCACCAACTTCCACCTGCCCAAGAGCACGCTGATGATGCTGGTGAGCGCCCTGGCCGGTTACGAGCACATCCATGCCCTGTACCGCCATGCCATCGCGCAACGCTACCGCTTCTTCAGCTATGGCGATGCCATGCTGATCCAGCGCGAGCACGCTCGCCGCTGATCCCCCGCCCTGCCCCGGCCCGCTGCCCCCAGGCATCGACAACGATTTCTCCGCGAGACCCGCCATGCTCAATTTCGACCTGATCAAGACCGAAGGCAACGCCCGCCGCGGACGCCTCACGCTGAACCACGGCGTGGTCGAGACCCCCATCTTCATGCCCGTGGGCACCTACGGCACCGTCAAGGGCGTGATGCCGCGCTCGCTGGAAGAGATGGGCGCACAGATCATCCTGGGCAACACTTTCCACCTGTGGATGCGCCCGGGGCTTGATGTGATGCAGCAGTTCGGCGGGCTGCACAAGTTCGAGGCCTGGCACAAGCCGATCCTGACGGACTCGGGCGGCTTCCAGGTCTGGTCGCTGGGTGACATGCGCAAGATCAGCGAGGAAGGCGTGCGCTTCGCATCGCCCGTCAACGGCGACAAGCTGTTCCTCACGCCCGAAATCAGCATGCAGATCCAGACCATCCTGAACTCGGACATCGTCATGCAGTTCGACGAGTGCACGCCCTACTGGAAGGGCGACAAGTCACTCGGCCACATCACCACCGAGAAGGAAGCGCGCGCCTCGATGGAGCTCAGCCTGCGCTGGGCCAAGCGCTGCATCGCCGAGTTCACCAAGCTGCAGAACCCCAACGCGCTGTTCGGCATCGTGCAGGGCGGCATGTTCGAGCACCTGCGCGAGGAATCGCTGGCCGGCCTGGTCGACCTGGACCTGCCCGGCTACGCCATCGGCGGCGTGAGCGTGGGCGAGCCCAAGGACGAGATGATGCGCGTGATGGACTTCATCAGCCCCAAGCTGCCGGCCAACAAGCCACGCTACCTGATGGGCGTGGGCACGCCGGAAGACCTGGTGGCCGGCGTGGCCGCGGGCGTGGACATGTTCGATTGCGTGATGCCCACCCGCAACGCACGCAACGGCCACCTGTTCACCCGCTTCGGCGACCTGCGCCTGCGCAACGCCCGCAACAAGACGGACGAGCGCCCCATCGACGAGACCTGCAGTTGCTACACCTGCAGCAACTTCAGCCGCGCCTATCTGCACCACCTGGACCGCTGCGGCGAGATGCTCGGCCCCATGCTGACCACGGTGCACAACCTGCACTACTACCTGAACCTGATGACCGAGGTGCGCCAGTCGCTGGACGAAGGCCGCTTCGCAGAGTTTCGCAAGCAGTTCGCGGCCGACCGCGCTCGCGGGGTCTGACAGGTGCTCACCAGAAGTCCCAGTTGCCCAGCAGCACCACCCAGACGCCCAGCACGCCATTGGTGACGGCATGGGCCACGATGGGCGCCCACAGCTTGCCCGTGCGGCGGTACAACCAGGCATAGGCCAAACCGGCCAGGATGGCGGCGAACCACAGCGTGTGCACCAGCATGAACACGCCGGTGGACAGCACGATGGCCTTGAGCGTGGCCGTCTTCGGGTCGACCGTCTCGAACCCGGGCTTGTCGATCCAGCGCATCAGGAAGGAGCGCCAGAACAGCTCCTCCATCACCGGCACCAGCAACGCAGCCCCGATCCAGCGCACCGCGATCAGCGGCCACAGCAGATCGCCATTGGCATCGACCGGCTTGAAGTCCACCTTGTCGCTGGTGCTCATCATCAACCAGGGGTGGTCCAGGTTGATCCACAGACCGAACACCACCGCGCCCACGACAATGGACAAGGCCAGTTCGGACAGCGTCAGCCCCGTGCCCTTGTGCAGCTCGGTGTATTGGCGCCAGAAGAAGACCAGTGAAGCGCCCACCACCAGCACCGTGATGCCATAGACCCAGCGCGGATCGATGGGCGAAGTGCCGTCCGTGGGCAGCGAGCCCCGCAGCACCAGCAAGGCCATGAACAGGAAAAAGGGCAGGCAGCGCGCCACCGTGGCAGGGGTCATGAAGCGTTCCATGGCCCGCTTTCTACCATGCGGCCGATGACGCACCGTGAGGTCGATGCCCCCCGGGTTCAGGGATCAGTCGGTGGTGCTGGCGCCTGCCCTGGGGCCTGAGGACTTCAGCCACAGGGCGGCACCGGCCATCACCGCGGCATGCAGCGCCACGGCCACGCCCAAGGTGCCAGCGAGCCCCGCCCCCAGCACATCCAGCCCCCACACCATCGCGGCCGAGGCCAGGATGAAGATGGCATTGAGGATGTTGTTGGCCGCCACGACACGTGCCCGGTGCGTCGGCACGGCCCGGGCCTGCATCTGCGCGTACAGCGGCACACTGAACCAACCCAGGCAACAGGCCATGGCGGCCAGATCGATCAGCAGGCGAGCATGGGTTGGCTCGGTCAGGAA
>DXIO01000045.1 GCA_019112875.1 Candidatus Aquabacterium excrementipullorum
ACCTCCGCCAGCACATCGTCGCCCACGCCGTGGCCATGGGTGTCGTTGACGCTCTTGAAGTGGTCGATGTCCACCAACATCACGGTCAGCGGTGTCTGGCTGCGGCGATGGCGGGCCAGCTCGTGCACCAGGCGTTCATCGGCGGCGCGGCGGTTGGGCAGCTGGGTCAGCGGGTCGTGGCGCGACAGGCTGTCCAGCTCCGCATTGGCGCGCGCCAGTTCGGCATTGCTGGCCTGCAGCTCGGCCGTGCGTTCGCGCACCATGCGCTCCAGGTCGTCGCGCGAGGCCACCAGGGCCTGCTCGCGCTGCAGCAGTTCGCGGGTCATGTGCTCCACGGCGGCCGACACCTGCACCAGCTCGGCCACGCTGCGGTGGTAGCCCATGTGCACGCCCCGCTCGCCAGCCGCGATGCGGTCGGCCGCGCGGGCCATCTCCACCAGCGGGCGATTCAGCCGGCCGGCCAGCCACCACACCATCAGCACGCCCAGCACACCGGCCAGCACGCCCACGCCGATCACGGTTTTCTGCACGCGCACGGCCAGCTTCACGGCCACATCCGGCGGCTGGCGCACCACCACCGTCCAGCCCATGTCCGTCAGGGCATTGCGGGCGGGCACCTTGGCCACCGCCGTGAGGTAATGGCGGCCATCGGGCCACGCCACGGTGGCGGACTCGTGCGCCAGGCTCTTCGGCAGGGCCAGAGGCTTGTCCAGGCTGGCCGAACCCTTGGGCTGGTGCAGCACGGCGCCGACCTTGTCGAGGATGAAGACCTCGACCCCTTCGTAGCGCGACCCCGGCGAACGCTGCGAGTCGATCACGTCCTGCGCCCAGCGCCAGCTGCCGTGCACGCCGAGCACCCCCACCACCTTGCCGTTGGCGCCGATCAGGGGGGCGGAGAAATCGATGAAGCGCCAGGGATCGTTGTCCGCCTGCGCGGGCAGCAGGTTGGCCAGCAGCTTGGCCGGGTGCACATCGCCGGCGGCGGGTCCTTTCAAGCCGGCTTTGAACCAGGGGCGGGCCGACACGTCCTTGCCTTCCAGCAAGCCATGCGCGGCCACCTTGACGATGCCTTGCGCATCCGTCACGCCCAGCCAGGCGAACTGCGGGCGCGTCTCTTGCATTTTTTCCAGAACGGGCAGCCAGGTGTGCGGGTCGATGGCGTTCTGGCCGGGCGTCAGCGCCACCGAGGACGCGAGCAGGTCCACCTCGCGCATCCGCTCGTACAGCCCTTCGGCGAGCATGGCGCTCGTGCTGGCCGCCTGCGTGCGCAAGGCCTGCCCTTGCTCGGTGACGGCCTGGCGGGCGATGATCAGGTACACCAGCAGCGCCAGCGCCATGGTGAACGCCAGCAGCAGGCCGCCGAACACCAGCACCGCCTGGGCCCGGAAACTGGACAGCGATGAAAAACGACTGGAGAGGATGTTCAGCAACTTCACACGGTGCTTTTCGGCCGATGCACCTCGGTCTTGAGCACTTCCCCCGCAGGCGCTTCCCCAGCGCTCAGGGTGCCGCGAGCAATTCGTCGATCATGGCCTTGACGGCACGCATCTGCGGCGCCGATCGCTTGGCGAAGTCGGGTGAGGTGCCGTGCGCTGCGGCATATTTCTCGGTGTAGCCCCAGAAATCCCAGCAGCCCTTGGGATTGAATTGGTAGGGCTCCAGCAGATTGCCGCGCGTGCTGGGCTTGACCTGCGGGTACAGCACCACGAGGCGCCCGGCCTCGGCCCAGCGGTTGTAGCCCGCGCCCTTGACGAAGTGCAGGCCGTAAGGCGCTCCCTGTCCTTCGAGCCGAAAGCTCTGACCCTGCTCGCAACCATGAAAGGCCACGTGCAGCCGGCAGCCCGCACCAGCCACCTTGCAGGCGGCAGGCACGTAGACCCACCCCGTGGTGTCCAGGCCGGTGAACCCGGCGCCGGCATAAGGGCGCTGGCTGAACTGGTAGAACGCCGCGCCATCGTCCGTGGCAGGCGTCACGGAAGCCAGGTCAGGATAGAGCCACTTGAGCAGGTCGCCCGCCGTGTCCACCTGGCATTGGTTGAGGAACGGCGGCTGCGTCACACCGCACGCGGCCGTGGCCTGCAGGCTGGGAAAGGCGTGGCCCGCGCCGGGGATGTCTTCATGGTGGATTTGTGCCGCAGGCACGCCCAAGTGGCGATACAGCAGTTCCGCGGCGCTCACGAGCTTGCGGTCCACCACGTGGTCCTGCCCGCCGGAAAGCAGGTAGATGCGGTGGCGTTGCAATTGCGCCGTGTCATCGATGGCGCCCCGGTTGTTCTGCACGGCGCGCTCGCTGAAGACGTTGTAGACCTCGGGGCTGAAGGCCGTGCAGCCCATGCCGGGAAAAGCCTGCAGCAGGCTGAGCAGGAAGGGCTTCTGTGCCGGGCAGGAGCAGGCCAGCATGGCCGTGCTCACCGAACCGCGCGAGCAGCCGTAGGGCCCGCCAGCCAGCACGGCCGCGCCCGACAGCGAGGCCGAATAGGCCACGCCGAACTGCCCTGCCATGTACGCGCCCGACGACAGCCCCGACACCGTGACCTGATCCGCCTTGAGCGCGAGCGCAGGCAGGCGCGGCAGCACATCGGCGCAGGCGGGCGCGGCACTTCCAAGGCATCCACCCAAAGCCCAGGCCATCGCCCACATGCTGGATCTGGACACGCTGCGCACACGGCGCATCACGATGGCACAGGCACTCATGGCTCACCCCCGGGGTTGGATATGGTTATGTTTGCTGCAATGCAGCATGGCGGCGAGCTTAGTCGCCCGCCCACCGACTTCGCAACCCCCTAGGACATCAACCGCGGTCCTGGTAGTTCAGCACCGCATCGGCCTGGATGATGGCGCGGGCGATCTCTTCGGTGCCCACGCGCTTGCTCATGGCCTGTTCGCGGATCAGGCGGTATGCCTCGGTGTCGCTGACCTGGCGCGTGCGCATCAGGATCAGCTTGGCCTCGCTGATCTGGTTGGCGGCCAGCAGCTTCTTCTCCAGCCGCGCCACACGCTTGCGGCCTTCCTTCATCTCGTCGCTCAGGGCCAGCGCCATCAGCAGGGACGACAGCACGCCGGACGATCGCAGCGGCGCCGTCAGCACGGCCTGCGCGCCCAGCTCCAGCACGGCATCGAGGATGGTGGGGTTCTCGTAGTCGATCACGGCCACGATGGCCGGCGGCTGCTCGGCGCGTGCCCACGCGAAATCACGCGCGGCCAGTTCCGGGCGCACGGCGCAGAACACCACGTCCACCGTGTCGGGCAGTTCATCCAGCGGCGGCCAGAACATCAGCGCCTGGCAACCGATGCGCTGCAGCTGCCCCGCCAGCAGTTCGCCATCAGCGTCCTTGGGATGGAACACCGCCACGCGCAGATGGCGCAGCTTCTTGAGCAGATCGGGCGTGGCGCGCTTGCCCCGGCCCGACACGCGGGGCCTGGCCTCAGCGCCCGCCATGGCCGGCCTCTTCCTGCGCGTTCTTCAACACCAACGGGTCGTTCCATTCGCCCACCGCGTGGTGCACCAGGTAGGGATCCGGGTCGATGCCGTTGGCGGTCTCGGCCAGCACCTCGTACTGGCCGTGCGCATCGAGCCGGCCGATGCGCGGATACAGGCGCGTGTGGTGGTTGGCCGCATCGATGCGCACGCGGCCCTGCGGCGCCTCGAACTCGCTGCCCAGCAGATAAGGCAGCAGACGGTCGATCTCGTCGCTGCCCGCCGCGCGCAAGGCGTTGGCGAACAGGTGCACCTGGAAGTAGGCCGCCTCCCAACACATGTTGGGCGGCACCTCGTCGCCGAACTGCGCCTTGAACCGCGCCAGGCAGCCCGCATTGACCTCGTTGTCCAGCGACTGGAAGTACGGCGCGGCCGTGATATGGCCCTGCGCCACACCAGCGCCCATCTCCGAGGCCTCGACCTCGCAGGTGGTCAGGCTGGCCAGCGGCATGCGCTTTGGATCCAGCCCAGCCTCGGCGAAGGCCTGGTACAGCAGCCGCGTGCCCGAGCCCACCACGGTCGAGAAGATGAAGTCGGGCTGCTTTTCGCGGATGTCCTTGATGATAGGCGCGAAGTCCTTTTCGGTGGCGTCGAGCCGCACGTAGCGTTCGCCCACCTTGGTGCCACCGGGCCGCGTCAGCACGAAGTCGCTCATCAGGCGGTTCGATTCGTACGGGTAGATGTAGTCGCTGCCCACCATGTACACGCGCGGGCCGAAGTGGCGCGTCATGTAGTCGGCCAGCAGCACGCTGTTCTGGTTGGGCGCGGCGCCCGTGTAGATCACGTTGTTGGAGAACTCGAAGCCCTCGTACAGCGTCGGGTAGAACAGCAGCCGGTTCCACTTCTCCACCACCGGGATCACCGCCTTGCGTGTGCTCGACATGTAGCAGCCGAAGATCACGTTGACGTTGTCGTCACGAACCAGCTGCGTGGCCAGCTGCTGGTAGCGCTGCAGGTTCGATTGCGGATCGCGATGCAGGGCCACCAGCTCGCGGCCATCGATGCCACCGGCCTCGTTGATCTCGCGGATCGCGAACAAGGTGCCCAGCAGCTGGGACCGCTCGATCCCCGCCGTGGTGCCCTCGCTGGAGAACAGAACGCCCACGTTGATGGGACTGGTGTTGGCCACGGGTACTGCAATCAAAGGAGTTGTCGTGGCGTTCATTCTCGCAAACGTGCGGGCGCGGCCACAACATTGTCCTGGCCCTCACACGCGCACTTGACAGTGCTTGAAGCCGGCCCTTATATTGATTCCACCGCAGCAAGCGCGACAACACCGTCGCACCGCTGCCAAGGCAACAAGGCCTGATCGCGCACCACCTGCGCTGTCAGGCCTTTTTTTCTTGTTCGCTTGTTTCGATCATCGATGCCTGCATCGCGTGCCGCCCCAGCGCACGCACCGCCACAGCAGCGTGGCGTACCGCAGCGCATCTCCTCTGCCCGATTGAGTCATCCCATCTCGCATGCGGATGCGGGCGAACTCGTCCCTTCGTTTTTTTCGATACCCCCACAGGAGCTTTCCAAATGATGCACGGCGATATTTCCAGCAGCAAGGACACCGTCGGCGTGGCCGTCGTCAACTACAAGATGCCACGGCTGCACACCAAGGCAGAGGTGCTGGCCAATGCGCGCAAGATCGGCGAAATGATCGAAGGCATGAAGCTGGGCCTGCCCGGCCTGGATCTGGTGATCTTCCCGGAGTACTCCACGCACGGGATCATGTACGACTCTCAGGAGATGTACGACACCGCCGCCGCCGTGCCCGGCGAGGAGACCGAGATCTTCGCGGCGGCCTGCCGCAAGGCCAAGGTGTGGGGCGTGTTCTCGCTGACCGGCGAGCGCCATGAGGAGCACCCCCACAAGGCGCCGTACAACACGCTGATCCTGATGAACGACCAGGGCGAGATCGTCCAGAAGTACCGCAAGATCATGCCCTGGGTGCCCATCGAGGGCTGGTACCCCGGCAACTGCACCTACGTGAGCGAAGGCCCGAAGGGCCTGAAGGTCAGCCTGATCATCTGCGACGACGGCAACTACCCCGAGATCTGGCGCGACTGCGCGATGAAGGGCGCCGAGCTGATCGTGCGCTGCCAGGGCTACATGTACCCCGCCAAGGACCAGCAGGTGCTGATGGCCAAGGCCATGGCCTGGGCCAACAACAGCTACGTGGCCGTGGCCAACGCGGCCGGCTTCGACGGCGTCTACAGCTACTTCGGGCACAGCGCCATCATCGGCTTCGACGGCCGCACCTTGGGCGAATGCGGCGAAGAAGAGTACGGCATCCAGTACGCCGCGCTGTCCACCAGCCTGATCCGTGACGCGCGCCGCACCATGCAGTCCGAGAACCACCTCTACAAGCTGCTGCACCGCGGCTACACCGGCAAGATCAACTCGCGCGAGGATGCGCACGGCGTGGCCGCCTGCCCCTACGACTTCTACACGAAGTGGGTCACCGACCCCGAGGGCACCCGCGAGATGGTCGAGTCCTTCACGCGATCCGCACCGGGCGTGGAGGAATGCCCCATCCCCGGCATCCCCAATGCCAGCGACCTGCAACACCGCTGATGGGCGGCCATGACGCCATGCCACTGGACACGCTGATGAACGACGCCGCCCTGTCGGGCTACCGCATCAACCGCGAGCCGCACTATCGCGCGCAAGGCGACGAGATCGCCGTGTTCGAAGCGGCCTGGCAACGGCGCATGCCGCTGCTGCTCAAAGGCCCCACCGGCTGCGGCAAGACGCGCTTCGTCGAGCACATGGCCTGGCGGATAGGGCGCCCGCTGATCACCGTGTCCTGCCATGAAGACCTGACCGCGGGCGACCTGGCCGGCCGATGGCTATTGGAGGACGACAGCACGCGCTGGCAGGACGGCCCGCTCACGCTGGCCGCGCGCCACGGCGCCATCTGCTACCTGGACGAAGTGGTCGAGGCCCGCCAGGACACCACCGTGCTGATCCACCCGCTGGCCGACACGCGCCGGCAGTTCACGCTGGACCGCAAGGGCGAGGTGCTGACCGCGCACCCGGACTTCATGCTGATCGTGTCCTACAACCCTGGCTACCAGAGCCTGTCCAAGGACCTGAAGACCTCGACGCGCCAGCGCTTCGCGGCCATCGACTTCGACTACCTGCCGCCCCAGCAGGAGGCCGAGGTGGTGGCCGCCGAAAGCGGCGTCTCGCCGGACATGGCGCAGCGGCTGGTGGCCCTGGGCACACGCACACGCCGCCTGCGTGGCCAGGGCCTGGAGGAAGGGGCCTCCACGCGCATGCTGATCCATGCCGGCGGACTGATCACGGGCGGCATCAAACCGATGCTGGCCTGCCGCACCGCCATCGCCGCGCCCCTGGCCGATGGCGATGAGTTGCGCATGGCCTTGCAGCAGGCCATCGAGGCCAGCTTCTGAGGACGATGGCCGCATGCCCATCCCACCGCAGCAAGGCAGCCCCGACGATGCAAGCGCATCGCTGGCGCCACTTCGCGCACCGTTGAGCCACTACTTGCGCGCCCTGTGGGGCGAGCCACCACCCCTGCACGACATCGCCGATGCGCTGGACAGCACGCGCCCCTTCCTGTCCAACCTGGGATTGCACCTGCCGCGCCAGCAACGCGGCGTGCGCGGCGCCTTGGCAACGCGCATGTACTTCGCCTCGGCCGCGCACGCGGCGGCCCACCGCGCCTTTCCCGCCACACCGCACCAGGTCGGTTCGCTCAAGCCCTTGCAGCGCCTTCTGATCGGCGTGCTGGAAGACGCCCGCGCCGAAGCCCTGGCCCTGCGTGACCTGCCGGGCCTGATGCGCCTGTGGGGCCCGCTGCACACCGCCAGCCCGGCCGACGGCGGCGAGGTGCGCACCTTGTTGGCCCGCCTATCGCGCGCGCTGCTCGACCCGGCCTGCGACGACCCGCACCCGTGGATCGCCAAGGCCCGGGCATTCTGCCGCGACGGCGCCTTGAACAGCCCCGGCGCGCTGCGCGAAGCCGCCTCGCTGCTCGGCCACGACATCGGCCAGATGCGCCTGCAGTTCGACGCGCGCAACTGGGTGGTCACGCCCGCCTACCGCGATGACAACGCCCACCTGTGGCTGCCGGACGAGCCGCCGAAGGACAGCCCCACCGCCGAACTGCCCGACGGCGCCCGCCCCGTGGTGCAGGCCGAACAGCACACCCACCGCATCGATGCCCGCGCCGACCAAGTCACCGCCTTGCAGGAGCGCCCGATCGATACCTGCCACGACTCCGCTCGGCCCCCGGACACCCAGGCCATCCCACCCCGACGCCACCGGGAATGGGACCGCTTGATCGGAGCCTACCGCCCGGACTGGGCCACCGTGATCGACACGCCACTGCCCGCCTCGCCCTCTGGCGCATCCGCCCCACCGCAGCCCGGCCTGCACACCACGCTGCAGCGCCTGCTTCGCGCCAGCCAGGTGCACCACCCCGTGCGACACCGTGCCCAGCGCGACGGCGATGCGCTGGACCTGGACGCCGTCATCGAGCGCTCGATGGCCCGTCGTCGGGGCGACACCGCCGAGCGGGGCGTGCACCTGCGCGTCCAGCGCCAGCGCCACGACCTGGCCGTGCTCCTACTGCTGGACCTCTCACGTTCGGTGTCGCAGCCCTGCCCTGGCCAACCACATGGCCCCCTGCCGCTGATCCGCCAGGCCGCCGAACTGATGGCGCAGGCTGTCGAACACGCGGGCGACCGCTGCGCCATCCACGGCTTTCGCTCGGCCGGCCGGCACGAAGTGCAATACCTGCGCTTCAAGGACTTCACAGAGCCCATGAGGCCAGAGGTGCGTGCCCGACTGGCCAGCGTCGAAGGTGCCCTGTCCACCCGCCTGGGGGCCGCCCTGCGCCATGCCACCGAACTGGCCTGCGCCAACCGCGCCGACCACCGCCTGGTCATCGTGCTCACCGACGGCGAGCCCTTCGACATCGACATCCACGACCCGCGCTACCTGCTGGAAGATGCCCGCCAAGCCGTGCTCGAAGCCGCCGCCCGGCGGGTGGCCGTAGGCGGGCTGGACGTACTGTGCGATCCTGCCCAAGGCCTCATGAGCCAGGTTTTCGGGCATCGCCGCCATCTCTCCGTACGTCAATTGTCGGAC
Source organism: Candidatus Aquabacterium excrementipullorum (assembly GCA_019112875.1). Lineage (GTDB taxonomy): Bacteria > Pseudomonadota > Gammaproteobacteria > Burkholderiales > Burkholderiaceae_C > Aquabacterium > Aquabacterium excrementipullorum. Next base: position 8,588 of record DXIO01000045.1, read on the forward strand.
CTGCCCCGCGCCCTGCAAAGCCTGTACGGGCGCATCGCCCATTGAGGCCCGGGCTCTCGCCTCATCTGACAACCGATATTTTCGAAAATAAGGCAAAGGCGCCCTCTTTCAAAGCCTTCATCCACCGCCATGTCCGGTCCAATGAAGGCGCTCTAGACGCCTTCGCGGCTGGCACTGGCCAGCCTTGGGCACCACATTTGCCCTCGCCTTTCGGGAACTTATTCCGGGCTTTAGCACTCTTTACCCGGGAGTGCTAATATTGTTTCGGAAGGAGCCCGAAAGGAGCCATTTCATGACAACTGCCAACGCCATCGCCCCCCGTGATCCCTGGAGCCTGGTGCCCTCGCTGGGCAATCTGGACGCGTACATCCGCGCCGTCCAGGCCATTCCCATGCTGGAAGCCGACGAGGAGCAAGCGCTGGCCCGCAGCCTGCGCGATCAGCAGGACGTGCAGGCTGCCGGCCGCCTGGTGCTCTCGCACCTGCGTCTGGTGGTGTCGATCTCTCGCCAATACATGGGCTACGGCCTGCCTCAAGGTGACCTGATCCAGGAAGGCAACGTCGGCCTGATGAAGGCCGTCAAGCGCTACGACCCCGATCAGGGCGTGCGCCTGGTCAGCTATGCCATGCACTGGATCAAGGCAGAGATCCACGAATACGTGCTGAAGAACTGGCGCACGGTCAAGGTGGCCACCACCAAGGCGCAGCGCAAACTGTTCTTCAACCTGCGCTCGCTCAAGCACCAGTTCAAGAACGAGGCCGACGACAGCCATGTCGGTCGCGCCGGCCTGAGCGAAGCAGAAATCCAGCGCGTGGCCCGCGAACTCGATGTGCGTCCGGAGGACGTGATCGAGATGGAAACGCGCCTGGCCGGCGGTGATGTCGCGCTCGAGCCCTCCACCGACGACGATGGCGAAGGCCCAGCCGCCCCGTTGGCCTACTTGGCGGACGAGGCCAGCGAGCCCACCCGCGTGATCGAAGCGCAGCGCCGCGACTGGCTGGCCAGCCAGGGCATCGTCAATGCCCTGGGGAGCCTGGACGACCGCAGCCGCCGGATCGTCGAAGAGCGCTGGCTCAAGGTCAACGACGACGGTTCGGGCGGCATGACGCTGCACGAACTGGCGGCCGATTACGGCGTCAGCGCCGAGCGCATCCGCCAGATCGAGGTCGCCGCCATGAAGAAGATGCGCAAGGCCTTGACCGAGGCCGAGCCGGCCTGACGCCGGGCGCATTGCCGACCTCCCAGATGCCGGGGCCTTCGTGGCCCCGGTTTGCTTTTCGGGCCCGTACGCTCACAGCCATCCCTGCGCCTTCAAGTCGGCTTCGCACTGGGCTGCGTCCTGGAACTGCACGGCACGCCAGCCCAAGGCGCGGGCGGCACCGACGTTGTACGGGTGATCGTCGATGAACACCGTGCGGGCCGGATCCACGCCGAAGCGCTCGGCCGCGGTGTGGAAGATGTCGTCGTTCGGCTTGACCTGGTGCACTTCGCTCGAGAACACGCCTGACAGAAACAGCCCCAGAAAGGCATGTGACTGCAACAGGTAGTCCGCGAAAGGCGCCGGCATGTTCGAAAGGAAATGCAGCCGCGCACCTGCTGCCGCCAGGCGCTCCAGCCAGGCCACTGTGCTGGCGATGGGCGCCAGGTGCGGCGGAATGGCCGCCATCAGCCGGTGCACGTCGGCTTGTGGCAGGCCCGTGCGCGTGGCGATGCGGCCGCTCACCTCGTCCCAGGCCAGCACACCGCGGTCGAATTCGGCCCAGTCACTGCCGGGCACGAAGGACTGGAACACCGCCTGCGCCAGCACGGTCGCCTCGGCCTCGTCTCGGGCATGGGAAGGCAGCACCGCCTGGATCAGCTGCAGCGGCTGCCAGTTGAACAGCACACCGCCGAAGTCGAACACGACGGCCTGAGGCGGCTCGAACGCCGGAGCGCTCATTGCGCATCGACCTCAAGCCAGCCGCTGGATCAAGGCCGCCGTGGCCGCATCCAGGCCAGACACATCGCCATTGGCCAGGCGGGGCAGCAGGTCCTTGCACATGGCCTTGCCCAACTCCACGCCCCACTGGTCGAAGCTGTTGATGCCCCACAGCGCCCCGCTCACGAAGGTGCGGTGCTCGTACAGTGCCACCAGCGCGCCCAGAGAGGCCGGATTGAGCTGCTCCAGCAGCAAGGTGATGCTCGGGCGATTGCCCGGAAAGGTGCGGTGGCGCGCCAGCACGGCCGGGTCCAGGGATGGCGATGCGGTGGGCGCCGATTCGGCCGCCGCCTCTTCGGTGGTCTTGCCCACCATCAGGGCGCGGGCCTGCGCCAGGCCATTGGCCAGCAGCATGCGGTGCTGCTCGTCCATTTGCGCCCGCAACGCCGGTGACCAGTTCGCCGTGTCGCGGTGGCCAGGCTTGCGCGTCAGGATGAACTCCACCGGCACCACGGATGTCCCCTGATGCAGCATCTGGAAGAACGCATGCTGGCCGTTGGTGCCCGGCTCGCCCCACACCACGCTGCTGGTGTCGTAGGGCAGCGCGCGCCCGTCAGCGTCCACCTGCTTGCCGTTGCTCTCCATCATCAATTGCTGGAGATAAGCGGGAAAGCGCACCAGGCCATGGTGGTACGGCGCGATGCACTGGCTGGTGTAGCCATGGAAATTGCGGTTCCACAGGTCCATCAGGCCCAGCCACACCGGCACGTTGGCCTCCAGCGGTGCCTCGGCGAAATGGCGGTCCATCGCGTGGGCACCGGCCAGCAGTGAGCGGAAGTTGTCGGCCCCCAGCGCCAGCGCGATCGGCAGGCCGATGGACGACCACATCGAGAAGCGGCCGCCCACCCAGTCCCAGAAGCCGAACGTGGTCTTGACGCCGAACGCCTTGGAGGCCTCCACGTTGGTGGTGGTGGCCACGAAGTGACGCGCCACGTCGGTGCCGCCCTGGTCAAAGAACCACTGCCGCGCCGCGTGTGCGTTGGCCATGGTCTCCTGCGTCGTGAAGGTTTTCGAGGCGACGATGAACAGCGTGTGCTTTGGGTCCAGGCAACGCAGCACCGGGGCCAGATCGTGTCCGTCCACGTTGGAGACGAAGTGGAAGCGCAGCTTCGGATGCACCCAGGCATCCAGCGCCGGCAGCACCATCTGCGGGCCGAGGTCGGAGCCACCGATGCCGATGTTCACCACATCGTGGATCTCGCCAGGCTGCAGGCCACCCGCCGTGGCGCGCACCTGCTCCACATAGGCCAGCATCTGGTCCAGCACCGCATGCACGGCATAGCTCTGAGGGCCCTGTCCCTTGGGCGCACGCAGGGCCGTGTGCAGCACCGCGCGGTCTTCGGTGTGGTTGATGTGCTCACCGGCCAGCATGGCGTCGCGGTGCGCTTCGAAACCGCACTCGCGCGCCAGCGAGATCAGGTGCCGGCCCGTGGCCACGTCCCAGCGCGCGCGGGACATGTCCACCAGCATCTCGGGTGCGGTCAAGGCCCAGCGTTCGAAGCGCTGCGGGTCCTGCGCGAAAAGTTCGCGAAGATCGAGGTCTCTGCCATGGGCCTGCCAGTGCCCTTGCAGGGCACCCCAGGCCACGGTCTGGTCACAACGTTTACTGCTCATGTCAGTGGCTCTCCCTTGGCCCCTGCGTGCTCAGCGCTGCGCTTCGATCAGGCCGTCGAGCTTGCCCGCGTCGACGGCAAACGCCCGAATGCCTTCGGCCAGCTTCTCGGTGGCCATGGCGTCTTCATTGAGCGCGTAGCGGAAGGCCGCCTCGCTCAAGGGCGCCGGCGCCGGCTTGACCGTGTCGGCCGGCACCAGGTGGCGCGACACCGGCGCGTCGCTGGTTTGCAGTTGCGCCAGCAGGTCCGGGCTGATCGTCAGCAGGTCGCTGCCGGCCAGTGCGAGGATCTGGCCCACGTTGCGGAAGCTCGCGCCCATCACCTCGGTGCGGATGCCGTGCTGCTTGTAGTGGGCGTAGATGCGCGCCACCGACTTCACGCCTGGGTCATTCACCCCGGCGTTGGCGGCCTCGTCCCAGCTGCTGCCGGCGGTCTTCTTGTACCAGTCGTAGATGCGGCCCACAAAGGGCGAGATCAGCTGCACCTTGGCATCGCCGCAGGCCTGCGCCTGTGCGAACGAGAACAGCAGCGTCAGGTTGCAGCGGATCCCCTCCTGCTCCAGCACGCGCGCGGCCTGGATGCCTTCCCACGTGGCGGCCACCTTGATCAGCACACGCTGGCGATCCGTGCCAGCGGCCTCGTACAGCCTGATGATGCGGCGGGCGCGTGCCAGCGTGGCCTCGGTGTCGAAGCTCAGGCGCGCATCCACCTCGGTCGAGACGCGGCCCGGGATCACCTTCAGGATCTCCTGGCCGAAGCGCACCAGCGTGTGGTCGACGATCACGTCCAGCGGTTCGCCCTTGTGGGCCGTCACGGCCTCGGCCAGCAGCGGCGCGTAGTCGGGCTTCTGCACCGCCTTGAGGATCAACGAAGGATTGGTGGTCGCGTCCTGCGGGGCGAACTGGGCCAGTTGCTTGAAGTCGCCGGTGTCGGCCACGACCGTGGTGAAGGCTTTGAGCTGATCGAGTTGCGAAACCATGGAAATGCACCCCTGCAGGGCAATGATTTGTTCGTTGATGAGATCGATTCTGAGGGTATTTTGATGACAATCGGCCTCAGTGGTCGACTCAAATCATCCTCATGGCCTTTGACCTTGTCTTTTTCGGGGGAACCGGCGACCTGACCTGGCGCAAGCTGATGCCTTCGCTGTTCCAGGCCTGGCGCCATGGCACCCTGCCGCTGGGGGGGCGCATCCTGGCCGTGGCCCGTGACGAGCGCGACAATGCCGGCTACCGCGCATGGCTCAAGGAGCGACTGGCCGAAGCCGACAGCGCCAAGCGCCCCAGCGACGACGAGTTCGAGCAGTTCTCGCGCGCCATCCACTACCTGCGGATGGACCTGTCGCAGCCGGCCGACTACGCGCGCCTCACCGCCTGGCTGGACGAGCGGCACGCCGACACCGTGGTCATGTACCTGGCCACCAGCCCGCACCTGTTCCCGCAGATCTGCGAGCAGTTGGGCGCGGCCGGACTGAACCACGAGCGCGTGCGCGTGGTGCTCGAAAAGCCGCTCGGCCACGACCTGGCCAGCGCCCAGGAGATCAACCGCGTGGTGCGCTCCGTGTTCACCGAGCGCCAGGCCCTGCGCATCGACCACTACCTGGGCAAGCCGGCCGTGCAGAACCTGATGGCGCTGCGCTTCGGCAACGTGCTGTTCGAGCCGCTGTGGCGGCGCGAGCGCGTGGCCAACATCCAGATCACCCTGGCTGAAAGCCTGGGCGTGGGAACGCGTGGCGACTTTTACGACCGCACCGGCGCCCTGCGCGACATGATCCAGAACCATGCGCTGCAATTGCTGACCATGATGGCGATGGAGCCGCCGTCCAGCGCCGATGCCGACGCCATCCGCGACGAGAAGCTCAAAGTGCTGCGCTCGCTCAAGCCTTTCGATGCCGTGTCGGTGGCCCGCGACGTGGTGCGCGGCCAGTACCGCGCGGGCAATGTGATGGGCCAGACCGTGCGCGGCTACCTGGAAGAAGACAAGGTGCCCCTCAGCAGCCACGCCGAGACCTTCGTGGCCCTCAAATGCGAAGTGCAGAACTGGCGCTGGGCGGGCGTGCCTTTTTACCTGCGCACCGGCAAGCGCCTGGCGCAGCGGCATTCCGAGATCGTGGTGAACTTCCACCCCACGCCGCACCCGATCTTCCCGGGCAGCCACGCGCCCAACCGCCTGGTGATCAAGCTGCAGCCGGAAGACGGCCTGGAGCTGCACCTGCTGGCCGCGCGCGGCACCGAACGCAGCGTGTTCAATCCGGAAGGGCTGGAAGCGCTGTCACCCGTGTCGCTGGACCTGGATTTCGACAAGGCCTTCCCCACCGAACGGGTGGGTGCCTACGAACGCATGCTGCTTGATGCGATCGCCGGGCGGCTCAACCTGTTCGTGCGTTCGGACGAGCAGGAGCAAGCCTGGCGCTGGGTGGAACCGGTGCTGCAGGCCTGGAAGCAGGATCCCGCCGGCATCAGGGCCTACACGGCCGGCACCTGGGGCCCACCGGCGGCCAGCGCCCTGGTGGCACGCGACGGCTTCGCGTGGGCCGAGGAGGCCTGAGAGCGGGCGTCAGGCCGACTGCAGCAGCCCGTCCACGCCGTAGAGCTTGGCCAGCTCGGTCAGGCGGGCCGGCAGGGACTGCACCGCGAAGGCACGCCCCTTGGCCCGCGCCATGCGCTGGCATTCCAGCAGCACGGCCAGGGCGCTCGAATCGAAGTGCTGCAGCGCCGAGCCATCCACCGTGAGCAGGACGGCATCCTGCCCATGGGCAGCCGCGGCCTGGTCCAGTGTCTCGCGGAACAGGCGCAGGATGTCACGCACCTCGGCGTGCGTGAGGATGGCCGGCAGCATCAGCATTGTCGAACAGCCCTGTGCGCTTACTTCTTGGCGGCCAGTTGCTTGTTGCGCTCGGCCAGCTTGGCGATCAGGCCATCGACGCCCGAGGCGGACACCTCTTGCGCGAAACTGCTCTGGTAGGTCTGCACCAGCCAGGCACCCATCACGTTGACGTCGTAGATCTTCCAGCCGTCGCCGGACTTCTCCAGGCGGTAGTCCAGCTGGATCGGGTCGCCCGAACCCTTGACCTGGGTGCGAACCACCACGTCGGTGTCCTCGGGGCGGGCACGCAGGGGCTTGACGTCCACGGCCTGGTCGCGGATCTGGCCGACGGCACCGGCATAGGTGTAGATCAGCAGGTTCTTGAACTCGTCCTGCAGGCGCTTTTGCTGCTCGGGCGTGGCCTGGCGCCAGTTGCGACCGACGGCCGAGGCCGTCATGCGCTGGAAGTTCACATTGGGCAGGATCTTGCTGTCCACCAGGGACACCACCTTGCGGGTGTCGCCAGCCTGCAGGCTCTTGTCGCTGCGGATCGAGGCCAGCACCTCGCCACTGAGGTTCTTAATGAACACATCGGCCGGCACGGCCGCCTTGGCGGTGGCAGGCGCCGCCGGCGCACCGGCCTGCTGAGCCTGGACCGGCGCGGCCAGCGCCCAGGCGGCGCTCAGAGCCACCAGGCCAACGATCAGGGGCGAACGCGAGGAAGATCGGGCTTGCTTGTCAGTCATGTAGTGTCCTTTCACGGCCCCGCACAGGTCGAGGCCCAGATCTCTTAACGCGCGTCAACGTCTGCGCGCAGACCGCGCAGCTCATCCAGGGTCGGCGTTGACAAATTGAAACCCTTGTTTTCGGACAAGGTAGGCCGTTTGGCGGTGTTCGCGCCACCCGCGGTGACCGCATTTTCAGCGGCCCCCACCTGCTGCATCCAGGATGGCAGTGGCGCCGCCAGCACCTGCCCGGCGAGCGAGGATGGCGTCAGGCTGCCGGCCAGATCGTCGGCCAGCGCCAGATCACGGCGCCAGATCACCGGGCCGGGCTCGACCTCGGGCAGCAACAGGCTCTGCGGCTGCACCGGCGCCTGCGGCGTGGCGGGGTCGGATGTGGTGGGGTCGCCGTTGTCGTACTCGACGCCATTGTCGTCCTCCTCGGGCGGATCGCCGTTGTAGACGAGGCTCAGTCGGCGCTGCAGGTAGGCATCACGCAGGAAGGCGTATCGGTCCAGCGCGATGTCGCCCAGCAGGTTGGAGGCGCTGAGCACCTCGGCACGGGCATTGATGATGGTCAGGATGCGCACGGCATTGGCATCTCGGGGCTCGCGGAACAAGGCGCTCGGCGAGAAATACCAGTTGCCCGGCAGATCGGCCACATCGCGCGTGGTGGACGGGCCCAGGAAGGGCAGCACCAGGTAGGCGCCCTGAGGCACGCCCCATACCGCCAGCGTCTGGCCGAAATCCTCGTTGTGGCGGTCCAGCCCCATCGGACGGGCGATGTCGATGAACCCGGCCAGGCCCAAGGTGCTGTTCAGGCTGACACGCAGCACCTCCTGGGCGGCTTCGCCGGGGCGCCCTTGCAGCACCAGGTTGATGGCCGACCACACATCCTTGATGTTGTTGACGAAGTTGCTCACGCCCGTGCGCACCAGCTTGGGCGTGATCTTCACGTAGCCCGTGGCCACCGGTTTGAGCACGGCATCGTCCACCGTCTCGTTGAAGCTGAACACCTTGCGGTTGAGGGACTCCAGCGGGTCCCTGTTCTGCGCGGTGGCGCACCCCTGCAGCACCGCCACGCTCAGCACGAGCGCAGACAGCATGCACGCCCTGCTCACCGACCTCATCTGGTTCATTTCTTTTCTCCCGAGGCTGCATCGGAAGGTCCGTCCGCGGCCTTGCTGTACAGGAACTGGCTGATCAAGTTCTCGAGCACGATCGCAGACTGGGTCTGCTTGATCGCGTCGCCCTGAGCCAGGTTCAACTGGTCATAGCCCGGCTCCAGCCCGATGTACTGCTCGCCCAGCAGGCCGGCGGTGAGGATCTTCGCTGACGTGTCTTTCGGAAATTCCACGCCCTTGTTGAGGGTGATGTCCACCTGGGCCTGGAAGGTCTTGGGGTCGAAAGTGATGGATTTGACACGCCCCACCACCACGCCGGCGCTCTTGACGGCCGCCTGCGGCTTGAGGCCGCCGATGTTGTCGAAGCGGGCCGTGACCGTGACGCCGCTGTCGAACGACAGGGTCAGCAGGTTGCCGGCCTTGAGGGCCAGGAACACGATGGCGGCCGCGCCCAGCAGCACGAAGAAGCCCACCCAGATATCCACTTTTGAACGCGGCATTCGAAAATCTCCAGACGCGATGTCGCTCAGAGCGAGAACATCATCGCGGTCAACACAAAATCCAGCGCCAGCACGGCCAGCGAGGCCATCACCACCGTGCGGGTGGTCGCGCGCGAGACGCCTTCGGGCGTGGGCTGGCATTCATAGCCCTGCAGCAGCGCGATGAAGGTGACGGTGACGCCGAACACCACGCTCTTGAGCAGGCCGTTGCCGACATCCTTCCAGACATCGACACCGTTCTGCATCTGCGACCAGAAGGCGCCCGAGTCGACACCGATCATCACGACGCCGACGAGGTAGCCGCCCAGGATGCCCACGGCCGAGAACACAGCCGCCAGCAGGGGCATGGCGATCACACCGCCCCAGAAGCGCGGCGCCAGCACGCGGCGCACCGGATCGACGGCCATCATCTCCATGGCGGCCAGCTGCTCGCCGGCCTTCATCAGGCCGATGCCCGCGGTGAGCGAGGTGCCCGCGCGGCCGGCGAACAGCAGCGCGGCCACCACCGGGCCCAGTTCTCGCACCAGCGACAGCGCCACCATCAGGCCCAGCGCTTCGCTGGAGCCGTAACGCTGCAGGATGTAGTAGCCCTGCAGGCCCAGCACGAAGCCCACGAACAGGCCGGACACCGTGATGATGGCCAGCGAATGGTTGCCCAGGAAATGGATCTGATCGGCCAGCAGGCGGCCACGGCGCAGCGTGGCGCCCAGCAGCGAGACCAGGCGCAGCAGCAGGCGCGTGGCGAAGCCGATGTCGCTCAGCTTGCTGCGCACCTGGTAGCCCACTTCGGCGGGATGCAGGAACTTCATCAGCGCACTCCGAAATCCACACCCGCATCGACGGCGGGCTGGTGGAACTGCACCGGGCCATCAGGCCGCGCATGCACGAACTGGCGGACCAGCGGGTCCTCGCTGGCGCGCAACTCCACCGGAGAGCCCTGCGCCACGATGCGGCCGTTGGCCAGCAACACCACGTGGTCGGCGATCAGGAAGGTTTCGTCGACGTCGTGCGAGACGACGATGGTCGTCAGGCCCATGGTGTCGTTCAGATCACGGATCAAGCGGGCCGCGATGCCCATGGAGATGGGGTCCAGGCCGGCGAAAGGCTCGTCGTAGAGCATGAGTTCGGGGTCGAGCGCCATGGCACGGGCCAGGGCCACGCGGCGGGCCATGCCACCGGACACCTCGCTGGGCAACAGATCGCGCGCACCACGCAGGCCCACGGCATTGAGCTTCATCAGCACCAGATCGCGGATGATGGATTCCGGCAGGCGGGTGTGCTCGCGCAGCGGGAAGGCCACGTTCTCGAACACGGTCAGATCCGTGAACAGCGCGCCCTGCTGGAACAACATGCCCATGCGGCGGCGCATGGCCAGGCAGGCCTCGGGCGAGAGCTTGGCCACGTCCTGGCCATCGAAGTGCACCTCGCCGCTCATGGCCAGCAACTGGCGCGTGATCAGGCGCAGCACGGTCGTCTTGCCGCCGCCGGACACGCCCATCAGGGCCACCACGGCCCCCCGGGGCACGACCAGATCGATGTCCTTCAGGATGACCCGACCGCCGTAGCCGCAGGTCACCGAACGCAGTTCGATGAAGGACTCGGGCTGGCGTGACGGCAGGACGGTGTCAGGCAGCTGAAATTGGGGTGGGGGCATGGCAAAGAAAAAGGGCTGGTGCCTCTTCGACACCAGCCCTCAATCATATGGGAATCAGCGCTTGTCCGCTTTCTTTACGATGGATGCCTACAACATCACACTAAAGGGGGGATCTTGCGCGATCTCCATTCTTCCTATCAACGCGGCAGCGTGGACGAACCCATCAGGAATTCGTCGATCGAGCGCGCGGCCTGACGGCCTTCGCGGATGGCCCAGACCACCAGCGACTGGCCACGGCGCATGTCGCCAGCGGCGAACACCTTGTCGACGTTGGTCGTGTAGCCGCCGATGAAATCGGTGCTGGCCTTGGCATTGCCACGGTTGTCCTTGTCGACGCCGAAGCCGGTCAGGATGGTTTCCACCGGGTTGGTGAAGCCCATGGCCAGCAGCACCAGGTCGGCCTTGAGCGTCTGCTCGGAGCCGGCGACTTCTTCGAACTTGCCGTTCTTGAACTCGACGCGCACCGTCTTGACGGCGGTGACCTTGCCGTTTTCGCCGATGAATTCCTTCGTGGCGATGGCGAACTCGCGCTCGCAGCCCTCTTCGTGGCTGGAGGAAGTGCGCAGCTTGTACGGCCAGTAGGGCCAGGTCAGCTCGCGGTTCTCCTGCTCGGGGGGCATGGGCATCAGCTCGAACTGGATCACGCTCTTGGCGCCGTGGCGGTTGGAGGTGCCCACGCAGTCAGAGCCGGTGTCGCCGCCGCCGATCACGATCACGTGCTTGCCGGTGGCCATGATCTGGTCCTTGACCTTGCCGCCGGCGTTGACCTTGTTCTGCTGGGGCAGGAACTCCATCGCGAAATGGATGCCGGCCAGCTCGCGGCCGGGCACGGGCAGGTCGCGCGACTGCTCGGCGCCGCCGGTCAGCAGCACGGCGTCGAAATCGGCCTTGAGCTGATCGGGGCTCACGGTGGTGGTCGCCCAGTTGGTGACCTTGCTGGCCGCACCCGTCTTGGGCAGTTCGCCGACCATGGTGTTGGTCTTGAAGACCACGCCTTCGGCTTCCATCTGCTTGACGCGCAGGTCGATGTGCGACTTCTCCATCTTGAAGTCGGGGATGCCGTAGCGCAGCAGGCCGCCCACGGTGTCGTTCTTCTCGAAGACGGTGACGTCGTGGCCAGCACGGGCCAGCTGCTGGGCCGCAGCCAGGCCGGCGGGGCCGGCGCCGACGATGGCGACCTTCTTGCCGGTCTTGGTCTTGGGCAGCTGGGGCTTGACCCAGCCTTCGGCCCAGGCGCGATCGATGATGGCGTGCTCGATGGACTTGATGCCCACCGCGTCGTCGTTGACGTTCAGCACGCAAGCCGCTTCACAAGGTGCCGGGCAGATGCGACCGGTGAACTCGGGGAAGTTGTTGGTGCTGTGCAGCACGGTGATCGCGTTCTTCCAGTCGCCGGTGTACACCAGGTCGTTGAAGTCCGGGATGATGTTGTTGACCGGGCAGCCGTTGTTGCAGAAGGGCGTGCCGCAGTCCATGCAGCGCGCACCCTGGATCTTGGCCTGCTCGGCGTTCAGGCCGATGACGAATTCCTTGTAGTCCTTGACGCGCTTCTCGACGGGCTCATAGCCCTCTTCCAGACGGTCGAACTCCAGAAAGCCGGTGACTTTTCCCATTTCAGTGAACTCCTAATCGTCGGGCTCAGGCCTTGGCCTTGCCGGACTTCGCCTTGTCATCACCCTTGGCTTTGGCGATGGTGACGGTTGCTTCTTGCTTGGCGCCCATTTCGGTCAGGGCACGACGGTATTCGTGCGGGAAGACCTTGACGAACTTGCCACGCGCGGTGGCCCAGTTGTCCAGGATCTCGCGGGCACGCAGCGAGCCCGTCCAGCGGTGGTGGTCCTCGACCAGCTTCTTGAGCAGGGCCTCGTCGGCCTGGCCCTTGTGCTGAGGGATGCCCGCGTCGGCCTGTTCGGCAGCGGTCAGCACCTTCTCGAGTGAGACCTGGGCGGTGTTGACGCGCTTGTTGAACTGGCCGTCTTCATCGTAGACATAGGCCAGGCCACCGGACATGCCCGCCGCGAAGTTGCGGCCGGTCTTGCCCAGCACCACCACGGTGCCGCCGGTCATGTATTCGCAACCGTGGTCACCCGTGCCCTCGACCACCGCCGTGGCGCCAGACAGGCGCACGCCGAAGCGCTCGCCGCCCACGCCGCGGAAGAAGGCCTCACCCTCGGTGGCACCGTACAGCACGGTGTTGCCCACGATGATGTTGTCGATGGCGTTGCCACGGAAGTCGATGCTGGGGCGCACGACCACGCGGCCGCCACTCAGGCCCTTGCCGGTGTAGTCGTTGGCTTCACCGATCAGGTACAGCGTGATGCCCTTGGCCAGGAAGGCGCCGAACGATTGGCCGCCCGTGCCTTCCATCTGGATGAACACGGTCTGGTCAGGCAGGCCATCCGGATGGTGCTTGATCAGCTCGCCCGAGAGCATGGCGCCGACGGTGCGGTTGACGTTGCGGGCCTGCTCCATGAACTGGACCTTCTCGCCACGCTGGATGGCGGGCTGGGCCTTCTCGATCAGGCGCTGGTCCAGGGCCTTGTCCAGGCCGTGGTCCTGCGTGCTGACGTGCAGGCGGGGCACGTCGGCCGGGGCCGGCGGCAGCGCGAAGATGCGTTCGAAGTCCAGGCCGCGAGCCTTCCAGTGCTCGATGCCCTTCTTGGTGTCCAGCAGGTCGGCACGACCGATCAGGTCGTCGAACTTGCGGATGCCCAGCTGGGCCATGATCTGGCGGGCTTCCTCGGCGACGAAGAAGAAGTAGTTCACCACGTGCTCGGGCTTGCCCGAGAACTTCTTGCGCAGCACCGGATCCTGCGTGGCCACGCCCACCGGGCAGGTGTTCAGGTGGCACTTGCGCATCATGATGCAGCCCTCGACCACCAGCGGTGCCGTGGCAAAGCCGAACTCGTCGGCGCCCAGCAGCGCGCCGATCACGACGTCGCGGCCAGTCTTCATCTGGCCGTCGGCCTGAACGCGCACACGGCCGCGCAGGCGGTTCAGCACCAGGGTCTGCTGGGTTTCGGCGAGGCCGAGTTCCCACGGCGTGCCGCAGTGCTTGATGGACGACCAGGGCGAGGCGCCCGTGCCGCCGTCATGGCCGGCGATCACGATGTGGTCGGCCTTGGCCTTGGCGACACCGGTGGCCACCGTGCCCACGCCCACTTCGGACACGAGCTTGACGGACACGTCGGCGGCCGGGTTCACGTTCTTCAGGTCGTGGATCAGCTGGGCCAGGTCCTCGATCGAGTAGATGTCGTGGTGCGGCGGGGGCGAGATCAGGCCCACGCCCGGCACGGAGTGACGCAGCTGGCCGATGTATTCGGAGACCTTGCCGCCAGGCAGCTGGCCGCCTTCGCCGGGCTTGGCGCCCTGGGCCATCTTGATCTGGATCTGGTCAGCCGACACCAGGTATTCGGTGGTGACACCGAAGCGGCCCGATGCCACCTGCTTGATCTTCGAGCGCAGGCTGTCGCCCTCTTGCATCTCGTAGTCGACCTCGACCACCTTGGCGCCGATCACGTCGGACACCTTGGTGCCCTGCTTGATGGGGATGCCCTTGAGCTCGTTGCGGTAGCGGGCCTTGTCCTCGCCGCCTTCGCCGGTGTTGCTCTTGCCGCCGATGCGGTTCATGGCCAGGGCCAGCGTGCTGTGGGCTTCGGTGGAGATCGAGCCCAGCGACATGGCGCCGGTGGCGAAACGCTTGACGATGTCGGCCGCCGATTCGACTTCCTCGACCGGGATGGCCTTGGCGGGGTCGATCTTGAACTCGAACAGGCCGCGCAACGTCAGGTGACGGCGCGACTGGTCGTTGATCAGCTGGGCGTATTCCTTGTAGGTGTCGAACTTGCCCGAGCGCGTGCTGTGCTGCAGCTTGGCGATCGCATCGGGCGACCACATGTGCTCTTCACCGCGGGTGCGCCAGGCGTACTCGCCGCCAGCGTCCAGCATGGATTCCAGCACCGGGTCGTCACCGAAGGCGGCCTTGTGGTTGCGGATGGCTTCTTCAGCCACTTCGAACACGCCGATGCCGCCGACCTGCGTGGGGGTGCCACGGAAGTACTTGTCGATCAGCGGCTTGTTCAGGCCGATGGCCTCGAACAGCTGCGCGCCGCAGTAGGACATGTACGTGCTCACGCCCATCTTGGACATGATCTTGGACAGGCCCTTGCCGATCGCCTTGATGTAGTGGTAGATGGCCTTGTCGGCCGACAGCTCGCCCGGCAGGTCCTTGGCCATGGTGGCCAGGGTTTCCATCGCCAGGTAGGGGTGCACGGCCTCGGCGCCGTAACCAGCCAGCACGGCGAAGTGGTGCACTTCGCGGGCGGTGCCGGTCTCGACGACCAGGCCGGTGGAGGTGCGCAGGCCCTTGCGGACCAGGTGGTGGTGGATCGCCGACAGCGCCAGCAAGGCGGGGATCGCGATGTTGGCGCGGTCCATCTTGCGGTCGGTGATGATCAGGATGTTGTGGCCGGACTGCAGGGCCTCGACGGCCTCGGCGCACAGCGACGCCAGACGCGCCTCGACACCCTCATGGCCCCAGGCGGCCGGGTAGGTGATGTCGATCTCGTAGGGCTTGAACTTGCCGCCGGTGTGCTTCTCGATGTTGCGCAGGCGTGCCATGTCGTCGAAGTCCAGCACGGGCTGGCTCACTTCGAGGCGCATCGGCGGGTTGACGGCGTTGATGTCCAGCAGGTTGGGCTTGGGGCCCACGAAGGACACCAGCGACATCACCACGGCTTCGCGGATCGGGTCGATGGGCGGGTTGGTGACCTGGGCGAACAGCTGCTTGAAGTAGTTGTACAGCGGCTTGTTCTTGTCCGACAGCACGGCCAGGGGCGAGTCGTTGCCCATGGAGCCGGTGGCCTCCTCGCCGTTGGTGGCCATCGGGGCCATCAGGAACTTCAGGTCTTCCTGCGTGAAGCCGAAGGCCTGCTGGCGGTCGAGCAGCGTCTCGCTGAACTCGCCAGCCGCGCCGGTGATGTCGATGGTGTCCAGCTTGATGCGGACGTTCTCGATCCACTGGCGGTAGGGCTTGGCCGAGGCGTACTGGGCCTTGAGCTCTTCGTCCTCGATGATGCGGCCCTGCTCGAAGTCGATCAGGAACATCTTGCCGGGCTGCAGGCGCCACTTCTTGACGATGGTGTTCTCGGGGATGGGCAGCACACCGGATTCGGAGGCCAGCACCACGAGGTCGTCTTCGGTGATCAGGAAACGGGCGGGGCGCAGGCCGTTGCGGTCCAGCGTGGCGCCGATCTGGCGGCCATCGGTGAACACCATGGCGGCGGGGCCGTCCCACGGCTCCATCATGGCGGCGTGGTACTCATAGAAGGCGCGGCGGCGCTCGTCCATGGTGGTGTGCTGTTCCCAGGCTTCCGGGATCATCATCATCGCGGCCTGGGCGAGCGGGTAGCCGGACATGGTCAGCAGTTCGAGCGCGTTGTCGAACGTGGCCGTGTCGGACTGGCCGTCCATGCTGATGGGGTACAGCTTCTTCAGGTCATCGCCCAGCACGGGCGACTTCATCACGCCTTCGCGGGCGCGCATCCAGTTGAAGTTGCCCTTGACGGTGTTGATTTCGCCGTTGTGCGCCACCATGCGGTACGGGTGGGCCAGCGGCCATTCGGGGAAGGTGTTGGTCGAGAAGCGCTGGTGCACCAGGGCCAGGGCCGAGACGACGCGCTCGTCCTTCAGGTCGATGTAGTACTTGCCGACCTGGTCGGCCAGCAGCAGGCCCTTGTAGATGATGGTGCGGCACGACATGCTGGGCACGTAGTACTCGCTGCCGTGCGTCAAGTTCAGGCTGGAGATCTTGCTGGACGCCGTCTTGCGGATGACATACAGCTTGCGCTCGAGCGCGTCGGGCACGAGGATGTCCGGGCCGCGGCCGATGAAGACCTGGCGGATCACGGGCTCCTTCTCGCGCACGGTCGGCGACATGGGCATCTCGCGGTCGACCGGCACATCACGCCAGCCCAGCAGCACCTGGCCTTCGGCCTTGATGGCGCGCTCCATTTCCTGCTCGCAGGCCTGGCGCGAGGCGCTTTCCTTGGGCAGGAAGATCATGCCGACGCCGTACTCGCCAGGCGGGGGCAGCTCGACACCCTGCTTGGCCATCTCGGCGCGGTAGAAGTCGTCGGGGATCTGGATCAGCAGGCCCGCGCCGTCACCCATCAGCGGGTCGGCGCCCACCGCGCCGCGGTGGTCGATGTTTTCCAGGATCTTCAGGCCCTGCTGCACGATGCTGTGCGCCTTCTGGCCTTTGATGTGGGCCACGAAGCCCACGCCGCACGCGTCGTGTTCAGCATTGGCATACATGCCAAGCTCGGCCGCGGCCTTGATTTCTTGGGGCGTGGCTGCCAGGGAAGCAGCATCGGTGGGGAACGGGGTTCCCGAAGTCGCCTGAGTCATGTGGGCGCTCCAGTGGTAGTGGAGGGAAAACAACAAGGGGGAGTCCGAGGATACCCCGGGTTGCACCTCAGTTCAAGGATTATCAATAAGGGTCTGACCCCAATTTATACGAATCACGGAAAACCCACGCAAAAAATAAGGGACACATCAAGCATGGCGGCGTTTTCATCCGCCAGAGGGCCCGTGGGGGCCACCGGCTCGGTGGCCTAGTCAGCAGCGCTTTCGACTTCTGCCACCGGCTTGCGGGGCCGCCCGCGCGGTTTCTGAACCACCCGGCGGTCGGAACGCCCCTGCAGGCCCGCCAGGAAGGCGTCTCCGCCCAGGGCCCACCCGGTGTGCGCCGCCTCCGCCAGGCGGGACACCAGTTGAGCGCCCTGCCCCAGTTCCAGCCGACGCTTCCACGCAGCCTCGCGGTCGAAGGGCGTGTTGCCCAGCGTCCAGAACACGGCATGGTCCTGCACCAAAGGGTCCGTGCGCTGCCCCAGGTGGTGGGCCAGGCTGCTGGGCGCGGCCGGGCCCGGCACCACGGGCGACTCCACCAGCCCCATGCGCCAAGGCGCCAGTTCAATGAAGGCCATGGCTTCTAGCAAGTAGTGGGCCGGATCGAGCACCGTGGCACGGTAGCGCCCAGCCCACAATCCGCCCTGACGACCATGCCGTCGGTTGAAGCCGGCCACGTAGCGTCGCCCCACGGCCTGCATGAAGAGGCTCAGCGCCCCGCCTTGCGCGGGTGTGGCCAGCAGCAAGAAACGATCAGGCAGCAAGGCATAGGCGTGCACGGTGACCCCATGGGCCCGTGCGGATTCCACCAGGGCGGCGTGCAGGGCCTGGGCATCCTGCGCATCATGGGCGAGCGACTGGCCGGGCAGCACGGCCTGCACCACCAGGTGCGGCAGGGTCGGGAATTCCAGTCGGGGCAGGCGGGCCATGGCGCGATTGTGTCAAACCCTTCGGCCCTGCAGGGATGCACGCAGTGCGCCCCCTTGTTCGCGGGGGAACCCTCACGTTTCCAGGGCTACCCCCGATGGCTGGAGGACGACTGTCTCGTAACCTCCAACCCGTGAACGTTAGATGTTGTCGATGAGCGTTTACCACGCTTCGGTACTTGGCCGGAGGTGCCTCGTGACCAGCGCCGGAACGCCCCTCGCCGCCCTGCCGATGATCACCGAGTTCCGCCATCGACTGGAGAACGCCTGATGTCTGACATTTCCTCGCCCACCGCGGCCGCCTCGGCCACCCAGCGCGTCGCCTCGTGGCTGACGCACATGGGGGTGAGCACCTACGCCTTCGACGACACCCTGGGGCTGATCAACCCGCTGTGGACGGTCACCCGCCTGCACGCCCGCGTGGTCACCAAGACGGCCGAGACGCCCTCGGCCATGACGGTGGTGCTGCAGGCAGGCGGCGCGTTCCAGGGTCTCAAGCCCGGCCAGTTCGTGATGATCGGCGTGGAGATCAACGGCGTGCGCCACCGCCGCGCCTACTCGCCGCGCGCCATCGAGGGCCGCCGCGACCGCTTCGCCATCACCGTGCAGCGCCAGGCCGGCGGCAAGGTATCCAATTACGTGCACGACAACCTGCAGCCCGGTGACATCATCGAGATCGAGCAGGCCGGCGGCGAGTTCACCCTGCCCGCGCAGACACCGGCCGAAGTGCTGTTGGTGGCCGGCGGCAGCGGCATCACGCCCTGCATGTCCATCCTGGAGCACCTGCGCCGCGAAAAGGCCGCCACCCGTGTCACGCTGATCTATTTCGCGCGCAGCCGTGCCGACCGCATCTTCGCCCGTGCGCTGGAAGGCCTGGCCACACAATGGCCCGCCCTGCGCTACGTGCCGCTGGAAAGCGCCGTGAACACGCCGGGTGAGGCCTCGTCGGCCGCCGCCGCGACCCTGAGCACCGAACTGCTGTCCGAACTGCAGCCGCAGTGGGCCGCCCTGCCCGCCTACTGCTGCGGCCCGGCCCCGCTGATGGACGCCGCCCGGCAGATCTGGAAAGACGCCGGCGCCGCTGACCGCCTGCGCCTGGAAGCCTTCGCCGCCGCCCGCCCGAGCGGCGATCCGAGCGTGCGCCACCAGGTGCGCATCCTGCGCGGGGACCTGCCCGTGGCCTTCGAAGCGCCCGCCAGCGAGACCATCCTGGTCGCGGGCGAGCAGGCCGGCCACGCCATCAAGCACGGCTGCCGCCAGGGCATCTGCCACGAGTGCACCTGCCGCCTCAACAGCGGCGCCGTGCGCGACCTGACCACGGGCGAACAGATCCATGGCGAAGGCCAGCCGGTGCGCCTGTGCGTGTCGGCCGCCCTGAGCGACCTGAGCCTCGAATCCCTGAACTAAGAAGAGCATCACCATGAGCGCCACCACCACCGCGACGCTGATCGGCCCCCGATCGATGCAGGAAATGGCCGCCTTCCAGCAGGAACTGGACGCCATCCACCACGAGACCCGCCAGACGCTGGGCGAGCGCGATGCGCGCTACATCCGCCGCATCCTGCGCACGGTGCGCCTGCTGGAAACCGTGGGCCGTGGCCTGCTGATGTTCGGCTGGTTCCCGCCCACGTGGCTGCTGGGCGCCGCCATCCTGGGCATCGCCAAGATCATGGACAACATGGAGCTGGGCCACAACGTGATGCACGGCCAGTACAACTGGATGAACGACCCTCGCTTCCATGGCGACACCTTCGAGTGGGACAACACCTGCCCCAAGGAAGAATGGCGGCACTCGCACAACTACCTGCACCACAACTACACCAACGTGATCGGCAAGGACCGTGACTTCGGCTACGGCATGCTGCGCCTGTCCAACGACCTGCGCTGGAGCTGGCTGCACCCGTTCCAGCTGCTGCTGACCATGCTGCTGGCCACCTACTTCCAATGGTTCGTCGCCATCCACGACATGCAGATGGACAAGGTGGCCATCGGCCGCAAGAAGTGGTCGTCCGTGCGCCCGCAGTGGCTGCTGGTGCGCGCCAAGATCCGCCGCGTGATCGTGCGCGACTACCTCCTGTGGCCGCTGGCGGCCGCTGGCGTGGGCTTCTTCTTCGGCGATGCGCTGCAATACGGTCTGGCCATGTTCGCCGGCCAGGCCGTGGCCAACCTGATCCGCAACGTGTGGGCCTGGGCCATCATCTTCTGCGGCCACTTCACCGAAGACATCTACACCTTCAAGAAGGAATCGATCGAGGGCGAGACCAAGGGCCAGTGGTACCTGCGTCAGATCCTGGGCTCCAGCAACATCAAGGGCAGCAAGCTGCTGCACCTGCTGAGCGGCAACCTGAGCCACCAGGTCGAGCACCACCTGTTCCCTGATCTGCCGGCCAACCGCTACATCGAGATCGCCCCGCGCGTGCGCGCCGTGTGCGCCAAGTACAACGTGCCCTACAACACCGGCGCCTTCATCCCGCAGCTGTTCACCGTGTTCAAGCGCATCGCGCGCTACAGCCTGCCAGGCGGCCCGCAGAAGGCCGTGACCATCGAGATGGACTCGATGCTGCCCGAGAAGGCCTGATCGGTGGTTCGCCGCGCGCCGGGCCCGCAGACGCCTGAGGCCTTCGACGCCTTCGCGCGCGAGCTTGACCAGGTGCGCGAGGACATGCGCCTGCGCCTGGGCGAGCAGGACGCCCGCTACATCCGGCGCCTGCTCTACGCGATCCGCGCGTGCGAATCCGCCGGGCGCGGCCTGCTGACGCTGGCAGGCGCCTTCTGGCCGGCATGGCTGGCGGGCACGGGCCTGCTGGGCCTCGCCAAGTGCCTGGAGAACATGGAGTTCGGGCACAACGTGATGCACGGCCAATACGACTGGCTGAACGACCCGCGCTTCCACGGCAAATCCCACGAATGGGACAACGCCTGCAGCAAGGAAGACTGGCGCCACTTCCACAACCACATGCACCATCACCACACCAACGTGCTGGGGGTGGACCGCGATTTCGGCTACGGCATGCTGCGCCTGTCGGACGACACGCCCTGGGAGCCGCGCAACCTCACGCAAGGCCTGTACGCCGTGATCGTGGCACTGGCCTTCGAGTGGGCCATCGCCATCCACAACATGGAGGTGGAGCAACTGCGCGTGGACCGCGAGGCCACCAAGGCCCGCATGAAGCTGCTCTGGCCCACCGTGCGCGCCAAGATGTGGCGGCAGTTCAAGAAGGACTACCTGCTGTGGCCCCTGCTGGGGGGCCTGGCGGGCCTGGCGCTGGGCACCGGCTTCGTGCCCGCGCTGCTGGCCTCATTGGCCGGCCACGTGGTGGCCAACCTCATCCGCAATGTGTGGACTTTCGTCGTGATTTTCTGCGGCCACTTCACGGACCAGGTGCACACCTTCGATCCCGCCGAGGCCGCCGGGGAATCGAAAGGCCAGTGGTACCTGCGCCAGTGCCTGGGCTCGGCCAACATCAGCGGCGGACGCTGGTTCCACCTGATGACGGGCAACCTCAGCCACCAGATCGAACACCACCTGTTCCCGGACATCCCCGCGCGCCGTTACGCGGAGATGGCACCCCGGGTGCGCGAGATCTGCGCCACGTACAACGTGCCTTACAACACTGGCTCACTGCCCCGTCAGTTGGCCACCGTGGCCTGGCGCATCGTGCGGCACTCTTTCCCGGGTGGAAAGGCCGCGCTGTCATCCTTGGGCCACCCTGCCGCACATCCGCATTCGTGACATACCGCACAAACGCCGGGTGAGCCCATATCACCACTATTTCACGAAGCAAGACTGGCCCGGGCAACCCGGGCTTTTTTATGCCCGGCTTTCCGCCGCTTTTGCAGGCCATCAGGTTCGCCATGTCGGATTTTTTCTTACACGAATGACAGCGCGGTTTGGACGCGGCTTACAGCGACGGCCCTATTCAGAAAAAAAAGGGGGTGTCCAACAATCCGTTTCATGCTGATACGCAAGTTCGGCAAAACCTGAAAAACACCTTCAAGCAACCCTTCCTTTCACTTTGCAGGAGCCTGACATGAGCGCTGACCAAATCCTCACGGAGATCCGCGAAGCCAACCTGTCGTACCTGATGCTGGCTCAGAACCTGATCCGCACGGACCGCGAGCAGGCCCTGTTCCGCCTGGGCATCTCTGAAGAGACCGCCGACATGGTGGGCATGCTGACCCCGGCGCAGATCATGCGCATCGCCAGCAGCAACACCCTGCTGTGCCGCATGCGTGTCGACGACGACATCGTCTGGAACCTGCTGACCAACCATGGCAAGAGCGGCAACGACAGCGTGACCCGCCTGCACGCCAGCATCCTGATGGCCGGGCGCCACCAGGAAGCCCTTTGATCCTGCTCACCCCTGCGCCGCACTGACGCATCAAGACAAAATCCCCGGAGACACACCATGCGCACCAAGAGCCTGTTGACCGAAGCCAAGCAAATCGAACGCGCCGTCACCCTGATCAACCTGGGTGCCCGTTTGCAAGTGCTGGAGTCGGAAACCGACATGTCCTACGAGCGCCTGCTGCGTCTGTACAAGGAAGTCTCGGGCAAGTCGCCGTCGAAGGGTCAGCTGCCGTTCTCGACCGACTGGTTCATGACCTGGCAGCCCAACATCCACGCCAGCCTGTTCCTCAACATCCACGAGTACCTCAACAAGGCCGCCGAGATCGACGAGATCGACACGGTGATCAAGGCCTACCAGCTGTACCTGGAGCAAACCCAGTCGCAAGGCCTGGAAGCGCTGCTGTCGGTGACCCGCGCCTGGCGTCTGGTCAAGTTCATCGACAACGGCATGCTGACGATGACCAAGTGCTCCAAGTGCAGCGGCCACTTCGTGACGCACCCCCATGAGATCGCCCGCCACTTCGTGTGCGGCCTGTGCAACCCGCCGGCGCGTGCCGGCAAGGGCAAGGCCTCCGGTGGCATCCAGATGCACTGATTTTTCCGGTTCCTGTTTTCTCCGCTTGTCTCCTCCTGGCGCGCCATCCGGTTGGCGCTTTCAACGGGCCCTCTTCAGGGCCCGTTTTTTCTGGGCGCCTCGGGAATGGTGGTGACGAAGGCGGCCACGTCGTCGAGCACGGGGGCCATGCGGTGCAGCGGGCGCGAAAAGGCGCCGATCAGCGTGAGGTGGTCAACGCCCTCGTAGCGCTTGAAGATCACGGGCACGCCCAGGGCTTCCAGCCTGGTCGCCAGGTGGCCGCTGTTGGTGTCCGGGTTGACCTGGGCATCGAAGTTGGACACGCCCAGGAAGGTGCGGGGCGACTGCGCCGAGGCGTGGGCGATGGGCTGTGATTCCGGCGGCACGTTCGGGTGGTGGAACACGGGCTGCACGGACTTGTCCTTGAGCGGGATGAAGTCGTACGGCCCCGCCAGGCCCACCCAGCCGGCCAGTTCGGTGATGTGGTGGTGCTGTTGCGCCAGCCAGCGGTCGTCCAGCGCCACCATGGCGGCGTTGTAGGCGCCGGCGCTGTGGCCCATCACCAGCACCTTGCGCGGGTTGCCGCCATGGCGCGCGGCGTGGTCCAGCGCATAGGCCACGGCACTGGCGCTGTCGGGCAGGAAATCGGGGTAGCTGACCTCAGGGTAGAGCCGGTAGCTGCTGGACATCAGCACGATGCCGCGCGAGGCCATCGCCTCGCCCAGGAACTTGTACTGCGCACGCCCGCCCTTCTGCCAGGAGCCGCCGTGGATGAAGACGACGACCGGCCAGCCGCCTGGCGGGGGTGTGCCCAGCGGACGGTAGACATCCACCTGGTTGGCGGGCAGCGGGCCGAACGACAGGTCAGGGATGAGCGCGAAGGTGTCATCAGGCGTGACGGCGTTGATCAGCTTGACGGGGGAGCAGCCGGACAGCAGGGCGAATGCCACGAGCGCGACACCCAGCGGCGCGCGGCGCAAGGTGCCGAGGTGGTGCTTGAGGCGAGAGGGTGTGGTGGGTGCAGGCATGGACCACAGCGTAGCTGCTGACCTCACAGGTAGCGTGCCCAAAGGGCATTGGAGAAGCGACCCGCCGGGTCGTGGCGGCGCTTGAGCTCGCGCAGGGCGGCCGCCTCAGGGTAGGCCTGGTCGAACTGGGCGCGGGTGGCGTGCAGCTGGTAGGGCAGGTAGTAGCGGCCCTCGTGGCGCAGGGCCAGGTCGATCAGGCTGCGCGTCCAGTCGCCCACGGCGCGGCAGGTGGGCTCGCTGGTGCCCTGCTTGTAGTAGACGACGAAGGAGAAGACCTCTTCGCGCGCCCAGGGCAGCAGGGCATCGGCATCCGGCGGCGAGTGGCGGATGGACACGTTGAGCACGTCGGCGCAGGGCGTGTTGAGCAGCGGCGCCAGCGCGCGGGTGTAGGCCAGGAAGTGGCGCGGCGGGATGAAGTACTCCTGCAGCACGTAGGTGGAACGAACGCGCGAGCTGGGTTCGAGCTCGGCCACGTCCAGGCTGGCCTCGCGGTTGCGCCAGACGACACGCTCGCCGCCCAGGCGCAGCGGCTGGACCACGGCGCGGCGCAAGGTGCCGCCGCCAGGCAGTTCGGTCATGGCCCAGATCACGCCGCGCTCCAGCGCGTAGGAGCGGTCTCGCGGCTGCAGGCGTTCGGGCTCGGTCGCGGCCTTGTCGCTGCGCCGCCAGGTGATGGCCACGGGCGCATCGAACAAGGGCGGCATCAGGTCGGCGTTGTGCATCACGGCACGGGCATCGCCGCGCACCTGCCGGTTGAAGAAGTCCACATAGCCGGTCAGCGGCACGGCGTGGACCTCGCGCTCGATGCGGGTGTTGTCGACCAGGTCCAGCTCGACCTCGGTGATGGCGGCCAATGCGCCATAGCCGCCCACGGCCGCGCGGAACAGTTCGGGGTTCTGCTGGCGGCTGGCCTCGACCACGCGGCCATCGGCCATCACCAGCTGCAAGGCGCGCACCGAGCCGCCCACCGGGCCATGGCCCACGTAACGCCCATGCGCGTTGACGGACACCGCGCCGCCGACGGTGAAGTTGGCGTAGCTCTGCATGGTCTTGACGGCCAGGTTGTGCGGGTCGATCAAGTCCTGCAGATCGCGCCAGCGCATGCCGGCCTGCACGCGTGCGCGCTTAGCGGCCGGATCCAGCCAGACGAGGCGGTTCAGGCCGCGCATGTCCAGGTGCAGGCCGCCGTCGATGGCGACCTGGCCGCCCATGCTGTAGCGGCCACCACCCACGGAGACCTTGCCCGGCCAGCCGGAGACGGCCTGGGTGACGTCGGCCGTGCTTTGCGGCGTGGCGATGCGGGCCACGCGCACGTCGTACAGGCGGGTGACGTTGGCGATGGTGAGCGATGTGTCGGCCGTGAGGGCCAGCGCGCGCAGGGGTTGCGCGGCGGCCAGGCCGGCGGTGAGCAAGGCCTGCTGCAGGACGGTGCGGCGGGTCGGCATGCGGGGATGTCCTCTGCGTCTTATGGATGGTCAGAGGCACATCCTAGCCGGGCTTGTGGCCGGCATTCGCATGGCGGGCACGTGGCCCGCATCCGCTCAGAACCTGTGCGCCAGGCCCAGGCCCACGGTCGATTGCGACTGGCCTGCCACCGGAGCCGCGGCGCCGGCGGCGAACAAGGTGCTCACGCGGCTGCCGCCATGGTTGTCCACGTAGGTGCCGAAGGCGTAGAGCATGGTGCGCTTGGAGAAGTGGTATTGCGCCACCAGGTGCGAGAGCGTCGGGCGGCCATCGGAATCACTGTAGTCGTAGACGCCGGCTTCGCCGATCAGCGTCCAGCTGGGGCTGGGGCGCCAGCTCACGCCGCCCTGCAGCAGGCGGCCGCGCGGCGTGAGGTGCAGGTCGCCGGTGATCCAGGCGGCTTCGCCGTAGAAGGCATAGCTGCCCAGGTCGTAGCGGGCGGCCAGGGTGCTGCGCTTGTCCTGCAGGCCGGACTGGTCGAGCGTGGTGGCGTAGCTGCCGTGGGTCACCTCGTGCGTGAGGCGGGTCTTGAAGGCGCCGCTGGCGTATTCGATGGCCAGGCCCGTGTAGCGGCCGGCCGAGCTGGCCTCGGCGGCCTCCTGGCCGGTGCTCGTCATCAAGGTGGCCCGCACGCCACCCAGGCGCGGCGTCTCGTACTTCACCGCGTTGTTGATCTTGAGGTTGACGAAGGGCACGGCGCCCAGGGCGGCGATGCCGTAGGTGTCCAGGTTGGTGAGGTCGTAGCCCAGCACGGTGTAGTCGAAGCCGATGCTGCCCAGGCGGCCCAGGCTGACGGCGCCCCAGTCGTCGCTGCGCAGGCCCAGCACGGCGAAGCGGTTGAAGAAGGAGCTCGACAGCGACACGGCCCCGGTGTCGGCGTTGAAGCTGTTCTCCAGCCGGAAGAAGGCCTTGAGGCCGCCGCCGAGATCCTCCTGGCCCATCAGGCCCCAGACCGAGAGCTGGTAGCCGCCAGAGCCCACGCTGGTGAGCGACTGGCCCTGCGCGTTGGTGTTGCTGGACCAGAGCACGGCGGTGTCGATGTTGCCGTAGAGCGTGAGTTGCGAACTGGGTTGCGAACTGGGCTGGGACTGCGCCTGGGCGCTGGACGCGAAGGTGGCCAGGGCGAGCAGGGCCAACGGGGTCAGGCTGCAGAACGGGAGGACGCGAAACTTCTTCATGGTGTGGGCTCTTGTTTGAAAAAGTGCAGGCAAGGCTCCGCCCGGCCACGGCCCGACGCGGATCGGGGTGGAACGGGACAGAGAGGAATCGATGAGCGGCGTGGCGGCTCGGGGATCAGCCGGTCAACCGCTCAGCGGCTGCGGCAAGGGGGGCTTGTCATGTGGCCAGCGAAGGCTGCTTGTCAGCCTCGGGCGCGGCGCCGCCACGCATGGGCGCGGGGCGGCTGGCCGGCCGGTAGGTGTAAGGGCCGAGCCGCGCCATCAGCACGCAGGCGACCACCAGCGCACCGCTGAGCAGCATCAAGGCGGGCTGGTAGCTGTGCAGCTTCGCGAAACTCTGGCCCATCACGAAGGGGCCCAGGCCCGAGCCCAGCATGAAGATGGCGAACAGGTAGCCGTAGATCTCGCCGAAGGCCTTCATGCCCAGGTAGCGCGATTGCAGGTAGGCGATCAGATCGACCTCGGCGCCCAGGCCCAGGCCAACCAGCACGGCGGCCGGGATGCCGAAGCTGGCATCGGTGGTGCCCAGCAGCAGGCCGATGCCGATCAGCGGCAGGCTGAAGAAGGCCAGCGCCACGCGCGGGGCGTGCACCCGGTCGATCAGCCAGCCGGCGATCAGGCGGCCGACCACCAGGGCCACACCGGCCGCGCCCAGGGCCTTGGTGGCCGATGCGGCGGGCACGCCCCGGTCGGTCATCAAGGGGACAATGTGGGCCATCACGCCGGAGGCGGCCAGGGCCACGCAGAAAAAGGCCAGGGCGAGCGACCAGAAGCGGCCATCGGTGCGGGCCTGCGCGGCGGTCATGCCGGGGGCGTCCTGCGGGGCGGTGGGCACGCTGCTGGCGCGGCCCGAGGCGGCCGCCTGCCGTTGGGCCTCACCACGCGTCACGAGGCCCGCCATCGCCGGCAGCGCCACGGCCAGGGTCAGCAGACCCAGACCCACGTAGGCGCCGCGCCAGCCCACGCTGGCGATCAGGTGCTGCGCGAACATGGGCATCAGCATGGTGCCCAGGCCCACGCCGGCCGTGGCGATGCCCAGGGCCAGGCCGCGCTTGTCGTCGATCACGGCGGCGATGGCCTTGCTGTAGGGCAGCGGGGTCTGGCCGCTGGCCACGATGCCGCACAGCGCGTACATCACGATCAGCACGGCGGGCGATTGCACCAGCCAGCCCATGGCCATCATGCCCAGCGAGAACAGCACGATGGCCGGCAGGCTGATGCGGCGGATGCCGTGGCGGTCGATCAGGCGGCCGATGAAGGGCGTGGCGATGCCGGTGGCGACCAGGCCCGCGAGCAGCGCGCCGGAGATCGCACCGCGGTCGGTGTTCAGCGCCTCGCTCAGGGGTTTGACGAAGACGCCGAAGGTGAATTGCATGACCGGGCCGTTGCCGACCGTCAGGCCCAGCAACGATCCGACGACGACCCACCAGGGGCTGGACAGGGGCTTGCTCATCTCTGTGTCTCCTCGGTCAGGCACCATCATGAGGTGCTTTGGGGTGGCCGGCGCGCCATGGACGTCTGCACGCGCCGGGATCTCGGGAAAACGTCAATCAGTCCATCGGACATTCACTCGAAATGCGGTGTCTGTTTCGCCAGGCGGGCAGCGATGCCGGTGTGCTTGTCCTGCGTGGCGAACAGCAGCTGGAAGGACTTGCGCTCGAACTGCAGGCCCAGCGGCAAGGGCGTGCTCATGCTTTCGAGCACGGCTTCCTTGATGAACTGCTGGGCCAAGCGCGGGCCCTGAGCCAGCTCGGCCGCGAGGGTGAGTGCGCGGTCTTCCAGCCCGGCATCGGGCACGAGCTCGCTGGCCAGGCCCATCGCGAAGGCTTCGGCCGCCGTGATGCGCTCGCCGGTGAGCAGCAGCTTCATCGCGCGGAACTTGCCCACGGCGCGGCTCAGGCGCTGGGTGGCGCCGCCGCCTGGCATCAGGCCCAGGCGCACCTCGGGCTGGCCGAAACCGGCCGTGTCGCCCGCCAGCAGGATGTCGGCGTGCATGGCCAGCTCGCAGCCACCGCCCAGAGCATGCCCACGCACCGCCGCGATCACCGGCTTGCGACAGGCGCTGATGGCGCCCCACAGGCGGTCCATCTGGCGATCGATGATCTCGGGTGCGGTGGCATCGAGGTACTCGTTGAGGTCGGCGCCG
>DXIO01000046.1 GCA_019112875.1 Candidatus Aquabacterium excrementipullorum
GCCTTCGACATCGACGCCAACGGCATCCTGCACGTGAGCGCCAAGGACAAGGGCACGGGCAAGGAGAACAAGATCACCATCAAGGCCAATTCGGGCCTGTCCGAGGAGGAAATCCAGAAGATGGTGAAGGACGCCGAGCTCAACGCCTCCGAGGACAAGAAGAAGCTCGAACTGGTGCAGGCCAAGAACCAAGGCGAAGGCCTGGTGCACAGCGTGCGCAAGTCGCTCACCGAGTACGGCGACAAGCTGGAAGCCGACGAGAAGGACAAGATCGAAGCCGCGATCAAGGACGTCGAGGAATCGCTCAAGGGCGAGGACAAGGACGACATCGAGGCCAAGACCAATGCCCTGATGACGGCCAGCCAGAAGCTGGGCGAGAAGATGTACGCCGACATGCAGGCATCGCAAGGCGCCGCCGGTGCGGCGGGTGCCGATACGGCTGGTGCGGCCGGTGGTGCAGAGCAGGCCCGCCCCGCCGACGACAATGTGGTCGACGCCGAGTTCAAGGAAGTCAAGAAGGACTGATTTCTCGGCAGTGCTCGATCGGCACGATCGGCGCGAGGGTTCTCCAAGAGACCTCGCGCCC
Source organism: Candidatus Aquabacterium excrementipullorum (assembly GCA_019112875.1). Lineage (GTDB taxonomy): Bacteria > Pseudomonadota > Gammaproteobacteria > Burkholderiales > Burkholderiaceae_C > Aquabacterium > Aquabacterium excrementipullorum. The sequence continues at coordinate 587 of DXIO01000046.1, forward strand.
GTCGTGCCGAGTGCGTTTCCTGCTCTGGAAGATCACGCCCATGTCCTACACCTCTACCAAAGCCCTTCGTGGCGCTCGCCGTTGGTTGCCGATGCTTGCGCTGGCCGGCTTGGCACACGCGTCCGCGCCAGCGGCCGACTTCGTCACCAGTCTCGACAGCCGATGCGCGGTCTGGGGCCCGTGGTCGCTGGGCGACGACAAGCAGCCGGTGCGCTACCAGGGGCCGTGCGTCCAGGGCAAGGCCGACGGGCGGGGCAAGGCCCAGTGGCTGAACCCCTACCGCTTCAAGGAAGGCAAGGAAGAGGTGGACGAGGCCTGGGAAGGCACCTTCCGCCGGGGCGTGTTCATCGGCGATCAGACCTTCAAGGGTGGCGTCGAGGCCTGGCGCGGCAACCTTGTCCTGAGTGATCACGGCAAGATTGGCGACACCATCGCGCTGTGGGTTCACCGCGCCCCTGCGAAGGGGCCGGTCAACCTGTGCGAGCTGGAGCACGTGGCCCTGGTCGTGCCCAACGGGTTCAAGGTGGAAGACGATGCCCTGGTCCAGGCACGCATGCTGGCCGCCCAGCAAGCCGTGGTGGCCGCCTGCCCGAGCAACGCGGCCTTCCGCGCGACGGACGTCGTGCTGTGGAAGGCCGTGCTGATACCGGATCCTCAGGGCACGGAGCCCCCTGCCCTGGCCAAGGGCTCGGTCGTGCTGGACAACGGCAAGCCTGCCGAGGTGCGGGCCTACCGCAACGACGCCTCGGCCGCGGTGCGCCAGAAGCAGGCCGATGCCGAACGCAGCGCCAGGCGCGAGCAGGCCCGGCAAGCCTTCCACCGCCTGAGCGCCGATCAGCACGTGAACGCCTGGCTGACCGTGGCGCAAGCCGACAAGGACCCGTTCAAGTGGCAAGGCAAGACCGTGGCGCTGACCGTTCGGCTCGAGCGCATGCTCAGCCCGTCCGTGGCCTGGGTGAGCGAAGCTGATCGCACCGGCTATGGCTATGCCTCGCTGTTGCTCAAGGGTGTCAATTCGGACACCTTCGGCAAGCTCGACACGGCCGTGGTGATCGGCCAGCTCGACGGGCGCAGGAAGGCATCCGACTTGGGCGTGAGCGGATCGAGCGACTCGCTGGAAGCCACCACGCTGAACGTCACGCACACCCGCCCCTGTGAACAACGCCAGTGCATGGACTGGCTGGGGTGGGATGTCCGCAAGGAAATGACCTGGGGTGAGCCGTTCAAGGCCGCTCCCTGAGGAACAATCGCATGGCAAAACGCGACTATTACGAAGTGCTGGGACTCGCCAAGAGCGCGTCCGAGGACGAGATCAAAAAGGCCTACCGCAAGTTGGCCATGAAGTACCACCCCGACCGCAACCAGGGTGACAAGGCCAAGGAGGCCGAAGAGCAGTTCAAGGAGGCCAAGGAGGCCTACGAGATGCTCTCGGACCCCAAGAAGAAGGCCGCCTACGACCAGTACGGCCACGCCGGTGTGGACCCGAACATGGGTGCCGGCCGGGGCGGCCCGGGTGGCGAAGGCTTCGGTGGCTTCGCCGAGGCCTTTGGCGACATCTTCGGCGACATCTTCGGTCAGCAAGGCGGCGGCCGCCGCGGTGGCGGTGGTCCGCAGGTCTACCGTGGCAACGACCTCTCCTACGCGATGGAGATCACGCTCGAAGAGGCCGCCCATGGCAAGGACACGCAGATCCGCATCCCCGCCTGGGAAGAGTGCGTCACCTGCCACGGCAGCGGCGCCAAGCCCGGCACCCAGCCCAAGACCTGCCCCACCTGCAGCGGCTCCGGCACGGTGCACATGCGCCAGGGTTTCTTCAGCGTGCAGCAGACCTGTCCGCATTGCCAGGGCACGGGCAAGATCATTCCCGAGCCCTGCGTCACGTGCTCCGGCCAGGGCCGCGTCAAGAAGACCAAGACGCTGGAAGTCAAGATCCCGGCGGGCATCAACGAGGGGATGCGCATCCGCTCGGCCGGCAATGGCGAGCCAGGCACCAACGGCGGCCCTGCCGGCGACCTCTACATCGAGATCCGCATCAAGCCGCACGATATTTTCGAGCGCGATGGCGACGACCTGCACTGCAATGTGCCCGTACCGCTGACCAGCGCGGCCCTGGGCGGCTCGATCGAGGTACCCACCCTGGGCGGCAAGGCCGAGATCGAGATCCCGGAAGGCACGCAGCACGGCAAGACCTTCCGCCTGCGCGGCAAGGGCATCAAGGGCATTCGCTCCAGCTACCCGGGCGATCTGTACTGCCACATCGCGGTCGAGACCCCCGTCAAGCTGACCGAGCACCAGCGCAAGCTGCTCAAGGAACTGGACGAGTCCCTCAAGAAGGGTGGCGAGAAGCACTCACCCAATTCCAAGAGCTGGACTGATCGGGTCAAGAACCTGTTCAAGTAACGGGAAAGGCCGCCAGGTCCCCCCACTGACAAAGGCACCTTAGGGTGCCTTTTTTCGTGGATCGAGACAAAATGCCCTTGACAAAATGGGAACCTGCAAAACGGAGGGCTCAAGTAGTCCTTCCGGATGCCGAAATGGCTCCGTAGAGGTCGGTGCTTGTCCAGGCCGACACGCGGCGCGCGCGTGCCGCTCCTTCTGAATCCCACGGGTGACACCGCCATGCCTATACAGACCCGGTTCTCCGACATTCAGGCCCTTGTCATCGACGACATGGCCGTCCAGCAGACCACGCTGAGGGGCCAGCTTTCGCAGCTGGGCATCGGCAAGATCGACGTGGCCTCGAATGCCGAGGACGCCGCACGCCTGATCAAGTCCCGCCGCTACGGGCTGATCCTGTGCGACTACAACCTCAATGCCAAGACCGACGGCCAGCAGCTGTTCGAGCACCTGCGCGACACCGGCACCCTGGGCGCCGACTGCCTGTTCTTCATGGTGACGGCCGAGAGCTCCTACGCCTCCGTGGCCTCGGCCACCGAGCACCACCCCGATGCCTACCTGCTCAAGCCCATCACGGCCAGCGACATCGAGGACCGCCTGAAGGCCCTGCTGGACAAGCGCGAAGCTCTGCTTGCCATCAATCAGAAGCTGGCCCGCGAAGATCTGGCCGGTGCCGTGGCCGAGTGCGACAAGGTGCTGGCCGCCCAGAACCGCTGGTACATGGCGGTGCTGCAGATCAAGGGCCAGGCCCTGCTGCAGCTGGGTCGCCACCAGGACGCCAAGGAGGTCTACCGCCACGCGCTGGAGAAGCGCCCGCAGCTCGTCTGGGCGCAACTGGGCCTGGCGCGCGCCCACAAGGCCGCCGGCCAGTTCGAGGAGGCCAAGCACCTGGCCCAGCAGATCATGGGCTCGCGTGAGGGCGAAAAGAACGTGGCCGCCTACGATGTGATGGCCGAGGCGCTGGAAGCCCAGGGCGATGCCCAGGCCGCGATGTGGGTGCTGCGCGATGCCGCGGCCGTGGTGCCCTCGGCCCGCCGACACCGCCTGGCCGGCGAGAGCGCCTACCGCAACGGCGATCTGGATTCGGCCAAGGACTACCTGCAGAAGGTGGCCAAGGCCACCAAGGGCTCCGTGATCGCACAGCCGCAGGACACCCTGCTGCTGGCCCAGACCCTGGTGGACCGCGGCGACACCGCCGAGGCCCTGAAGGTGCTGGGCGACAGCGCGGCCGCCTACAAGACCACGCCCACCTTCGAGAACGTGTCCCAGGCCCTGCAGGCCCAGGCGCATGCCAAGGCCGGCGCATCGGATGAATCCGAGAAGGCGCTCAAGCGAGCCCGTGAAACGATGCGCAAGGGCAAGGCCGATTTCGCCACCATCGCCCTGGCCAAGGCCGAGCTGATGGCCGGGCACGAGGACGAAGGCCTCAAGTTGATGGAAACCGCCATCAGCGCGGACCACGAGAACCCGCGGATCAAGCAGATGATCGGCAACGCCCTGCGCGACACCGGCCATGAGGACAAGATGGACGCCATCGTGCTGGCGGCCGCTGCGGTGCTCACCACCCGCGTGCAGGACGCCCGCAAGCTGCTGGGCAACAGCCAGATCGACGAGGCCGTGCAGGCCATCGAGACCGTGCTGCGCGACTACCCCGAGAACACCGCCGCCTTGCTCCAGGCCGCGCAGATCAACTGCATGGCCCTGCGGCTGAAGAAGGAGTTCAAGGCGGACATGGTCGAGCGGGTGCGCCAGTACCTGACGCGCCTTGAAACGCTGATGCCCGGCCATGACCGCGTGACCATGATGCGCCGTTACTTCCGAGAGACGCTGGCGGCGCTGGAAGCGGCGTCCACGGCCCATTGAAGACGATCGAGGACCACCGGATGGAGTCCACCACCCTCACTCTGATCGCCCACGATCTGAAGAATGCGCTGGGCTCGCTGGAAGGCGAGCTGGAAGCCTTGATCGACCAGCCCGACCCGGTGCTGGCCCACACGGCCTACATCCACTGCACCGAACTGCGCCGGCAGTTCGTGCAGTTCCTGGCCGTGTACGGCTCATCGGATGGCCTGGCCGCCCACAGCGAAGACGAGTCGCCCATCGAGCTGCTGCAGTCGCTCACCCGCATGGCGCAGATCAAGGCCATGACGCTGCCCACCAATCCGCGTGTGCGCCTGCTGCAGGACGTGACGCCCCCGCCCTTCTGGTATTTGGACCGCCGCCTGGTATCCATGGCGATGGAGGCCGCGCTGCACAATGCCAGCCGCTTCGCGCGCAAGGACGTGACCTTGCGCGCACGCAGCCAGGATGACTACCTGGTGCTGGTGGTCGAGGACGACGGTCCCGGGCTGGGCGCGGTCGACCCCAACGATCATTCGACGGGCCTGGGCACCATGCTGTGCCAGGCCGTGGCCAAGGCCCACCGCAGCGGTGAACGCGTCGGCCGGGTCAGCATGGAGAACCGCCCGGAAGGCGGCGTGTGCTTCGAACTCTGGCTGCCCTGAGTCTTTGCGGGCAGGGGTCAGTGCACCGTCGGCGTCGTCGAAGCCACCGACAGCTTCAAGTCACCGTGCCGGTAGGCCTCGCTCGCCAGTTGGTAGTAGCTGATCGCATCGCCCAGCAAGTCCACGCTCAGCGCATCCATCGGCATTTCCTTGCCCGAGCCTGCATCCACCACGCGGTAACGCGCGTTGGGCTTGAGCTCCACCACGCGACCCTCTTCGTAATAACCCACCGTCTGGTAGTTGGCCAGCAGCGCGCGCTGGTGCTGGCGGCCTTCGGCGCTAAGGATGTCGTGCCCGAAGAAGCGTGAGCGGTAGCTCACGTTGAGCATGCCCAGCACCGTCGGGCCTACGTCGATCTGCGAACTGATGGTGTCCACCACCGAGGGCTGCACGAACCCGGGCGCGTAGACGATCATGGGGATGTGGTAGTTCTCGATCGGCAAATCCTGCTTGCCGCGGCCCTTGTGCGTGTGGTCGGCCACGATCACGAACACGGTGTTGTCGAACCAGGCGTGGCGGCGCGCACGCTCGATGAAATCGCCGATGGCGTAGTCGGTGTATTTCACGCCGCCTTCGCGGCCGGTGTGCGAGGGGATGTCGATGCGGCCGTCCGGGTAGGTGAAGGGCCGATGGTTCGACGTGGTCATGATGTGGGCGAAGAAGGGCTTGCCCTTGGCCTGGCGCTGGTCGAGCTGGCCCAGGGCCAGGGTGAAGAGATCCTCGTCGGCCACGCCCCAGATGTTCTCGAAATGGATGTCCTTGGGCGCCAGCGCCGTGCGGTCGACCACCGTGTAGCCGTTGCCGCCGAAGAAGGCGTTCATGTTGTCGAAGTAGCCGTAGCCGCCGTAGAGGTACAGGGGCTCGTAGCCCTGCTCGCGAAAGACCTCGCCCAGCGTGAAGAGCTGGCCGTTGTCCGGGCGCTTGACGATGGAGTGGCCCGGCGTGGGCGGCACGGACAGGGTCAGCGCCTCCAGCCCGCGCACCGTGCGTGTGCCCGTGGCGTACAGGTGGGTAAACAGCATGCCTTGCTTGGCCAGGCGATCCAGGTTGGGCGTGAGGCCCTGGCGGTTGCCGAAGGCACCCAGGAATTCGGCGCTCAGGCTTTCGACGCTGATCAGCACGACGTTGTAGTGGCGTGGCGGGCCCTCGGCCTTGATCTCGCGGTCATAGGGGCGCTGCGAGATGGTCACGGGCATGCGCGAACCCACCAGCACCTCTTCTTCCAGCTCGGCCAGGGCCTCGTTGTGCGGCAAGGTCTTGTAGAAGCGGTCGTAGTCGATCTCATTGGTGCGGAAGGCATGCCAGAAGTCATAGTAGCCATTGCCGGCCAGTTCGTTGATCTGGGCGTTGTCGGAGAACTCCTTGAAGCGACTGTCCAGCCCGGCCATCACGGCGGAGGCCGCCAGCAGCCACGCGCACAGGGCAAACCAGGGACGGGATGTGCCCTGGCCGGCCTCCGAGCGCAACTGGCTGCGGGTGCGACCCGACAGCCACCACCACATGCCGGTGGCCAGCAAGGCGGCCAGCGCAAACATCAAGGGCAGGTTGTAGGACTCGCGCAGATTGCCCAGCACCTCGTTGGTGTAGATCAGGTAGTCGACGGCGATGAAATTGAAGCGCGAGGCGAACTCGTTCCAGAAGGTGAATTCGCTGGCCCCCACGCACACCATCACCATGCACAGCGGCCACAGCAGCACGGTCAGCAGCCAGCCCAGCGAACGTGAGGCGCGCTTGGGCCACAGCACGGCCAACACGGCCAGCGGGGCCAGCGCGCAAAGACCGACGCCGAGGTCGAACGCCGCACCGATGAGCACCGTGGGCAGCAAGTGCACCGGCGACCAGGCCGTGGCGTCGCCATTGAAGGCCGCCAACCCCAGGCGCACGGCCAGATTGAAAGACACGAAGGCGGCCAGCCACAGGCCCATGCTGCGCAGACGGCCAGGCCTTGCCTTCTGGACGGCCGCGTGAGCAAGGCGGCGGGAACGGCTCATCAGGCGAGGAAACAACATGAAGCGTCACGAGACGTGGGGATCGCCAATGGTGGCCGATCAGCCTGAACCAGCCATGAAATCCGATGACGCCGGTCGGCCCCACGCATTTCCACGGATCACCAAGGTCCCAGTCGCGTGAAGATGTCGCATCTTGCGCTGCCCGGATCGCACCTTGCCGCCCGCGACACCCCCTACCTTGGCACGGCAGGCAGCAGACGAGGTTGTTGTTTCTCCCGGCGGCAACTTCGCTGAACTGCTGGCCGCCATGGCCGCCCAACCCAGTCTCCAGCGGAGCCTGTTGACGCTGCTGCATGGCCTGCTGAGCCGCACAGGCGCCACACGCGCCGTGCTGCTCTGGTACGAGGATGGCCACGCGGGACAAGCTCTCGAGGCCCATGGCCCTGGCGCCGGTGGGCAACAGCCTTCAGGCCATCAGAATGGGTCCGCGCCCGATGCCCTGCTCAGGGACGCCGCCGAAGAGGCCATCGACCAGGGCATCGCCGTGGGCTCGGATGCAGGCGGCGATGCTGGCGAGTGGCTCAACCGCGCGCAGCAGGCCTTGGCGCAGGCCAGCAACCAGTCCGTGTTGACCGTGCCACTGCCCGGGGGGGCCGATCCGATGGGCGCCGTGCTGCTGTTCTGGCAGCAGGCAGACACAGGCCCCTGCGACCCCGGCATCCCAGTCATCAGCGGCTGGCTCGCAGGCGTCGCCCCATTGCTGGCGGCCCAGCGCCGCGCCGAACGCCCCTGGCACTGGCATGCACGGCAGGCATGGCGCCAGCGCCGGCAACGCTGGCGTCAGGACACCCCTCGCCTGCAACGGCACCTTTGGGCAGCCGGGGGATTGGCGCTGCTTGCCCTGGCCATCGTGCCTCTGCCCGACCGCATCGGCGGCCAGGCCCGCATAGAAGGCGCGCAGCAGCGCGTGCTGTCCGCGCCCACAGACGGGTTCATCAAGGCCACCCACGTCCATCCAGGCGACCGGGTGAAGGCCGGCCAGGTGCTGGCCGACCTGGCAGAACAGGATCTCAAGCTGGAGCGCGACCGCTGGGCCAGCCAGGTCGCCCAACAGGACAACAGCTATGCCGCCGCGATGACCCGCGCCGACCGCGCCGAAGCCGCCCTCAGCCTCTCGCGGCTGGAGGAGGCCCAGGCCCAGTTGGCCCTGATCGACGAGCAGCTCAAACGATCGCAGCTCAAAGCACCGTTCGACGGCATCGTGATCCAGGGCGATCTGAGCCAGTCCATCGGTGCCCCGGTCAAGCAAGGCGACACCCTGATGACCGTGGCCAGCACGCGGCGCTTTCGCGTGGTGATCGACATCGACGAAGGCGACATCGCTCGCCTGCAGGCGGGCCAGACGGGCAGCATCGCGCTGTCCGCCCTGCCCTGGGACACGCTGGATCTGAAGGTCGTCCGCATCACCGCGCTGGGTGTGGCGCGTGACGGCCGCAATGTCTTCGAGGTGCAGGCCGACTTCAACCAGCCGCTGCCCGCGGACATCCGGCCCGGGCTGACAGGCCAGGCCAAGGTGATGGTGGGCTGGAGGCCTCTGCTGTGGTCCTGGGCTCGGCCGCTGGTGAATCGCTTGCGCTTTTTGTGGTGGGCCTGGTGATGGTCAGCGAAGCCTTCGATCCGCTGTCCAGCCCGCAATGGCATCGCGTGGCCGACTGGCGCCCGCGGTTGTGCGACGGCGTGGCCATCCACCGTCTGTGGCAGCGCGGCGAACGCTGGCACGTGCTGCGCCTGCCTGGAAGCGGTCCGGGATGCAGGCTCAATCCTGCCGCCTACGAAGTCGCCGGTCGATTGGACGGACGCCGCAGCCTGCAGACGCTGTGGGCCATGCTGTCGGGGCGTGCCCCCTCCGGCGAAGGCGCCTACACGCCCACCCAGGACGACATCATCAGCGTGGTGACGACCTTGCAGCAGCACGGCCTGCTCGCTTTCGATCCGCACTTGGCCACCGGCCCTGCCTTGCAAGGCGATGCGCATGCCTGGCCTGTCCATGATGCCGACATTCCCGACGATGCCGCACCCAAGCCGGCCAACAGCCTGCTGGCGTGGCGTCTGCCATTGCTGGATCCGACGCGCTTGCTGGACAGGCTCGAACCACTGGGCAGGGCACTGTTCTCGCCCTGGGGCGCTATGGTGTGGGCACTGCTGTGCGCGTTCCTGCTAGCAGGCCTGATCCTGCACCTGCCAGCGCTGCTATCGCACGCCCACACGTGGCTCGGAACACCGCGCTACCTGCTGCTGGCCGCTTTGGCCTACCCCTTGATCAAGGCGGTGCACGAGCTGGCGCATGGGCTGGCGGTACGCCGCTGGGGTGGAGAAGTACACGAGGCGGGACTCACCTTGATGCTGCTGATGCCGGTTCCTTATGTGGACGCTTCCGCCGCCCATGGCTTCCAGCGCGCATGGCAGCGGGCCATGGTCAGCGCGGCCGGCATCATGGCCGAGCTGGCGCTGGCCAGCCTGGGGTTGTGGGTGTGGCATGCCAGCGCACCGGGGCTGGCGCAGGACCTCGGTTTCGTGGTGTGGTTCATTGCCGGTGTGTCGACCGTGCTGTTCAATGCCAACCCGCTGCAGCGCCTGGATGGCTACCACCTGCTGACCGACGTGATGGCCTTGCCCAATCTGGCCCAGCGCAGCCGGCAATGGTGGCAGCATGGCGTGTCCCGTTGGCTCAACGGCCGTTCGACCACAGCCGGCCACATGGCCGGCGCGCCAGTGCCCAGCCCGGGCGAACGCCCCTGGCTGCTGGCCTATGCCCCGCTGGCCTGGGCTTGCCAATTGGTGTTGTGGTGCGGCATGACCTGGTTCATCGGCGGGATCTCCACACCATTGGGGCTGCTGGCCGGCACCATCGCCGCATGGCAACTGGTGGGCAAACCGGCCGTGAATGGGGCCCGGGTGGTGTGGCAAGGCCTGCTGTCGCAAGGCGGCGTGGGTGGCACCACGTCCAAGGCTTTGTACACGAGGGGCGCCGTGTTGGGCTTGCCCCTGCTGGCGCTGTGCGTGCCCTGGCCCGATGCCCGCGTGGCACAGGGCATCGTGTGGGCACCCGATCAGGCGCTGGTGCGGCCGGACGTCGATGGCTTCGTGCTGCAGGTCCATCAGCCCCCGGGCGGCCACGTCCGGGCCGGCACCTTGCTGATCACGCTGGACAACCCGAGCCTGCGCGCCGACCGCGATCAAACCCAGGCCAGGCTGGCCCAGGCCGAGCAAAGCCAGTTCAGTCAGATGGGGGCGGACAGCAGCAAGGCGGGCCAGGCGGGCGATGAGGTGCAGCGGCTCAACGAACGTCTGGCCTACCTGGATGGCCAGATGGCGCAGCTGGAAGTTCGCGCCCATCGGGATGGCCTGCTGGTACTGCCCCAGGCCCAGGATCTGCCGGGGCGCTATCTGAAACGGGGCGAGCTGCTGGGCCACGTCATGCCGCCGGGCGAGCGGCCTTTGCTGCGGGTTGCCCTGAACGAGCAGGACATGCAGGATCTGCGTTTGTCTGCACGGGGTGTGACGGTTCAGCCTGCTGATCGTGACGCCGTGCCCATGCAGGCCACCCTGCTGCGCGATGGCGGTGGCGCGGACATGCAGCTGCCCAGCGCCGCCTTGAGCCGTGACATGGGTGGAGACGTGGCCACCGACCCCGCCGACAAGGCTCACCTGCGCACGCTGCGCCCCGTCGTGCTGCTGGATGTGCGACTGGACACGGCGGCTGCCCCGTCCCTGCCGCTGGGCGCCCGCGCCTGGGTGCGTTTTGACCAGGGTTGGGCATCGCCTGTGGCCCAAGCCTGGCGTTGGCTGCGCCGCCGCGTGGGCGAACGCTTCAATCCGGCGAGGTGACAGTACATGGCCGCCTTGCCGCGCCCCGGCCCCCGTTGGGGCGCCTATCCCCTCAGACCGGAGAGCGCTGCCGCCCCACGCACGGCACCACTGTGGCCGACCGCGTGGTGGCATCGAGCCGTGCCAGGCCTGAACACCCGTCGCCACATCGCCTGGCAGTGTGAGGTGGACGCCCTGGCGCAGGCGTTGGCGCCTCAGGTGGCCTGCGGCACCCCGCAGGGCTGCGCCCATTGGATGCATACCCTCGCCGAAGCCCGCATGGCCTTGCGCAGACATGGTTTCGAAGCCCGGGCCACCGCGCAGGCCATGGCCTGCGTGCAGGTCGCTTTGGGCTTGAGCGCAGGCCGGCAACTGCACCCCTTGCAGCTGCTGGCAGCCGGCCAATTGCTCAACCAGCAACTCGTGGAAATGTCCACTGGGGAAGGCAAGACGCTGGCCATGGCCGCCGCGGCATGCGTCGCGGCACTGGCCGGGGTCCCCGTGCACGTGATCACAGCCAACGACTACCTGGCAGAGCGCGACGCACAGGCCCTCAAACCGCTGTGCGAACGCCTGAATTTGCGCGTGGGGCATGTGGCCCCCGGCATGGCCCCCGCCACCAGGCGCGAGGTCTACGGCCGGGACATCGTCTTCACGGCCGCCCGCGAACTGGCCTTCGACCACCTGCGCGACGGCTTGGCACTGCCCGGCAGCGGCCATGAAACACCCGTGCTGCGCGGCCTGTGCATGGCCCTGCTCGATGAAGCCGACAGCATCCTGCTGGACGAAGCAGTGGTGCCGTTGGTGATCTCGGGCAGCCTGCCGGAAAAGCCTGCGCAACAAGCGGCCAGGCGCGCGTTGTGGTGGCAGGCCTATCAGCTCTCGAAAGGCCTGGCGGCGAACACGCACTTCCATCACGATGGCGGCCAGCTCGACCTGCAACTGACCGACGAAGGACAGGCCGAAGCCGCCCGGCTGGCACAGCCGCTGGGCGGCCCGTGGCGCCGGCCCGGAACGCGCCATGAGCTCTTGCGGCTGGCGCTCACGGCCCGGCACGCCTTGGTGCGCGAACGGCACTACCTCGTGCGTGAACAACGCATCGAACTGCTGGACCAGCTCACGGGCCGCGTGGCCGTGGGGCGCGCGTGGACGCAGGGGCTGCAGGCCCTGGTCGAACTCAAGGAAGGCTGCCCACCCAGCGCACCCACCGACACGCTGGCCCAGATCACCTACCAGCGCTTCTTCCAGCGCTACTGGCATCTGGCCGGCTTGAGCGGCACCCTGGCAGAGGCCCGAGGCGAGCTGCGCGAAGTCTACGGATTGACGGTGCACCGCATGCCATTGCGTCAGCCGTCGCGCCGCCAGGATCGGCCCGTGCGCCACTTCTGTTCGGCCGAGGCACGCTGGCAGGCCGCCGCCGCCGCCGCCGCCCGGCTGCGCGCGCAGGGGCAGCCGGTGCTGATCGGCACCGACACGGTGACGGATTCGGAACGGCTGTCATGGCATCTGACCCGGCAAGGCGTGCCCCATGCCGTCCTCAACGCCCGCCACGACCGGCAGGAGGCCGACATCATCGGCCAGGCAGGGCGTGCCGGCCAGGTCACGGTGGCCACGCGCATGGCCGGCCGAGGCACCGATATCGCACTCGACGAGGCCGCGCTGGCGGCCGGCGGCCTGCACGTCATCCACTGCCAGCGCAACGAATCGCGCCGCATGGACCGGCAGTTGCTGGGCCGCGCCGGCCGCCAAGGGCAGCCAGGAAGCACAGAAACGTGGATTTGTTCCGGCAATTCGGCGGACTCCCCCCCCATCAGTGACCCTATGCTGACGCGGTGCAGTTCATCCGTCACGGAATCCGTTGTTCGAACGGCGTCATGGGGGCGGCGAATCACCGTGCGGCTGCAGCAGTGGATCGAGGAGCAGCGTCAGTCGGCCATGCGCCGGCACCTTCTGAAGCAGGACCAGCAATGGGAAGTACGTTCGCAACAAGCACGACGGTGAGGGTTGGTTGGGGGATGCTGGGGGTCGTCTGGATGATGGCCTCCGCGGTGGCCGCCCCCCAGGCCGCCAAGCCTTCGGGCTGCCTGATCGAGCCGGAACAGGTGGCCGATGTCGGCTCGCCCGTGACTGGTGTGATCGAGCGCCTGCCCGTAGCCCTCGGCGACACGGTGGACGCGGGCCAGCCGCTGGTCGTGCTGCGCGCCGATGTGGAACGCGCCAATGCCGGCGTGGCGGCCCTGCGCTCCCAGGTCGATGCAGAAGTCAAGGCCGCCCAGGCCAATGTGGTGCTGGCCCGGCAAAAGGTGGACCGCGCACGGCAGCTGCTCGCCCAGGATTTCGTCTCGGCGCAGGCGGTCGAGCAAGCCGTGGCCGAGGCCGAAGTGGCCTCGCAGAAGCTCAAGATGGCCCAGAATCAGCAACGCATCTACGGGCAGGAGCAGGCTGTGGCACAGGCTCAACTGGGCCTTCGCACCTTGCGCAGCCCCATCCGGGGCGTGATCGTGGAGCGCTACAACAATGTCGGCGAGCGCGTGGAAGACCGCCCGGTGGTGCGCGTGGCCTCCATTGACCCGCTGCGTGTCTCGCTGATGGTGCCGATCACCCAGTATGGCCAGGTGGCCGTGGGCGACTCCATGAGCATCCGCCCCGAACTGCCGGGCCTGGACGCGGTACGCGCCACCGTGCAGTACGTGGACAAGGTGGTGGATGCGGCCAGCAACACTTTCCGTGTGCGCCTGTCGTTGCCCAACCCGGGCAACCGCCTGCCCGGCGGACTGCGGTGCAAGGCCGACTGGAATAGCCGCCAGGCCAAGGCGACACCAACACCCACGCCAGGGCCAGCGACTGGCGTCCAGCCGGCCATCTCGCGCCCGGTGCCATCGCAAGGATCACCTACGGCCCGCGCGACAGTACAGGCCGTGAGCTGGCACCCGGACCGCCATGGCCCGGCCGACGGGTTGCGCCTGCGTCCCTCCCTGAACCTGAGCCAGCACGCGCGTCCCCGCCACAAGGCCGCCCAACCCGCCGCCATCGCCTCGCCGTCAGGCGCGGTGGTGCTGGCCCAGGCACCGCTGGCCTACAGCCTCACGCTGTCCCCCCACCACTGAACACCGCACCGCGCCGACGTCCTCATGCGCGCCCACCACCGCCCCGTCGTCGAACCGCTGGAGCCCAAGCTCCTGTATTCGGCCGACCTGGCGGCGCTGGCCATCGCGGCCGATGGCGCGAGCGTGGCAACGCAAAGCGCGAACCAGCAGCTCAGCGCAGCGACGCACGAGGTCGTCTTCATCGATGCATCCGTTCCGGAACTGGCGTCCCTCCAACAGGATTTCGCCGCCCAGGCCGCTGCGGGGCGCGACATCGAGGTCATCGTCATCCGAACCGACGAAGACGGTCTGGCCCGCATCAGCAACACCCTGGCCGCCCGGCAGGATGTGGCCGCCGTCCACCTGATCAGCCACGGCGGCGACGGCCAGATCCAGCTGGGCCAGACGGTGCTCGATGCACAGACCCTGCTGCAACGGGCCAGCGAGGTCGCCCATTGGGGAAGCGCGTTCGCCACCGACGGCGACCTGTTGATCTACGGTTGCGACGTGGCCGCCTCCGCCAATGGCCAGGCCTTGGTGAGCGACCTGGCGGCCCTCACCGGGGCCGACGTGGCCGCCAGCAGCGACAGCACGGGCCAGCGAGCCCTGGGGGGTGACTGGGTACTGGAAGTCCGGTCAGGCGCCATCGAACACGGCGCCGCGCTGAGCAGCGAGGCCCAGGACAGTTGGGCGCATACCCTGGCCCTGGGTCTGCTGCCCCCGGTCATCACCAGCAACGGTGGCGGCAGCAGCGCCACCACGCAGGTCAACGAGAACAGCACCTACGTGACCACCGTCACGGCCACGACCCTGGACTCCGCCACGAGCAGCCTGACGTACACCATCACCGGCGGCGTCGATGCCGCACTGTTCAAGATCGATGCCAGCACCGGAGAGTTGCGCTTTCGCAGCGCCCCCAATTACGAAGCACCAGGAGACGGCAACGGCGACAACGCCTACAAGGTCACCGTTGGTGTGAGCGATGGCGTCAACCTGACCACGCAGGCGCTCACCGTCGACGTACAGAACGTCAACGAGGCCCCGGTGGTCACCAGCCATGGGGGCGCCGGCTACATCATCTTGCAGGTGCCCACCGGCTCCACCACGATCACCCAGGTCCAGGCCGTCGATCCGGAGGGTGATCCGATCACCTATGTCATCAGCAGCGCCATGGATGGCACGTTGATGAACATCGATGCCAGCACCGGCGTGCTGAGCTTCAATGCCCCCGTGGACATCTCACAGGACCAAAGCTCGTCAGGGGACAATATCTACCGCGTGTTCGCCTATGCGCGCGACCCCAGCGGCGCCTACGGCCTGCAGTGGATCTTCATCCAGATCGTCGATCCCACGCCCGTCAACCAGTCGCCCGTCATCGACAGCAACGGCGGAGGCGACAACGCCACCGTGTCCGTGATCGAAGGGCAGACCGGCGTCACCACCGTGCACGCCACCGATGCCGATTCCACCGGCCTCACCTACAGCCTCATCGGCGGCGCCGACGCGGCCCTGTTCGACATCGACGCCAGCACCGGCGTGATCACGTTCAAGGCGGCGCCCGATGCGACCGCTCCCGGTGATTCGAACCTGGACAACGTCTACGACCTGATCATCAGCGCCTCGGACGGCAACACCAGCGACAGCCAGGCCCTGAGCATCCAGGTGCTCGCCCGCAACCGTGCGCCGGTCAATACCCTTGCGGGCCAGTACACCATGCAGGAAGACACCTCGCTTGCGCTGACAGGCCTGGCCGTCCACGATGTGGACGCCGGCAGCGGCGTGATCACCGTCAGCCTGCAGGCCCAGCACGGCACATTCACCGTGCGGGAAGACGTCAACGGTGGTCTGCAGGCCAGCCAGATCAATTACAGCAATGGTGACCGCCAGGTGCTGCTGACAGGCACCGTCACCGAGATCAACACGACCCTGGCGGCCGCCAACGGGGTGCTTTACGAAGTCAACGGCAACTACCACGGCACGGACACGCTGACCATGGTCAGCAACGACCAGGGCCACAGCGGCCTGAACAGCAGCGGCACGCAGGCCAGCGCGGCCCTGACCGACGCCGACCAGGCCACCATCACCATCGATGCGGTGGACGATGCGCCGGCCATCACCACCAATACCTTGACGATCGCACAGGGTGGCACCGCCACACCCGACATCCGGATCGATGACATCGACAGCGCAGACAGCGTCCTGGGCCTTCGCGTGCAGAGCCTCTCGGGCGGCCACTTCCTGAACACTGCCACGAACGGCATCGTCACGCAGTTCACGCTGACCGAACTGCAGGCGGGCCACATCGTCTTCGTCCAGGATGGCAGCGCGGCGGCGCCGGCCTACACCCTGGTGGCCTTCGACGCGAGCGGAGACTCCACAGCCTCGGCCGCCATCATCGCCTTCGATGCCAGCCCCACGATCACCAGCAATGGTGGTGGCGCATCGGCATCCATCGACGTGATCGAGTTCAGTCCCCAGGTCACCACCGTCCAGGCGCAGGACGCCGACAGCACCACGCTGAGCTACGCCATCGTGGGTGGCGCCGACCAGGCCTTGTTCACCATCGATGCAGTCACCGGGGCCCTGCGTTTCACCACCACCCCGGACATCGGCACGGCGCCCTACAGCACCCATGGGCTGGACTACACCGTGATCGTCGCCGCCAGCGATGGCAGCACCGAGGCACGGCAGACCCTGACCCTCCACCTTCAGCCCCTCAACCGCGCGCCGGTCAACACCTTGCCATCGGCCATCGCGGCCCAGGAAGACACCCCGCAGGCCATCTCGGGCGTCGCCGTGAGCGACACCGATGCAGGCACCGGTGAGATCACGCTCAGCCTTCAGGCCCAGCACGGCGCCTTGACCGTGCGCCATGACGTCTCGGGCGGCCTGCAGGCCAGCCAGATCCAGTACGGCAGCGGCCAGCGCCAGGTGACCCTCACCGGCACCGTCACGCAGATCAACGCCACGCTGGCTGCGAGCCAGGGGCTGACCTACCTGGCCGACACCGACTACAACGGCACCGATGTGCTGACCATGGTGAGCAACGACCAGGGCCACAGCGGTCTGGACAACAGCGGCACCCACCCCAGCGCACCCCTGAGCGCCACGGACCAGACCACGATCACGATTGCGCCCGTCAACGATGCCCCCGTGATCACCGCCAACACCCTGACCATCGACCAGGGCGGGCGCGCCCCGCCTGTCGTGCAGGTGAGCGATGTCGATTCCCCGGCCAGTGCGCTGACGCTGAACGTGCAGAACGTGCTGGGTGGCCGCTTCATCCAGTCGGGCACCGGGGCCACCGTGACGCAATTCAGCCTGGCCGATGCGCAGGGCGGGCTCATCGTCTTCGTGCAGGATGGCAGCGGCCAGGCGCCCTTTTACGCGCTGGAAGCGTCCGATGGCCAGGCCAGTGTTAGCAGCACGGCCACGGTGTCGTTCACGCCCGCGCCGCCGCCAGCACCCGCAGCGCCCCCATCCGAGGCCGGGGTCTCGGCGCCCGCAGCCAATCCGCCCGCCAGCGAGAGCCCTTCGGCCTCGTCACCAAGCGCATCACCGGCATCCGGTGACGCGGCCGCCTCGGCCTTGGCCGCCGCCACGCCCGCTGCCGCCGCACAGGCCATGCCTCCCGCGCCCCCACCGCCCGAGTCCATCATGGCCGTCGCCCCGGCCATCGACATCCAGGTGGAGGCACCCCTCATCAAGGTCAGCATCGATGCACCGGAGCGCCCCAACCAGGCGCCCCAGGGGCCCACAGCCACCGAAGCCGAAGGGTTCCAGTACAGCTGGACCGCCTCCCTCGGCACGCAAGGGGCCACCGAAGACCTGCGCCGCAACCTCGATGCCCTGCATGAACAGTTGCAGGGCACCGGCATCGAACGCCGCCATGTCGTGGCCTCGTCCATCGCCTTGAGCACAGGCATGTCGGTGGGCTACGTGATCTGGCTGATCCGGGGCGGCGCGCTGGTCGGCTCCATGCTGTCGGCCATGCCCGCCTGGCAGATGATCGATCCACTACCCGTGCTGCACCGCGGTGGCGGGCGCGGCCAGTCCATCGAGCTGGGCGACGGGGATGCCTCCATCGAGCAACTCTTCGATGGCGATGCGCCGCCTCCCCCGCCGCTTCCCCCTCCCCCGCCGCCTGCGCCGCCGCAGCCCATGGAGGCCCGACCATGATGAAGCGACTGTCCACCCGCTTCTACCTGGCGATGGGGCTGTCTTCGCTGATGGTCACCCTGGTGCTGGCCGCCTCCTACCTGGGCCTGGTGCCCGACCGGGAGGCACTCAAGCGTGATCAGCGCGCCTCGCTGGCCGAGAACCTGGCCGTTGTCGGCTCCCTGCTGCTCAATGAGGACGACCCGTCCCTGCTGGCGCAGACCCTGCAGATGGCCGCGCAGCGCGAAAGCGACCTGCAGTCCATCGGCGTGCGTCGCAACGACCGCTCGCTGCTGGTGCACATCGGCCCGCACGAGGCCTGGCGCCTGGGCAATGACGATCCCTCCAACGATGCCCAGATCCAGGTAGCGCTTTCGCATGACGGCGAGCGCTGGGGCCAGCTTGAACTGCGCTTCGAGCCCCTGCGCCACGAGGGCTGGCTCGGCTACCTGGACGACCCCACCCTGCGCCTGAGCGCCTTCATGGGCCTTTGCGGCGTCATCGTGTTCGCGCTCTACCTGGGCCGCATGCTGCGCCACCTCGACCCATCCCAGGCCATCCCCGCGCGTGTGCGATCCGCGCTGGACACCCTGACCGAAGGGCTGATGGTGCTGGACGCCAAATGCCAGACCGTACTGGCCAACCAGTCACTGGCGGACATCATCGGCACCGAACCGGACGCCCTGCTCGGCCGCCCCGCCGCCAGCCTGCCCTGGACGGACCGCACCGGCGCGCCCATGGATGCACAGGCCCTGCCCTGGCTGGAAGCCCTGCAGAGCCGCCAGACCCGCCGCAACGTGCTGATGTACCTGAAGAACGACCGAGGCCAGCGCTACACCTTCCGTGTCAACTGCTCGCCCATCCTCGCCGCCGACAAGCCCCAGGGCGTGCTCATCAGCTTCCAGGACGTGACCGAGCTGGAGGAAAAGGAAATCGCCCTTCAGGCCGCCAAGGAAGAAGCCGATGCCGCCAACCGGGCCAAGAGCGACTTCCTGGCCAACATGAGCCACGAGATCCGCACCCCGATGAACGCGATCCTGGGCTTCACCGAACTGCTGCGCCGGCGCGGCACGGCTGTACAGTCCACGCAGGATCAGCGCCGCCACCTGGACACCATCCACTCCAGCGGCAAGCACCTGCTCGACCTGATCAACGACATCCTGGACCTGTCCAAAGTCGAATCCGGCCGGCTGGAGCTGGAACTCGTGCGCTTCGCACCGCACACCGTGGCCCACGATGTCGTGCGGGTGCTGGAAGTCAAAGCACAGGAAAAAGGCATCCGCCTGCGCCTGGACCTGCCCGAGGCCCTGCCCGCCACCGTGCTCAACGACCCATCGCGCCTGCGGCAGATCCTCACCAACCTGGTGGGCAACGCGATCAAGTTCACCGAACGCGGCGAGGTCAGCCTCACCGTGCGCCTGCTCACCATCGAAGGCACCTCGCGCCTGTGCATCGACGTGAAGGACACCGGCGTCGGCATCCCAGCCGACAAGCTCGATGCCGTCTTCGAGCCCTTCACCCAGGCCGAAACCTCGACCACGCGCCGCTTCGGCGGCACCGGCCTGGGCCTGACCATCAGCCGCCGCTTCGCCCGTGCCATGGGCGGCGACATCATCGCCAGCAGCGAGCCCGGCCAGGGCAGCACCTTCCATGTATGGATCGACCCGGGGCCGCTCAAGGGCGTGCCCCTGCTGCCGCCGGGCGAGCTGCAGCAACAGACCAGCCAGCCGGTCGCCGCCAACAGCACGCACTGGCGCTTCCCGCCCAAGCGAATCCTGGTGGTGGACGATGGCGCCGAGAACCGCGAACTGGTGCGCCTGGTGCTGGAGGAAACCGGTCTGCGCGTCGGCGAAGCGGAGAACGGACAGCTCGCGCTCGACGCCTTGCAGGCCGAGGCCTACGACCTCGTGCTGATGGACATGCAGATGCCCGTGATGGACGGCGTCACCGCCACGCGCCTGATCCGAGAGCGCGGCCTGCAGATCCCCGTGCTGGCCCTGACGGCCAACGCCATGAAGGGCTTCGAAGCACGCATCAACGAAGCGGGCTTCTCGGGCTTCCACATCAAGCCGCTGAACATCGACGGGCTGCTGCTGGACCTCGCCGATCGCCTGGGAGGCGAGCGTGTGCAGGGTCCGCCTGCCACCATCGCGGACACCGAAGCACCGCAGACCAGCCGAACACCCGATACCACCCAGGACACGGCCCCCGTCGTCTCCCGCTTGTCCCAGCACCCCAAGCTGCGCAAGGTCGTGGGCAAGTTCATCGACCAGTTCCCCGCCAAGCAGGCGGCCATGGACGCAGCCCTGGCCAAACAGGATCTGGAAGAACTGTCGCAACTGGCGCACTGGCTCAAGGGCGCTGGCGGCAGCGTTGGCTTCGACGACTACTTCGAGCCCTCCCGCGAGCTGGAGACAGCCTGCAAGGACGGCGACCTCGCCCAGGCGGCGCACTGGCTGCATGCCATCCGTGGCATCGCCGCGCGCATGGTGCTCGATGCGCCGTCCGATGACCCATCCACCCTCTCCGACCGTCCCACCGGCATCCACGCGTGAACCCACATTTTTCGCAAGACAGCGCCCCCTGGGACGAAGCGCTGGTGATGATGGTCGATGACGAGGAACTCCTCACCGACGTCATCCAGACCCACCTCGAAGACGCGGGCTACACGCGCTTCGCGGCCTGCAACGCACCGCTGGAAGCGCTCGCGCTGATCAAGGCGCGCCGTCCGGATGTGTTGCTGCTCGACCTGATGATGCCGGGCATTTCCGGCTTCGACATCCTTCAGGCCGTGCGCGCCGACGCCGAGCTGCAGTACACCCCCGTCGTGGTGCTGACCGCAGCCAGCGACCCGGCCACCAAGCTGCGGGCGCTGGAGTTGGGCGCCTCGGAGTTCCTGGCCAAGCCGGTGGACGCCAGCGAGCTCGTCCTGCGCATGCGCAACACGCTGGCCTTCAAGCGCTACCAGGACCGCCTGGCCTACGTCGACCCTGTCACGGGGCTGGCCAACCGCGATCGCTTCACCAAGCGGCTGGAAGGGCTGCTGCCCCATGCGCTGGCCCGCAAGGACGGCGCCGTGGGCCTGCTGCATCTGAGCTGCGACCAGGTCCGCCAGACCCGCGAAACCCTGGGGCCCCGCGCGGCCGACAGTCTGTTGCGCCAGGTGGCGCAGCGCCTGGGCGCCCAGTTGGGCAACCAGCCGGGCCTGGAACGAATGGGCAACGATTCCCTGGACCTGGCCCGTGTGGGTGACCAGGACTTCGCCCTGCTGATCCCTGACCTGTCCCACGCGGAAAATGCGGCTGACCTGGCCAAGCAGTGCCTGCAGGTGCTGGCCGACCCGATCGAGGTCGAAGGCCATCCGATCTTCCTGAGCGCCAGCATCGGCATCGCGCTGGCCCCCAACGACGGCCGTCACGCCGACAGCCTGCTCAAGAGCGCCGACATGGCCTGCTCCAAGGCCCAGGCCTCCAACGCCAAGAACAACTATGAGTTCTTCTCCGAAGAGATGACCGCGCGCTCTCTTGAGCGCCTGACGCTGACCCACCAGTTGCGCCGCGCCCTGGAGCGCGACGAACTGCGCCTGCACTACCAGCCCAAGGTCTGTCTGCGCACCGGCACCATCAAGGGCGCCGAGGCCCTGGTGCGCTGGCAGCACCCCGAGCACGGCCTGCTGCTGCCGGGCCGCTTCATCACCGTGGCCGAAGAATCAGGCCTGATCGGCGACATCGGCGCCTGGGTGCTCGACGAAGCCTGCCGTCAGGCCACCCTCTGGCGTGCCCAGGGGCTGGAGCAGCTCAAGATCGCCGTGAACGTGGCCCGCCCGCAGTTTGAGGACGGACAGCTCTGCACGCGCCTGCAGCACCTGCTGCAAAGCACGGGCCTGCCCCCCTCATGGCTGATGATGGAGCTGACCGAAAGCATGCTGGTCCAGGATGCCGCCAAGGCGCTGCAGCAGATGCATGATCTGCGCGCGCTGGGCGTGGGCCTGTCCATCGACGATTTCGGCACCGGGTATTCGTCGCTGAGCTACCTCAAGCGCTTCCCGGCCAGCGAGCTGAAGGTGGACCGCTCCTTCATCATCGACCTGCCCAAGCACGACAAGGACCGCGCCATCGTGCAGACCGTGGTCACGCTGGGGCACAGCCTGGGCATGGACGTGGTGGCAGAGGGTATCGAGACACCCGAGCAGCACCGCATCCTGCAGCACATCGGCTGCGACGTGTTCCAGGGCTTCCTGTTCAGCAAGGCCGTGCCGCCCGAGCAGTTCGAGGCGCTGGTGCGGCAGAACCGCGAGCAGCCGCTGGCGGTGTAAACACGCCGGGCCGGTCAGACCCGGCCCGCGCGTTGAAGCGCATTGAGACGCGCAGCTTACTCGGCCGGCTGGGCCACGCAATCCACGTAATAGCGCGTCACGCCGCCGGGCAGCTCTTCGCCGACCAGGCCGTGCACATCGGTCGCGAAGCCCGGGAAGGCGTCATTGAACTCGCGCGTGAACTTCAGGAAGTCGCAGATCTTCTTGTTGAAGCGCTCGCCCGGCACCAGCAGCGGGATGCCCGGCGGGTACGGCGTCAGCAGCGAGGTCGTGATGCGGCCTTCGAGCTGGTCGATGCTCACGCGCTCGGTCTGGCGCCGCGCGATGTGGGCGTAGGCGTCGCTGGGCGTCATCGCCGGGTGCAGGTCCGACAGGTACATCTCCGTCGTCAGGCGCGCGATGTCGCCCTTGGCGTACATCTCGTGGATGCTCTGGCAGAGATCCTGCAGGCCCATGCGCTCGTACTTCGGGTGCTTCTTGCAGAAGTCGGGCAGCACGCGCCACATCGGCACGTTGCGGTCGTAGTCGTCCTTGAACTGCTGCAGTGCCGTCAGCATGGTGTTCCAGCGGCCCTTGGTGATGCCGATGGTGAACATGATGAAGAAGCTGTAAAGCCCCGTCTTCTCGACCACCACGCCATGCTCGGCCAGGTACTTCGTGACGATGGCCGCCGGGATACCCGTCTTGGCGAACTTGCCGGACACATCGAGGCCCGGGTTGATGATGGTGGACTTGATCGGGTCCAGCATGTTGAAGCCTTCGGCCAGGTTGCCGAAGCCGTGCCACTTCTCGTTGGCCTGCAGCACCCAGTCTTCCTGCTTGATGTCGTCGTTGGCCAGCTTGTCCGGGCCCCAGACCTTGAACCACCAGTCCTTGCCGTACTCCTTGGTCACCTTGCGCATGGCGCGGCGGAAGTCCAGCGCCTCCTTGATGCTCTCTTCGACCAGGGCGGTGCCGCCGGGTGGCTCCATCATGGCCGCCGCCACGTCGCACGACGCGATGATCGCGTACTGCGGGCTGGTGGAGGTGTGCATCAGGTAGGCCTCGTTGAAGAGGTTGCGGTCCAGCTTGCGCGTCTGCGAATCCTGCACCAGCACCTGCGAGGCCTGGCTGATGCCAGCCAGCAGCTTGTGGGTCGATTGCGTGGCGTAGACCAGCGCTTCCTTCGGGCGCACGCGGCCCTTGCCCATGGCGTGGTAGGTGCCGTAGAACTTGTGGAAAGCGGCGTGCGGCAGCCAGGCTTCGTCGAAGTGAAGCGTGTCGATCCAGCCGTCCAGCGTGTCCTTGATGGTCTCGGTGTTGTAGAGCACGCCGTCGTAGGTGCTCTGCGTGATGGTCAGGATGCGCGGCTTGACTTTCTTCGCGTCCACGCCCTTGAGCAGGGGGTTCTTGGCGATCTTCTTGCGGATCGTGGCCGGGTCGAACTCGCTCTTCGGTATCGGGCCGATGATGCCGTAATGGTTGCGCGTCGGCGTCAGGAACACCGGCACCGCGCCCGTCATGATGATCGAGTGCAGGATGGACTTGTGGCAATTGCGGTCGACCACGACCACGTCGCCCGGGGCCACCGTGTGGTGCCACACCATCTTGTTGGACGTGGACGTGCCATTGGTGACGAAGAAGCAGTGGTCGGCGTTGAAGATGCGCGCGGCGTTCTTCTCGCTCTCGTAGACCGGGCCGGTGTGGTCCAGCAACTGGCCGAGTTCCTCCACCGCGTTGCACACGTCGGCGCGCAGCATGTTCTCGCCGAAGAACTGGTGGAACATCTGGCCCACCGGGCTCTTCAGGAAAGCCACGCCGCCGGAATGCCCCGGGCAGTGCCAGGAGTAGGAGCCGTCCTGCGCGTAGTCCATCAACGCCTTGAAGAACGGGGGCGCCAGCGAATCCACGTAGGCGCGCGCCTCGCGGATGATGTGGCGGGCCACGAACTCCGGCGTGTCCTCGAACATGTGGATGAAGCCGTGCAACTCGCGCAGGATCTCGTTGGGGATGTGCTCGGAGGTGCGCGTCTCGCCGTACAGGTAGATGGGGATTTCGGCGTTCTTGAAGCGGATTTCGCTCACGAAAGCCCGCAGCGCCTTGAGCGCCGCGTCCACCTCGGCCTTGGAGCCGCTGCCGAATTCCTCGTCGTCGATCGACAGGATGAAGGCGCTGGCCCGGCTCTGCTGCTGCGCGAACTGCGACAGGTCGCCATAGCTGGTCACACCCAGCACTTCGAAGCCTTCCTTCTGGATGGCGTCGGCCAGGGCGCGGATGCCCAGACCCGAGGTGTTCTCGGAGCGGAAGTCCTCGTCGATGATGACGATGGGGAAGTGGAAACGCAGCATGGGGCCCCCCGGTGGCAAGGCGGAAAAAAACACGAAGCGCGAAGTGTAGGGCTCTTGCATGACATCCGCTGCAGCAATTTGCACCCGGATGCTGCGCCCACGCATCGATCTGCGTACACTAGGATGTCGGAAAGCTCCTCCCGCCGCCCAGGCGGGCGCAAAAAACCATGGAAGATTCGACCCTGTGGTGGGTGGTGGCGGGTGTGCTCGTCGCGGCCGAACTGGTCACCGGCACGTTCTACCTGCTGATGCTGGCACTCGGCGCAGCCGCCGGCGCCGTGGGCGCCCATCTGGGATTGGCCATCGCCGTCCAGGTGCTTCTGGCGGGCATCGTGGGCGGCGGTGCCTCCGCGTTGTGGCATGTGTTGCGCAGCAAGCGCCAAGGCACCCCTTCCGGCACCGACACGCTGCTCGATGTCGGCCAGACCGTCCAGGTCGCGACCTGGCAGGCCGACGGTTCCACACAGGTGCATTACCGCGGCGCCCAATGGAGCGCCCGTCTGGCGCCTTCGGCCAGCGGCACCTCTCCCCAACCCGGCACCCACCGCATCAGCGGCGTGCAGGGCAGCCAACTCCTTCTGGAAAAGCTCTGAGCATGCTCGAAACCGCGCTGATTCTCCTCGTCATCGCCATCGTCTTCACCGTGCAGGCCGTCAAGGTCGTGCCACAGCAGAGCGCCTGGGTGCTCGAACGGCTGGGCAAGTACCACGGCACTCTCACGGCCGGGCTGAACATCGTGCTGCCCTTCATCGACCGGGTCGCCTACAAGCATTCCCTCAAGGAAGTGCCACTGGACGTGCCCAGCCAGGTCTGCATCACCAAGGACAACACCCAGTTGCAGGTGGACGGCATCCTCTACTTCCAGGTGACCGACGCCATGCGCGCCAGCTACGGCACCTCCAATTTCATCCTGGCCATCAGCCAATTGGCCCAGACCACGCTGCGCTCCGTGGTGGGCAAGATGGAGCTGGACAAGACCTTCGAGGAGCGTGATCTGATCAACGCCGCCGTGGTCGCCGCGCTCGACGAGGCCGCGCCCAACTGGGGCGTCAAGGTGCTGCGCTACGAGATCAAGGACCTGACCCCGCCGGCCGAGATCCTTCGCGCCATGCAGCAGCAGATCACCGCCGAGCGCGACAAGCGCGCCCGCATCGCCGAATCCGAAGGCCGCAAGCAGGAGCAGATCAACCTGGCCACCGGCGAGCGCGAGGCCTACATCGCCAAGTCCGAGGGTGAACGCCAGGCCGAGATCAACAAGGCCCAGGGCGAGGCCATCGCGATCACTTCGGTGGCCGATGCCACGGCCGACGCCATCCGCAAGATCGCCGAGGCCATCCAGTCGCCGGGTGGGCAGGAAGCCGTCAACCTGAAGGTGGCCGAACGGGCCGTGGACGCCTTCGCCCAATTGGCCCAGAAGAACAACACCATGATCGTGCCGGGCAACATGAGCGAGGTCTCTTCGCTGATCGCCACGTCCATGGCCCTGATCAAGAACGCGCAGAACCAGCGCCCCGCCGCCTGAACCCACACCGCCCGACCGGCCATGTCCTCCATCGAGCTGACCAGCGCGCGCAATGTCCTCGGGGGGCCGCTCCGGGCCTGCTCTTACGCGCCGCTGACCGGCTTTTTCAGGGACGGTTGCTGCCGCACCCGCAAGGATGACCCCGGCCTGCATGTGATCTGCGCCCGGGTGACGGCCGAATTCCTGGCATTCGCGGCCGCGCGCGGCAACGACCTGATCACACCCCGCCCCGAATGGCGCTTTGCCGGGTTGAACCCGGGCGACCGCTGGTGCCTGTGCGCCCAGCGCTGGCTGGAGGCCTTCGAGGCGGGCGTGGCACCGCCCGTGGTGCTCGAAGCCACCCACGAACAGGCCCTGGACGTCATCCCGCTGGGGCTGTTGCAGCAACACGCCCTGAGCCCTCCTTCCGCAGCACCGCCCGACGGCTGAGGCCCGTGCCTGGCAGTTGTAGTTGTCCCATTGTCTCAAGTTGCCCTTGCCGGCATCCGATAAAACGACAACCGTCCCCCTCGGGACGCATCTCCGATGAACACAGGCAGCACCTCCTTTTCCGGCATCACAAGGCAGTCCATCAGCCTGGGCCTGTTCATGGTCGGTCTGGTGCTGGTGATCGCGGCCGTCAGCCACGACAACCACCTGCAGCTGATGTGGTTCGCCTTGCCTGCGGTGGCCATCGGCGTCGGCACGGTCGTGCTGTGGCACGAATGGCGTGCATTCCGGATCTGGTATGCCGCCCTGAACAGCACCATCCGACAGCGGCGGCAGGAGCGCGAGGAGGCCTTGGCCAAGGAAGCCCACGAGCGTGCGCTGACCATCATCGAGGGCAAGGGCCAGGGCCTGGACTACCGCGCACGTGCCATCCGCGCCACGCAGATCAGCATCTGGGTGGTCGATGTGCCGAGCGAGCAGATCATCTTCGAAGGCATTCACACGGGCCTGCGGGATTTTCTGCCCGACACGCGCATCTACCACGGCCGCGAATGGTACGAACGCCTGCACCCGCAGGAGACGGAGCTCGTCGAGTACCGCTTCAAGGAGTTCATCAAGCAGCGCATGCCCGAGTTCGAGATGGAGTACCGCGTGCCCGATGACCGGGGCAGCTGGCGCTGGATCCTCTCGCGCGGGCTGGTGATCCAGCAGGACGAGAACCACCACACCGTGGTGGCGGCCGGCACGCACACCGACATCCACCAGCGCAAGCTGGCCCAGATCGCGCATGCGCAAGAGCGCGCGCTGTTCAATGCCGGCCCCATCGTGATCTTCCGGTTCTGCCTGGAAGGCGATCGCATCATCGACTTCATCAGCCGCAATGCCGCCCGGTTGTGGCGCTATGCGGACCCGGAGTGGACCGCCGTGGGCAGGCCGACATCGGACATGGTGCACCCTGAAGACCTGATGGACGTCCGCAATGCCGTCAACAGCGCGTTCACGACCGGCAAGTCCAGCGTGGACACGCAGCTGCGCCTGCGGCGCGGCGACGGCAGCTACCACTGGAACAGCATGCGCCTGCTGTTCGAGATGGACCACGGCAAGCCCTACGCACGCGGCTACATGATGGACATCGAGGAGCGCAAGGCCGTTGAAGAACTCGCCGCGCGGCACAACCAGGCGCTGGAGGAGCTGGTCCAGCAACTGCACATGGCCCAGGCCGACAGCGTGGTACTGCAGGAGACTTCCGACCTGCTCAACTCTGCCGAGGACGTGGACGAGGCCTTCGAGATCGTGCGCCGCGCGGCCGATGCGGTCTTCCCCGGCTGGAGCGGCTCGCTCTCGGCGATCATGCCGCACGGAGGGCTGAGCCTGGTCGGGCAATGGGGCGCCCCGCCGTGGCAGGACGCGGAGTTCCAGCTCAAGGACTGCTGGGGCCTGCGTCGCGGCAAGCCGCATGGCTACGTCAACGAAGACCGCCAGTTGCGCTGCAACCACATCCATCCCGACGCGGAAGGGGCGCTGCTGCCCTATGTCTGTGTGCCGATGTCGGCCAACGGGGAGACGGTGGGTGCACTGCACCTGTTCTCCAACGACATGGTCACCGCCGAACAGGTCAGCGAAATCGAAGTGCGCGCCGAGCGCTTCGCCGAGACGCTGAAGCTGGCCATGTCCAATCTGCGCCTGCGCGCCTGGCTGCGCGACCAGGCCACGCGCGACGGCCTGACCGGCCTGTACAACCGACGCCTGCTCGACGAGCGCCTGCCCATCGAAATCAAGCGCAGTCACCGGGACCGCCTGCCCGTGTCCCTCGCCATGATCGACGTGGACCACTTCAAGCGCTTCAACGACGAGTATGGCCATGACGCCGGCGACCTGGTCCTCAAGTCCATCAGCGAACTGCTGATGGACCGCGTGCGCGTGTACGACCTGGCCTGCCGCTATGGCGGCGAGGAACTCGTGTTGCTGATGCCTGGCTGCCAGATGGAAGACGCGATCATCAAGCTGGAGGCCATCCGCATCGACGTCGCCTCGCTGCAGATCAGCTACCAGGGCTTCATGCTGCCCCCGGTGACCATCTCCATCGGTCTGGCAGAAACCCACGGCGGCAGCCCGGACGCATTGCTGCGTCAGGCCGACGAGGCCCTGTACCGGGCCAAGCGGCAGGGCCGCAACCGGCTGGCGGTGCAGGACGACGCCATGCCCCCGCTGGAGGAGATGCACTGATGGGCGCCCTCATCCCCATGGACATGGTCCTGCTGCTGCTCACAGGCGTGCTGTGCGTGCTGTGGGGCGTGACCCTGCGCGCCACGTGGCAGCACATCTACCAGGGCATTCAGCGTGGCGAGGCGGCCTCCTGGGGCTGGGTGATCGCTTCCGCCCTCGTACTGGGCTTCGGATTGTGGAGCGCCATGCTGGTCACGCTGGGGGCGCTCCAGCTGGACAACGTTCCGATCGTGCTCCCGCCTTCCGCGCTCATCAAGAGCCTGCTGATGGTGACGAGCATGCACCTGCTGGTGTTCGGCATGGCCCCCTACATGCCTCGAGAGACCAAGCGCCGTCAGCTCGTCGCCATGCTGCTGGCCATGGTCTCCACGGGCGGCGCGGTGCTGAGCATGCTCTACATGACCGGCTTGCTGCACCTGGCTCCGACGGGGAACCTGGCCTGGTCCGGCCGTTTCGGCCTGGCCATGCTGACCTTGTCCGGCTCGGCCATGAGCTATCGCCAGATCGAGAACCGTTGGCGGGGCGGCATCACCTCCGGCGTCTTCTACGCGGTGGTGCTCGTGCTGTGCCTGCAACTCACGTCCTGGCCCCGCCCGGTGTACTACATCGGCAGCCGCGATGCCCTCACCCTGACCTGGCTGGCCCTCCCGCTGGCGGCTGCCGGCTGGGTGGCGATGAGCACCTTGCTGGGTGTGGCCTGGATCCAGCGCCTGAAGCTCCGGCTGGGCGCCAGGCCCCTGCCCGTGGTCACGCCGGACGCCGCCGAGGTCGAGAACCTGGCCGAAACCACGGCCCGTGACATGGTCGAGGATCGCAAGCGCCGCGACGCCTTGTACGACCGCGTGCTGCGCCATTCCGCCGTGCGCTTCTGGGGCTTCGACGTGCCCGGGCGCCAGTTCCAGTTCCGGGGTGAACTCTCCCTCAACGAGCCGCTGTCGGACACCGATCTGGTCATCGACACCGACGAATGGTTCGGGGCCCACCTCCATCCCGAGGAAGCCGAGCAGGTGCACAAAGACGTCATGACCCAGCTCGCGGCCAAAGGCGGCTTCGACCTGATGCACCGGCTGAGGGCTCGCGCCGGCGAGGACAGCTGGCGCTGGGTCATCGCCCGCGCGGCGGTGGTCCGGCGTGATGCGCTGGGCAAGCCCACCTACATCGTCGGCACCCACATCGACGTGACGGAGCACGGCGAATTGCAGGCGGCGCTGGACCGTGACAGCCGCCTGTTTTCCGATGGCCCCATCGTGATGATCCGCTGGCGCTTCGACACCGAGGCGATCCAGGCCACGGACCTGGACTTCATCTCACCGAACATCGAGAAGCTCTGGGGCTACACCCTCGAGGAGATGCACAGCTTCAGCAACTGGGAAGGCCTGATCGATGCAGGCGACCTGGCCGGCATCGGCAAGAAGGTGCATGACGCCCTGAACAGCGGCATCTCCGAGATCACCCACGAGTTCCGCGTCAAGCTCAAGGACGGGCGACTGCTCTGGCACTCGTTGTTCGCCCACATCGAGGCCGATGACGACGGCGCCCTCATCAGCGGCTTCATCGTGGACATCGACGCTTTCAAACGGGTCGAGCAGCGCTCCCAGGAGCAAGGCCGCCAGTTGGAAGAGCTGATCGAGGAGCTGCAGCGCGCCAAGGAGGAAACCATCATCCTGCGCGAAAGCAGCGAGTTCCTGAATTCCGCCGAGACGCTGGATGAGGCCTTCAACATCATCAGCCGCGCCGCCTACGCCATCTTCCCGGCCTGGAGCGGCGCCCTGGCCAGCGCGCAGGACAACGACCGCCTCAAGCTGGTGGGCCGGTGGGGCGAAGCGCAGGAGTTCAACACCGAGTTCTCATCGGGCGATTGCTGGGCGCTGCGTCGGGGCCGGGCCCACCATTTCGTGGACGAGCGCATCAGCCTGCGTTGCCGCCACGTGCACGCCGCGATGGGCGAACAGCCCCGTCCCTACCTGTGCATTCCGATGTCCGCCAATGGTGAATCGGTTGGCTCCCTGCACCTGATGGCGGCGAAAACCCTGAACAAGGACCAGATGCTGCCACTGGCCCAGCGCGCGAACCGGCTGGGCGAAACGCTCAAGCTGGCCCTGTCGAACCTGCGCCTGCGGGCCGGCCTTCGCGAACAGGCCACCCATGACAGCCTCACAGGCCTGTACAACCGCCGCTTCATGAACGACCGCCTGCCGGTGGAGATCAAGCGCTGCGAGCGCGAGAGCGAACGCCTGGCGCTGGCCATGATCGACGTGGACCATTTCAAGCACTTCAATGACCAGCATGGCCACGATGCCGGCGACACCGTGCTGCGCGCCCTGGGGGAACTGCTGCGCCAGCGCGTGCGAGTCTATGACCTGGCCTGCCGCTATGGTGGCGAGGAACTGGCCTTGATCATGCCGGGCTGCAGCATCGAGGATGCGCAGACCAAGCTCGAGAGCATCCGCGCCGAAGTGGAGGCGATGACGCTGATGTTCAACGGCATCCCGCTGCCGCCCGTCACCATCTCGGTGGGCCTCGCAGACACGTTGGGCGGTGACGCGGAAGCGCTGCTGAAGGTGGCCGATGAGCGCCTGTACCATGCCAAGCGGACGGGACGCAACCGGCTGGTGGCCAAGGTGGAGTACCGCGCAGACGATGCCGGCAACGCCCCGGCCGGCGCCTCCACCGCAGTGCCAGAGCCTGGCCCCTGACTGGCAACGGGCGGGGCTCCACCCGAAGCTGGGCGACAGCGCCGGGGGGCCTCAGTTGGGGAAGCGCTCAACCGACCCCGGCGAGGGCTCGGCCGCGACAGCCGACAGGGCCGCGCCCTGGGCCACCACGACGCGGTTGCGCCCTGCCCGCTTGGCCTCGTACAAGGCCTCGTCCGCACGGCGAATCAGGGAGGCGGGGCTGCCGCCCGTGGCGTGGGCCACCCCTGCCGAGATCGTCACCGTCGGCAATTCGATGAGCCCGCTGTTGACACGCATGCGCTCCACGGCCAGCCGCACCTGCTGCACCCGCACCTCGGCATCCGTCACATCGCAGCCAGGCAGGATCAGGGCCAGTTCCTCGCCACCGTAACGGCAGGCAATGTCGTAGCCCCGGATGTTCTCGGCGAGCACGCCGCCGATGGCCTTGAGCACGGCGTCGCCGGCATCGTGGCCATACTGGTCGTTGAAGCGCTTGAAGTGGTCCACATCGATCATGGCCAGCGACACGGGGCGCTGGTCACGGCGGGCGCGCTGCAGTTCGTGCACCAGCGCTTCGTCCATGTAGCGGCGGTTGTACAGGCCCGTCAGGCCATCGCTCATGGCCTGGTCCTGCAGCGAGGTGCGCAGCTTCAGGTTGCTGAGCGCCAGCTTCAGCGTTTCGGCGAAGCGGCTGGCGCGCGATTGCACATCGGCCATCTGCTGCTCTGTCGGCACGTACAGCTCGCAGAACAGGTGCAAGGCGCCCACCGTCTCGCCATGGGCCGCCATCGGCACGCAGATGTAAGGCCGCAGTTCTGCGGGGGGAACCGTGCGCATGTGCGGACAGCACACGCTGCTGTGGATGTTGAAGAA
This sequence comes from Candidatus Aquabacterium excrementipullorum, assembly GCA_019112875.1. Classification (GTDB taxonomy): domain Bacteria; phylum Pseudomonadota; class Gammaproteobacteria; order Burkholderiales; family Burkholderiaceae_C; genus Aquabacterium; species Aquabacterium excrementipullorum. The sequence continues at coordinate 32,915 of DXIO01000046.1, forward strand.
GGCGTGCGGCTTGCCTCGGCGCATGCCCCAGCAGTCGCGGCCGTTGAACTGCATCTCCAGCGACTTGCTGATGGTGCCCCATTCGGCGCCCACGGTCAGATCGTTGCTGCCGTCGCGCGAGGCGGCGATCCAGCCGGACCAACCCGGGAACAATCTCAACGCCGCCAGCTTGATGATGTTGAAGGCCTCGGCCAGGTCTTCCGTGGCATGCAGCATGTCGCCCGTGTCTTGCAGCACACCACCTTCGCCCTGGGCCGCCTCCAGTTGCAGCACGGTTTCCTGCAGGCGCTGGCGTTGCGTGGCGGCTTCCAGTTCGGCCTGCTTGCGCGCATCGATGTCGATGAAATAGCCTTTGCGTTCGCCCATCTGGCGATCGACCATGGAGCTGTAGCGGAACCAGCGGTAGGCGCCATCGGCCATGCGCAGGCGCACCTCGACCTCCAGTGTGGTCTCGTCCTTGTTCTCCATCGCCTTGATGAAGTCGTCTCGCATGCGCTCCGCATCGTCCGGATGCACCAGCGACATCGACGATGGCATGTTGATGAGCGTGTCCGGGTCGTAGCCCCACAGCTTGATCACGTTGGCCGACACGTAGACGAAGCGCGAGTTGCCCTTGACCCACTTCACGCGGACCATCACCACGGGCCCGGTCGTCAGCATCTGGCGCTCTTCGTCCAGGGCGATCTGGTTGAGGCGATCCTGGTGCACGTCGATCAAGGTGCCGTACAGGCGCACGGGGCGGCGGTTGGAGGTCCACTCCACGGTGCGGGCCCGCGCCATCACCCAGCGCCAGTCCTCGGGCCCCACGGCGATGCGGTAGTGCGCCTCGTAACTGTTGGTCATGCCGGCGATGTACTCGTCCATGCCGCGCTGGGCACCGGCCACGTCGGCGGGATGCAGGTGCTTCTTCCATTCGCGCCGGTCATAGACCTGCGAGCTCAGCGGCAGGCGCCGCCCCCCGCCCAGGAACAGGAACTTGTCGACGAAGCTGATGGTATTGGCCCGGACGTCGACCTCGAAGAAGTTGACCTCGGCCGTCTCCATCATCGCGTCGCGGCGGGCTTCCGCGCGGCGCTGGGAGGCCACCATCTCGTCGGCCAGGCTACGGGCGCGGCCTTCCAGCTCCTGGTTGGCCCTTTCAAGATCGTCGATGCGCAGCTGGTTCTGCTGCGCAAGGCGGTGCTCGAACATGAAGGCCACGAAGGCCATCATGATCAGCAGCAAGGTGCCGCCCGCCACGGCCTGGGCCAGCAGCAGCGTGTCGATGATGGCCGTGCCGGTGATGCAGACCGTGTTGGGCGCGAAGTGCGCCGCGGCCATCGCCACATAGTGCATGGCGGCGATGGCGGTGCCCAAGGCCAGCGTGGCCACGGTGGATTGCGTGGCGCTGCGCACGGGCCGGGTGGCCACCCCCAGGGCGGCGGTGGACAGCGCGAAGGCACACAGCAGCGACAGCGACAAGGCCCCGAGGTGGTAGCTGATGCCCGGCTGCACCTGCATTGCGGCCATGCCGCTGAAATGCATGGCCCCGATGCCCCCGGCCTGCACGGCCCCTGCGGCAGCCAGGCGCCAGCCCTTGATCTGCGGCCCGCCGGTCTGGTGCATTTCCAGCATCCACAGCACGACGCACGATGCGGCCACGGCCGGCAGGATAGAGGCCAGCGTGACGCCCAGGTGGTAAGTGATGGCGATCGGCAGCTTGAAGGCCAGCATGCCGATGAAGTGCATGGCCCAGATGCCCATGCCCATGAGCACCCCGCCGCCCAGGCGCCAGCGGCGCCGCTGAGCGGGCGAGAAATCTGGCATGGCCCGAGCGATGTGCAAGAAGACGGCCGCCGCCAGCGTGCCCACTGCCCAGGACAGGACAACCAACGAGGGCTGAAACTCTCCGTTCACATGGCCTCCGGGTATGGTTCTGAGTGATGGCCACCCAGCCGTTCCCGGAAAGGAACCTGTGCGGCATGCCCGGTATCTTCCGCCAATCAGATGAAAAACGGAATAACCAGCAAGGCCATTGTGAAGTGCAAAATGGTTTCGTTCAAAAATAATCAGGGGGTGAACAGGGTTTAATTGCCCTGAATAATCCCCATCGTGATGCCAATCACAGACAGCGGCTCAATCGTCGGAGGCCGGATCCAGGCCCGGAAACAGCACCGAAGTGAATCCGAAACGGCTGAAATCGCGGATCCGCATCGGATACAGCTTGCCGATGAGGTGGTCGCACTCATGCTGCACCACGCGGGCGTGGAAGCCCTCGGCCTCGCGGTCAATGGGCTGGCCCTGAGGGTCGAAGCCCGTGTAGCGGATACGGGCGTAGCGGGGCACCACGCCCCGCATGCCGGGCACGGAAAGACAGCCCTCCCAGCCTTCTTCCTCGTCAGCCGACAAGGGGGTGATCACGGGATTGATCAGCACGGTCTTCGGGACGGCCGGAGCGTCTGGATAACGTTCGTTGCGGTCGAAACCAAAAATCACCACGGCCAGATCAACCCCGATCTGGGGCGCCGCCAAACCCGCGCCATTGGCTGCAGCCATGGTGTCGAACAAATCCGTGATCAGGGCATCGAGTTCCGGCGTGCCAAATTGCGTCACGGGCTCCGCGATTTTCAGCAGGCGGGGATCGCCCATTTTGAGAATCTCTCGGACGGCCATGGGGGATGCTCCTGTTCAGCGGACAAGTGGCGTTGATGAGGGACGATTGATCAGGCTGGTTGGTCAACAGCGGCGTTGTCCGGCGCGGCGGGGCCGTCACGGAGCAAGGCCTGCAGGGCTTCTTCATCCAGCACGGGCACGCCCAGGCTCTGTGCCTTCTCCAGCTTGCTGCCAGCCTCGGCTCCGGCGATCACGTAGTGCGTTTTCTTGGAGACGGAGCCGGCCACCTTGCCACCGGCGGCCTCGATCAAGGCTTTGGCGTCCTCGCGGCCCAGGGTGGGCAGCGTGCCGGTCAGGACAAAGGTCTTGCCATAGAGAGGAAGGGACGCGGCATCGGCCGCGGCGGAAGGCTCATGTTCCGCCCATGTGACGCCTGCGGCGCGCAGCTGCTCCACCACTTCGGCGTTGTGGGGCTGGTCGAAGAAGGTGCGGATGCTCTGGGCCACCACGGGGCCGACGTCGTTCACTGCCAGCAACTGGTCCAGGCTCGCGTTCATGATGCCGGCCTTGGTCTCGTCGTCCTTGTGGCCCAGTTGGCCGAAGTGGCGGGCCAGGTCCTTGGCGGTGGTCTCGCCCACGTGACGGATGCCCAGGCCGAACAGGAAGCGCGGCAAGGTGGTCTGCTTGCTCTTCTCCAGGGCATCGACGATGTTCTGCGCGCTCTTGTCGGCCATGCGCTCCAGTTGCGCCAGCTTGGCCACGCCCAGTTTGTACAGATCAGGCAGGGTGCGCACGATGTGGCCTTCGACCAGTTGGTCGACCAGCTTTTCGCCCAGGCCTTCGATGTCCAGGGCGCGGCGCTGCGCGAAGTGCAGGATGGCCTGCTTGCGCTGGGCGGCGCAGAACAAACCGCCGGAACAGCGGTGGTTCATCTCCCCCGGCTCGCGCACCACCGTGCTGCTGCACACCGGGCATTGGGTGGGCATGCGGAAGTTGGGCACGTACTGCGGGCGCACCGCGGCGATGATGCCGACCACCTCGGGGATCACATCGCCCGCGCGGCGCACGATCACCTGGTCGCCCACGCGCACATGCTTGCGGCGCAGCTCGAACAGGTTGTGCAGGGTGGCGTTGGTGACGGTGACGCCGCCCACGAACACAGGCTTGAGGCGCGCCACGGGCGTCAGCTTGCCGGTGCGGCCCACCTGGATGTCGATGCCTTCGATCAGGGTGGCCTGCTCTTGCGCGGGGTACTTGTGCGCCACGGCCCAGCGCGGCTCGCGCGAGACGAAGCCCAGGCGGGCCTGCAGCTCGCGCTGGTTGACCTTGTAGACCACGCCGTCGATGTCGAAGGGCAACTGATCACGCTCGGCGCCGATGGCCTGGTGGTAGGCGATCAGGCCGTCGGCACCTCGTGCCACGATGCGCTTGTCGGACACGGGCAGACCGAAGGATTGCAGTGCATCAAGCAGGCCGCTGTGCGTCGGCGGCACGTCCCAGCCCTGCACATCGCCCAGGCCATAGGCGAAGAAGCTCAGCGGGCGCTTGGCGGAAATGCCCGGGTCCAGTTGGCGCACGGCACCGGCGGCCGCGTTGCGCGGGTTCACGAAGGTCTTGTCGCCCTGCTCGCGCTGCTGCTCGTTGAGCTTCTCGAAATCGTCGCGGCGCATGTAGACCTCGCCACGCACCTCCAGCACCGGCGCATTCACGCCCTTCAGGCGCAGCGGGATCTGGCGGATGTTGCGGATGTTCTGCGTGACGTCCTCGCCGATCTCGCCGTCGCCGCGCGTGGCCGCCTGCACCAGGGCACCGTTTTCGTAGCGCAGGTTGATGGCCAGGCCGTCGAACTTCAGCTCGGCGGCGTACTCAACGGGCGCGTCCAGCTCCGTCAGCGCCAGTTCACGGCGCACCCGGGCATCGAAGTTGACGGCGCCAGAAGCCTCGGTGTCCGTCTCCGTGCGAATGGACAGCATGGGCACGGCGTGGCGCACGGGGGTGAAGCCGTCCAGCACCTGGCCCAGCACACGCTGCGTGGGCGAGTCGGGGGTGCGCAGATCAGGATGGGCCTCCTCAAGCGCCTGCAATTGCTTGAACAGGCGGTCGTACTCCGCATCGGGGATCTGTGGGGCGTCCAGCACGTAGTACTGGTGCGCGTGGTGGTGCAGCACATCGCGCAGTTGCGCCACCTGCTGAGCGGGCGTGGCGTCGTCGATGGCGGGCGTCTCGGCGCCGAACAGGGGATCTTGCATGCGCGCAGTCGCGAGGAAGGACCGAGGGCGCCGGGCGCCGCCCGGTGGGGAAACGGGCTGGAGGAAAAGAGCGATCAGCTGAACAGGCGCCGCGCGGCCGTCGAGCCTGCGGCCAGATCTCGCTGGGCCAGGGCCTCATAAAGCCGCTGCAGTTCACCTTCGATGGCGGCAAACGAGGCCGGCGAGAACGCCCGGCCCTGATCATCGGCCATCACGGCATCCAGTGCCAGCGACAGGGCCTCACCGGCGGCACACCAGCTCTTGAAGGGCTCCAGCTCGGGGGCGGTCTGCGGCACGTCGAAAGCCAGTTGAAGTTCGCGCAGGCTGGCCTGGTCCGGATCGTCCGCGAAAGCGGCCTGGGCATCGAAATGCAGGGTCAGCACGGGCGGGGCGCCGTCTTCCTGCGCCGACATCACCAGGCGGCCAGGCAGTGCACCGGGCACGAAACCGTGGCGAGCGGCCTGCTGCTGCAGGTAGCCGACGGACCAGGCGCTGCCGCGCGCGTGCAGGCGCATGGCCAGTTGCGCATCATGTTCGCTGGCGAAGGTGTCCAGCTCCTTGGCGCGGGCCACGATGTCCAGCATGTCCGGGAACTCGACGGAGGCGCCCAGCGAATCGGCAAAGGCCTGCACTTTCTGCACGAACTCGGAGTACTCGATCTCGTTGAGGCCGCCCAGGCGGTTGGCCAGCAGCACGCCGGCCTGGAGCTCGCTGTAGGTCACGCCGCTTTGCGGGGCTTCCCACTCGCCGCAGTCCACGCGCAGGCCTTCGATCATGAAGGGCTTGCTGCCGGCACGGCGAGTGGATGGCAGGTGGGCCAGCACCTGGTCGCCCGTGAGCGGATGGTCCACGCTGACCACGGCGATGGCGTCGATCAGGGCGTCCAGGCGCAACTGACCCTTGCGCAGGGCCGGCTGGGCCACGGCGGCCGGCAGGGGCTCGCTGTCCGGGCCGGGAATGCCGCTGCCATCGGGCAGTTCGGCCAGGGTGGACAGCGGGTCATGCGGCTCGGCACGGCGCGGGGCGCGGGCCGCGCTCTTGCGGGCCGTCCAGGCGCCATGCGCGACCACGCCGGCCAGCACGAGGCCGCCCAGCAGCGCCAGTCCCATGGTGAGTGAATTGCTCATGTGTGGGTGAACTTCTTGGTGTCTTGTTGTTGTGTGCCCGCGCGCGGCAGAAGGTTCAGGCCGCGTGCGCCATGCCGATGGCTGCTTCCATGTCCACGGCCACGATGCGCGAGACGCCCTGCTCCTGCATGGTCACGCCCACCAGTTGTTCGGCCATCTCCATCGCGATCTTGTTGTGCGAGATGAAGAGAAACTGCGTGCCGGCCGACATGGCCTTGACCAGGCGCGCATAGCGCTCGGTGTTGGCGTCGTCCAGTGGTGCATCGACCTCGTCCAGCAGGCAGAAAGGCGCGGGGTTGAGCTGGAAGATGGCGAACACGAGCGCGATGGCGGTCAGCGCCTTCTCGCCGCCCGAGAGCAGGTGGATGGTGCTGTTCTTCTTGCCAGGCGGGTGGGCCATCACCTGCACGCCGGCGTCCAGGATCTCGTCGCCGGTCATCACCAGCTTGGCGCTGCCGCCGCCGAACAGGCTGGGGAACATGCGCCCGAATTGCTCGTTGACGGTGTTGAAGGTGCCCATCAGCAGGTCGCGCGTTTCCAGGTCGATCTTGTGGATCGCATCTTCCAGTGTCTGGATGGCGTCCTGCAGGTCGGCCGTCTGCGAATCGAGGAAGCCTTTGCGCTCGCGCGCGGCGGTCAGTTCATCGAGCGCGGCCAGGTTCACGGCGCCCAGGGCGTTGATGTCGCGCTGGATGCGGTCGATCTCGGCCTGCAGGCCGTGGAGCCTGACGCCGTCCTGCTCGATCTGGGCCGCAAGGGCTTCCAAATCGACCTCGGCGGCCTTGAGCTGCTCCATGAACTGCGCGCCGCCCAGGCTGGCGGCCTGCTCTTCAAGCTGCAGCTTGGTGATCTGGTCACGCAAGGGCTGCAGACTGCGTTCGAAGGCCATGCGCTGCTCGTCGGCTCGGCGCAGCTGGACGGACAGCTCTTCGTAGCGGTTGCGGACCTCGGCCAGCAGGCCTTCCTTCTGCACGCGCACGGCCAGGGCATCGTCCAGGCCGGTCTGCGCGGTGGCATCGCTCAGGCGGGCGTGCTCTTCGTGCAGTTGCACGGCCGAGGCCTCGTTGGTCTGGATCTGCTGCTGGGCGGTCTCGATGCCGCGTTGCAGCTCGCCACGGCGGGCGGCCAGCGAGCGGGCGCTGAACTGCGCCTCCTGCGCCTGGCGCTCCAGCGTGCGTGATTGTTCGCGCGACTGGCTCAGCTTGCGCTCGGCCTCGATCACGCCTTCTTCGAGCTGGGCGTGCTTCTCCTGCGCATCGGCCAGGCTCAGGTCCAGCTCTTCGAAGCGGGCCTCGCCGGTGGCGCGGCGCTCCTGCAGCTCGTCCAGTTGCGCATCGACCTCGGCCAGCTCGCCCGCGATCTGGTCACGGCGGGTGTTGGCCTGCTCGGCCTGCTGGCTCAGGCGCAGCACTTCGACCTGCAACTGGTGCGTGCGCTGTTGCGAATCACTGGCGTCGCGGCGCAGCACGGCCAGGCGCTGCGAGGCATCGGTATAGGCAGCTTCGGCGCGGATCAGCGCGGCGCGGGCGTCTTCGGCCATCAGGGCCTGGGCGCGCACCTGCTTTTCGAGGTTCTCGATCTCCTGCGCGCGGGCCAGCATGCCGGCCTGCTCCGAATCGGGCGCGTAGAAGCTCACGGCGAACTGGCTCACGGTGTGGCCGGCGCGGGTCATGATGACCTCGCCATGCGTGAGCTTGCCGCGGTTGGCCAGGGCTTCGTCCAGGCTGGCGGCCGTGTAGACGCCTTCCAGCCAGTCGTTCATCAGGGCCTTGAGGCCGGCGTCATTCAGGCGCAGCAGTTCCGACAGGCGCGGCAGCGTCTGGTGCGTGTTCTGGATGGCGCCTTGAGGCAGGCTGTAGAAGGCCAGCTTGGCGGGCGGCGCGTCGTTCTCGAAGGCGCGCACGGTGTCGACACGGCCCACTTCCAGCGCAGCCAGGCGCTCACGCAAGGCGGATTCGAGCGCGTTTTCCCAGCCCGTCTCGATGTGCACGCGGCTCCACAGGCCTTGCAGGCCGTCCAGGCCGTGCTTGGCCAGCCAGGGCTTGAGCTTGCCTTCGGTCTGCACTTTCTCTTGCAGGGCGCGCAGGGCTTCCAGGCGGGCGGCGAGTTCGGATTGGCGGGCCGTCTGTTCGTTGGCCTCCTGCTGGCGGGCCTTGCGGGCGTCATCCAGGGCCGGCACGGATTCAGTCAGCTCGCCCAATTGCGCTTCGAAGACGGCTTGCTCTTCCTGGCCGGTGGCAAGTTGCTGCTTCAGGTCGGCCAGACGGGCCTCATCGGGCGTGGCCAGGCCCTGCTTTTCCAGCGCCAGGCGCTCTCGGCGCAGGTTGAACTGGCGGGATTGCTCATCGATGTTGCGCGATTCGGCGGCCAGCAGCTGGATCTGCTGCTGCACCTGCCCGGCCACGCCGCGCTGCTCGTTGGCGCGCTGGGTGGCCGCGCGCACGGTGTCTTCCAGCGCGGGCACATGGGCGGCCAGCTCTTCGGCCTGGGCAGCCAGGATCTCGGCCTGCTCTTCGGCCGCGGCCATCTTCTCGGCCAGTTCTTCCAGCTCGTGCTCGGCGGATTCACGTCGTTCGGCCCACTGGTCGTTCTGGCCCTTCAGCTCAGCCAGGCGCTGCTCCACCCGCTGGCGGCCTTCGACCACGTAGCGGATGCGCTCTTCCAGGCGACTCACTTCCAGGCTGGCCTCGGCCAGGGCACCTTGTGCTGCATGCAGTTCGTCGCTGGACGTGTAGTGCGCCTGGCGCACGTGCTCCAGTTCGGCCTCCACCTGGCGCAACTCGGCCATGCGCGATTCCAGTGCGTTGGTCGCTTCCAGGAAGGCCTGCTTGATGCGGGTTTCTTCCGTCGACGCATCGCGGTGCTTGAGGAACCACAGCTGGTGCAGCTTGAGCGTGCCCTGCTCCTGCAGCGTGCGGTACTGCGTGGCCACCTCGGCCTGGCGTTCGAGCTTGTCGAGGTTGTTGTTCAACTCGCGCAGGATGTCGTCCACGCGGGTCAGGTTCTCGCGTGTGTCCTTCAGGCGGTTCTCGGTCTCGCGGCGACGCTCCTTGTACTTCGAGACGCCCGCGGCTTCTTCCAGGAAAAGGCGCAGCTCTTCCGGCTTGGATTCGATGATCCGGCTGATCGTGCCCTGGCCGATGATGGCGTAGGCGCGCGGCCCCAGGCCCGTGCCCAGGAACACGTCCTGCACGTCACGGCGGCGCACCGGCTGGTTGTTGATGAAGTAGCTGGAGGTGCCGTCGCGCGTCAGCACGCGCTTGACGGCGATCTCGGCGAACTGGTTCCATTGCCCTCCGGCGCGCGCATCCTCGTTGCTGAAAACGAGCTCGACACTGGAACGGCTGGCCGGCTTGCGGTTGCCCGAGCCATTGAAGATCACGTCCTGCATGGATTCGCCACGCAACTCGGACGCCTTCGATTCGCCCAGCACCCACCGCACGGCGTCCATGATGTTGGACTTGCCGCAGCCATTGGGGCCCACCACCCCCACGAGCTGCCCGGGCAGCTGGAAATGCGTGGGCTCGGCAAACGATTTGAAGCCAGACAGCTTGATCGAGTTCAGGCGCATGCGGTCAAGAATGGACTGGGGCCCGGACAGGCCAACTTAAGTCGTTGATTTAATTGAAAAAACCCGCATTAATGCCGGGCGGGTGGGTGCGGGGATGATAGCATCGCGCCTTCGGGCGTTTCCCCGCCCTTCCTCCGTCAACCGCAAGTCGCTCCCATGGCCAAGAAAGCCCCCGCCGGCGCAGCCGCCAGCCCCAAGAAAAACACTGCCGCCAAGCCTTCGGCCCCCGCCCGCAAGGCTGGCAAGGCCGCCCAGGCCACTGTCGACGTCGGCACACGCGCCAAGCCGGCCAATCCGCCCTCGGTGCCGTCCAAGCACCTGGACGTCTTCCCCAACCCGGCCCCGGAACGCGACTTCGTCATCCAGTTCCAGATCCCCGAGTTCACCTGCTTCTGCCCGCTGACCGGCCAGCCCGATTTCGCGCACTTCACGATCGACTGCATCGCCGACAAGCAATGCATCGAGCTCAAGAGCCTGAAGATGTACATGTGGAGCTACCGCAACGAGGGCGCCTTCCACGAGAAGGTGACCAACGACATCCTCACGGACATGGTCAAGGCCATCAACCCGCGCTTTCTGCGCATCACGGCCAAGTGGTACGTGCGCGGCGGCATCTATACCAACGTGGTGGTCGAGCACCGCAAGAAGGGCTGGAAGCCAGCGCCCAAGGTCGAACTGCCTTCGCATTCGCAAGAGACCGGGCTGCTGGGCTGATCTGCGCTCGCCTTCTTGATCGGCACAAGGCCACCTCCGGGTGGCTTTTTGCTGCCGGCCTGCTGGACACAGGTCGCCACGCAAACGGCGCCGATTAAACGACAGGGATAATCCCGCCCCCGAAATGCAGGGCAGACTGCGGCGCAAATGAGTCACGTTCGGTTACACCTGCCGAAAAAGCACCCACAATGGACGCGCGAGAGACGCCCCCACACCCACGCGCATGACCTTTCCACGCCATCGCCTGCTGACCGCCCTGGTGCTGATCACCATGGCTGCGCTGGCTTGCCCGGCCGTGCAAGCGCAAGGCTGCCAGGTGCGCGCCATCGCCGCCCTGCCCGCGAAGCTTGTGCTCGAAGGCCAAGCCGTTCAGGCGATCGCCTGCAAGGATGCCGAGGGGGAGCACCTCTTCGTCGAGACCCGGGCCCAGCCAGAGCCCGTGCGCGGCAAGGCCCAGCCCCAGGTGCTGTCTTTCTACAAGTTCACCTTGGGCTCAGGCCAGCCGCAAAAGCGCTGGCAAGCCCGCGATTTCCTGACCGTCGATGACAGCGCCCGCGCAAGCGCCACAGCCGTGTCGACCGCCCGGGCAGACCGTTTTGTCGTCAAGGATGTCGATGGCGATGGCGTGACCGAGGCTTTCATCGCCTACGCCCTGCCCGGCAAGGCCGGCGCAGGCAGCGAAGGCAAGCTGCTGGTGTTCTACAAAGACCGCAAGTACGCCATCCGCGGGGCCGTGGCCCATGGCCCGGACGATTTCGCCTCGCGCACGCTGGACCCGGCCTTCCAGACGCTGCCCGTCTCGGTGCAGACCTTCGCCCTCGGTTTGTGGGACCAAGTGGCCATGCCGCACGGCCCCGGTGGCGTGGCGGTGACACAGGCCGCGCTCCGTTGATCGTCGGGGCTGGGATAATCCGCCCCATGAATCCGCTGCTGTCTTCCCTCCAGCCCTATCCCTTCGAGCGCCTGCGCGGCCTCACCAAGGGTGTCCAGGGCAATCCGGCCCTGAGCCCCATCAGCCTGGGCATCGGCGAGCCCAAGCACCCCACGCCCGATTTCATCAAGCAGACCCTGACCGATGCGCTCGATGGCCTGGCCAGCTACCCGGCCACCGCCGGCGAGCCCGCCCTGCGCGACGCCTGCGCCGCCTGGATGCAGCGCCGCTACGGCCTGAGCCTGGACCCGGCCACGCAGATCCTGCCCGTCAACGGCTCGCGCGAGGCGCTGTTCGCCCTGGCGCAGGTAGTGATCGATCCCACCCAGCACCGCGAGGCCGGCGGCCCCACCGTGGTCAGCCCCAACCCGTTCTATCAGATCTACGAAGGCGCGGCCCTGCTGTCCGGCGCCCGCGTGGTCTACGCCAACTCCGATCCGGCCCGCAACTTCGCGGCCGACTGGGGCGCCATCCCCGAATCCACCTGGGCGACCACGCAACTGCTGTTCGTGTGCTCTCCGGGCAACCCGACCGGCGCCGTGATGCCGCTGGAGGAATGGCGCAAGCTGTTCGAGTTAAGCGACCGCCACGGCTTCGTGATCGCTTCGGACGAGTGCTACTCGGAGATCTACTTCCGCGAGGGCTTTGATGCCGCCCCGCTGGGCGGCCTGCAGGCCGCGGCGCAACTGGGCCGCGGCGATTTCCGCAACCTGATCATGCTGACCAGCCTGTCCAAGCGCTCCAACGTGCCCGGCATGCGCTCGGGCTTCGTGGCGGGCGATGCGGCGCTGATCAAGGCCTTTCTGCTCTACCGCACCTACCACGGCAGCGCCATGGGCCCGGCCATCCAGCGGGCCAGTGTGGCCGCCTGGAACGACGAGGCCCACGTGGTTGAGAACCGCGCCCTCTACCGCGAAAAGTTCGAGCGCGTCACGCCCGTGCTGGCCGAGGTGATGGACGTCGCCTTGCCCGACGCTGGTTTCTACCTTTGGGCCGCCGTGCCTGAACGATTCGCCCCCAAGGCTGCTGCTGCCGGCCTGAGCCTGGACGAATGGTTCACCCGCGAGCTGCTGGCTCAATACAATGTCGCTGTTCTGCCCGGCAGCTACCTGGCCCGCGAAGCCCAGGGCGTCAACCCGGGCAGCGGCCGTGTGCGCATGGCCCTGGTCGCCGGCGTCGACGAATGCGTCGAGGCCGCCCAGCGCATCCGCGCCTTCATCCAGGCCGCCGCCTGATTTCACCCATCCTGACCCGATCCCACTGAGGACGACAAGAACATGACCCAAGCCAACGCCCAAAGCATCATCGACAACGCCTGGGAACAGCGCGCCTCGCTGTCCGCCACCAGCGCGCCCACCGAAATCCGCAACGCCGTCAACTGCATCCTGAGCGATCTGGACACGGGCAAGCTGCGCGTGGCCGAGAAGATCGACGGCCAGTGGGTCACCCACCAGTGGATCAAGAAGGCCGTGCTGCTGAGCTTCCGCCTGAACGACAACGTCGAGATCCGCTCCGGCGAGCTGGGCTTCTTCGACAAGGTGCCCACCAAGTACGGCACGATGACCGAAGCCGAGATCCGCGCCACCGGCGTGCGCGTGGTGCCTCCCGCCGTGGCGCGCAAGGGCAGCTTCCAGGCCAAGAACGTGATCCTGATGCCCTCGTACGTGAACATCGGCGCCTACGTCGATGAAGGCACCATGGTCGACACCTGGGCCACCGTGGGCTCGTGCGCCCAGATCGGCAAGAACGTGCACCTGTCCGGCGGCGTCGGCATCGGCGGCGTGCTCGAGCCCCTGCAGGCCAACCCCACCATCATCGAGGACAACTGCTTCATCGGCGCCCGCTCCGAGATCGTCGAAGGCGTGATCGTCGAAGAGAACTCGGTGATCTCCATGGGCGTGTACATCGGCCAGAGCACCAAGATCTACGACCGCGCCACCGGCGAAGTGACTTATGGCCGCGTTCCGGCCGGTTCCGTGGTGGTAAGCGGGAATCTGCCCAGTGCCGATGGCAAGTATTCGCTGTACTGTGCCGTGATCGTCAAGCGCGTGGACGCCCAGACCCGCTCCAAGACGAGCATCAACGACCTGCTGCGCGGCGCCTGATCTCCGCGCGCTCAGGATCGTCCGGACAAGAACGGCAAGACCTCAAGCTGAAGGGAGCACTTGATGAGCGATGGGAACCTGGAACGCGTGCTGCGCATCATGGCCGAGAAGAAGGCCTCCGACGTCTTCCTGTCGGCCAATACGCCCATCCTCATCAAGATCCACGGCCAGATCCTGCAGTTGACGGACCAGATCCTGACGCCTTCTCAGCCGCGCCAGCTGCTGTCGGAGATGCTCAGCCCGGCCCAGATGGAAGAGCTGGACGACACCGGCGAGTTGAACGTGGGCCTCACGCTGCGCGGCGTGGCCATCTTCCGCCTGAGCGCGTTCAAGCAGCGTGGCTCGGTGGCGGCGGTGTTCCGCTACATCCCGTCGGACATCCCGGCGCTCGATGGGCTGAACGTGCCCGAGGTGCTGTCGCAGTTGATCCTCGAAAAGCGCGGCCTGATCCTGCTGGCCGGCGCCACCGGCACCGGCAAGAGCACCACGCTGGCCGCCATGCTGGAACACCGCAACCAGCGCATGACGGGCCACATCCTCACCATCGAGGATCCGATGGAATTCCTGTTCTCGAACAAGAAGTCCATCGTCAACCAGCGCGAGATCGGGCGTGACACGCAGTCGCTGCAGGTCGGCCTGCGCAACGCATTGCGCCAGGCCCCTGATTGCATCCTGATCGGCGAAATCCGCGACCGCGAGACCATGACGGCCGCGATCTCGTACGCACTGTCTGGCCACCTGGTGTTGTCCACCCTGCACGCCAACAACAGCTACCACGCCCTGGGCCGGATCCTGTCCTTCTACACGCCGGAAGCCCGCCCCGCCCTGCTGAACGACCTGGCCTCGGGCCTCAAGGCCATCGTCTCGCAACGCCTGCTGCGCAACACCTCGGGTGGCCGCGTGCCGGCCGTGGAAGTGCTGCTCAACACGCAGCACATCAGCGAGATGATTGAGCGCAGCGACTTCACGGGCATCAAGGAGGCGATGGAAAAGTCCATGGCGCCGGGCTCGCAGACCTTCGAGCAGGACATCGCACGCCTGATCAACGAAGGCCTGGTCACGCGCGACGAGGGCATGACCTACTCCGATTCGCCCACCAACCTGATGTGGCGCCTGCAAAACGACATGAGCAACCAGTCGAAGCTGGCACCCAAGCAGGAAGAGGCCGACGACGGCCCTTCCTTCACCGAGATCACGCTGGATGTGCACGAAGAGCGAGAGCGTCGTGTCGGTGGTGGTCTGTTCTGATGCTTCACGCGGCGACTTTCACCGTGCGCCGCGACCATGATTTCTTTCGCCATGTCCGACACCTTGCGCCTCACCGAGGCGCTGATCGCCCGGGATTCCGTCACCCCTCTTGACGGCGGTTGCCAGGCCCTGATGGCCGAGCGCCTCACCGCCGTCGGCTTCGAGTGCACCACGCTGACCTACGGCCCCGCCGATGCGCCGGTCACCAACCTGTGGGCCATCAAGCGCGGCCATGGCCATGCCACCGGCAGCCCCACGCTGGTCTTCGCCGGCCACACCGACGTGGTGCCCACCGGCCCGCTCGACCAGTGGAGCAGCCCGCCCTTCGTGCCCACGCACCGAGGCGGCTTCCTCTACGGCCGCGGCGCCGCCGACATGAAGACCTCGCTGGCCGCCATGGTCGTGGCCAGTGAAGCCTTCGTCGCCGCCCACCCGCAGCACGCCGGCAGCGTCGCCTTCCTGGTCACCAGCGATGAAGAAGGCCCCTCGGTCGATGGCACCGTGAAGGTCTGCGAATGGCTGCAGCAGCAGGGCGAGCGCATCGACTGCTGCATCGTCGGCGAGCCCACCTCGGTCAAGTCCCTGGGCGACATGATCAAGAACGGCCGCCGCGGCTCGCTCTCCGGCAAGCTGCGCATCAAGGGTGTACAGGGCCACATCGCCTACCCGCACCTGGCGCGCAACCCGATCCACCAGGCCTCGCCCGCGCTGGCCGAGCTGGTCTCCATCGAATGGGACCAGGGCAACGACCATTTCCCGCCCACCAGTTGGCAGATGTCCAACATCCATGCGGGCACAGGCGCCAACAACGTGATTCCGGGCGAGTTGGTCATCGACTTCAACTTCCGCTTCTCGACCGAGTCCACGCCCGAAGGCCTGAAAACCCGCGTGCATGAACTGCTCGACCGACATGGCCTGGAATACAGCATCGACTGGGTGCTGGGCGGGCGCCCCTTCCTCACGCGTCCCGGCAGCCTGATCGAGGCCCTGTCTGGCGCCATCCAGCAGACCACCGGCATCACCACCGAACTGTCCACCACGGGCGGCACGTCCGATGGCCGCTTCATCGCCCAGATCTGCCCGCAGGTGGTCGAGTTCGGCCCTGTCAACGCCAGCATCCACAAGATCGACGAGCACGTGGCCGTGGACGCCATCGATCCGCTCAAGGACATCTACCTGCGCACCCTCGAAAGATTGCTGACGTGAGCACGCCCCACACGGTTCTCGAACTGATCGAATCCAGCGCCGCCCGCCTCACCGAGGCGGGTGTTGCTTTCGGGCATGGCACCGCCACCGCCTTCGACGAAGCCGCCTGGCTGGTGCTCTGGTCCCTGGGATTGCCGCTGGACGATCTGGATGGCGCCGCCGAACAAATCGTGCAACCCGAGCAAGCCGACAAAGCCCGCGCCCTGATCGAACAACGCATCACCACCCGGCAGCCCGCCGCCTACCTCACCAAGGAAGCCTGGCTGCAAGGCGTCCCCTTCTACGTCGACGAGCGCGCCATCGTGCCCCGCTCCTTCATCGCCGAGGTGCTGGCCGATGGCAGCATCGACGATTGGCTCAGCGACCGCACCCACCGCGTGCTCGATCTGTGCACCGGCAACGGCAGCCTGGCCGTGCTGGCCGCCCTGGCCTTCCCCGAGGTGGTGGTCGATGCCATCGACCTCAGCTTGGATGCCCTGGCCGTGGCCCGCATCAACGTCGACAAGCACGACCTGGCCGAGCGCATCACCCTGATCGAAGGCGACGGCCTGCAACCCGCCCGCGGCCCGTACGACCTGATCCTGTGTAACCCGCCCTACGTCAACGCCCGCTCGATGGCCGCGCTGCCGGCCGAATACCAGGCCGAGCCCGCCATGGCCCTGGGCTCGGGCGAAGACGGCATGGATTTCTGCCGTGCCCTGATCGCCGCCCTGCGTGCCGACCCGGCCCGCTACCTGACGCAAGACGGTGTGCTCGTGCTGGAAATCGGCAACGAGCGCGCCCACTTCGAAACCGCGTTTGCCGACCTGCCCGTGGTCTGGCTCGATACCTCGTCCGGCGCTGATCAACTGCTGCTGATCACCCGCGAAGCCCTGGAAGTTTGAAGACCCCATGATCACCCTGCGCAACATCACGCTCCGTCGCGGCACCAAGGTCGTGCTCGACGGCGCCAGCGCCACCCTGCACCCCGGCGAGAAGGTCGGCCTGATCGGCCGCAACGGCGCTGGCAAGTCCTCGCTGTTCTCGCTCATCGCCGGCCGCCTGCAACTCGACGGCGGCGACCTGGAGATCCCCGCCGCGTGGATGGCCCCCGGCGGCTGGGCCGAAGTGGCCCAGGACATGCCCGAGACCGAAGAATCCGCGACCGACTTCGTGCTGCAAGGCGACGCGCGCCTGATGCTGGCCCGCGAAGCGCTGGCCAAGGCCGAAGCAGACGACGACGGCCACGCCATCGGCGATGCCTACGCCATGCTGGCCGATGCCGGTGATTTCGATGCCCCGGCACGGGCGCAGGCCCTGCTGATGGGCCTGGGCTTCAAGGGCGAGCAGATCACGGCGCCGGTCAACAGCTTCTCCGGCGGCTGGCGCATGCGCCTGCAACTGGCGCGTGCGCTGATGTGCCCCTCGCAACTGCTGCTGCTCGACGAGCCCACCAACCACTTGGACCTCGATGCCCTGGTCTGGCTGGAAGCCTGGCTGCAGCGCTACGAAGGCACGATGATCGTGATCAGCCACGACCGCGAGTTCCTCGACGCCATCACCAAGGTCACCCTGCACCTGGACGAGGCCAAGCTCACCCGCTACACCGGCGGCTACACCGCCTTCGAGTTCATGCGGGCCGAGCGCATGAGCCAGGCGGCCGCGGCCTACGCCAAGCAGCAGGACCGCATCGCCCACCTGAACAAGTTCATCGCCCGCTTCAAGGCCAAGGCCTCCAAGGCCAAGCAGGCGCAGAGCCGCGTCAAGGCGCTGGAGCGCATGGAAAAGCTCGGCCCCGTGCTCACGGCCAGCGATTTCCAGTTCGAGTTCAAGGAGCCCCTGAGCCTGCCCAATCCCATGATGTCGCTCAAGGATCTGCAGTGCGGCTATCAGAACCCTGAAGGCGATGTCGTCATCGTCCAGAACATCAACCGCTCGGTGATGCCCGGCCAGCGCATCGGCATCCTGGGCGCCAACGGCCAGGGCAAGTCCACGCTGGTCAAGACACTGGCGCACATGCAGCCGCTGATCTCCGGCGAGGTCACCGAAGGCAAAGGGCTGAGCATCGGCTACTTTGCGCAGCAAGAGCTGGACGTGCTGCAGCTGGACGACGGCCCCCTGATGCACATGGTGCGCCTGGCGCGCGACGTGGGCCCGGCCGGGCGTGAGCAGGAGTTGCGCGACTTCCTGGGCAGCTTCCGCTTCGTGGGCGACATGGTCAACCAGCCGGTGGGCCTGATGAGCGGCGGCGAAAAGGCCCGCCTGGTGCTGGCCCTGCTGGTCTGGCAGCGCCCCAACCTGCTGCTGCTTGACGAGCCCACCAACCACCTGGACCTGACCACCCGCGAGGCCCTGAGCATGGCGCTCAACAGCTTCGAGGGCACGCTGATGCTGGTCAGCCATGACCGCGCCCTGCTGCGCGAGGTCTGCGACGAGTTCTGGCTGGTCACCAAGGGCGGCGTCAGCGAGTTCGACGGCGACCTGGACGACTACCAGAAGTGGCTGCTGGAGCAATCGCGCCTGCAGGCGGCCGAACTCAAGGCGGCGTCGAAGCAGGCACTCAAGACGCCCGCAGCGCCCGTGGCGGCCCCTGTGGCCGCGCCCATCGCCCCTCCGCCGGCGTCCAACAGCAACCGCAAGGAAGAGCGCAAAGCCCAGGCCGAAGCGGCGCAAAAGCTGTCCGCCCAAGCCAAGCCCCTGAAGGCCGAACTGGCCAAGGTGGAGGCCCGCATGGCCGCCATCGGCACCGAGCAGGACCAACTCAATGCCCTTTTGGCCGATCCGGCCGCCACCGCCGCCAGCCGCGTCGAGCAAGGCCGCAAACTGAAGCAATTGGGCGAAGAAAACGACGCGTTGGAAGCCAAATGGCTGAACTTAAGCGAATCTCTGCAACTATTGCAACAAGGGTGATGGATCACCGGAACCTCACAAAACGGTGTTAACCCTTTGATTTCGGCCACTTTTGCGGGTTGACGCCCTGTAGGATCTCCCCTACTCTTGCGCCCCATGCGTTTCATGTTCTGGTGTACGGCACAGCGCACGCAGCAAACTTTCGTTTCTCGCGCCCTGTCCCTCTCGTTGGCATCCCTGCTGGCCCTTGGCGGCCTGGCGGGTGTCGCCTGCGACGCCTCGGCCCAATCCCAAGCCGCCCCTCAGGCGGTTGCGGCAGCCAGCGCGCCCACCACCCAAGCCCCGTCCCGCGACGAAGCTTCTGACCCCGTCACCCGCTTCCTGAGCGACAAGGGCCTGCTGGACACGCGCCCCGTGAGCGAACTGGCCCAGCAGGTGCGGGACAAGGCCACGGACCTGGCCTCCGACCTCGTCATCTCGGCCATGGACTTCCTGGGCGTGCCCTACCGCCGTGGCGGTGACTCCAAGAGCGAAGGCTTCGATTGCAGCGGCTTCACGCGCCATGTGTTCGAACGCAGCATCGGCATGATCCTGCCGCGCCGCGCCGCCGAACAGGCCGCCATGCCCGGCCTGGAGCAGATCAAGCAGGCCGAACTGAAGCCAGGCGATCTGGTGTTCTTCAACACCTTGCGCCACACCTTCTCGCACGTCGGCATCTATATCGGCGACAACAAGTTCATCCACTCGCCCCGCGCGGGTGGCGCCGTGCGCATCGAAGACATGCGCATGGCTTACTGGCAGCAACGGTTCGACGGCGCCCGCCGCGTGCCCACACTCACCAACAGCACCACCGCCCCGGTCACCGCAGCACTGCTGCAGCGCAACAATGGCTCGGCCCGCGCCGACGTCGCGCCCTGACCTGCTGACACGCGCGTGAACCGAGGCGCTGCGGCGCCAACCGTTCCACACCTCGCCCCCTGCAATGTCCGCAATGCGCGGCCCGGACCTCAACTTGGGCGACAATTCGCCCATGCGAGAGGCGCGTTTCATCCCTCTGAAACAAGACCGCCCCCAGGCCCCCGCGCCCGGGGGCGTGCTGCCGCTGCCGCCTGCCGATCTGAGGCACGTCAGCGCCACAGCGCCCTTGCTCGATCAACTGCAGCGCCCGCTGCGCGATCTGCGCATCTCGGTCACCGACCGGTGCAACTTCCGCTGCGGCTATTGCATGCCCCGCTCGGTGTACGGCCCCGGCCACCGCTTTCTGCCACACCAGGCCCTGCTCAGCTTCGAAGAAATCGAGCGCGCCAGCCGACTGATGGTGTCCATGGGGGTGCGCAAGCTGCGCCTGACAGGCGGCGAGCCTCTCATGCGCAAGCAGCTCGACCAGCTCGTGGCCGCGCTCGCCCCGCTGCAGACACCAGACGGCCAGCCTGTCGAACTCACGCTCACCACCAATGCCTCGCTGCTGGCCGACAAGGCCGCCGCGCTCAAGGCCGCAGGCCTGCACCGCGTCACCATCAGCCTCGATGCGCTGGACGACGCCATCTTCCAGCGCATGAACGACGCTGGCGTGTCGGTGCGCCAAGTGCTCACCGGCATCGAGGCCGCACAGAAGGCCGGCCTGGGCCCCATCAAGGTCAACATGGTGGTGCAGCGCGGCGTCAACGACGAGCAGATCCTGCCCATGGCGCGTCACTTCCGGCACAGCGGCATCGAACTGCGCTTCATCGAATACATGGATGTCGGCGCCAGCAACGGCTGGCAGATGCACCAGGTCCTGCCCTCCCAACAGGTGCGCGACCGCATCGCCGAACATTTTCCCTTGATGCCTCTGCCGGCCGCGCACCCCGGCGAGACCGCGCGCCGCGAAGCTTATGCCGATGGGGCCGGCACCGTGGGCTTCATCTCCA
>DXIO01000047.1 GCA_019112875.1 Candidatus Aquabacterium excrementipullorum
CGCGAACGGCAGGGGGGGAAGCGTGTGTTGAGCCATGGTGCTTGTTCCGATGGTTGGGGAAGAAAACGGATCGACGTCGATTGTAGGCATGAGCCCTTGCGACATGGACGCATGAGCTAATTCCTCACACGCGGGTCCGGGCTTACGGGGCCTTATTCGGTCTTGGCGGGCACCACCCGTTGCACATCCACATCGAGTCGGCCGTCGGCCATGCGGACCTGCAAGCCCTGCCCCGCCTGCACATTGCTCACGCTGGTGACGGGCTCGCCGTCAAAGGTGCCCAGCCAGGCATAGCCGCGCTCCAGCACGCGCTGCGGATCCAGGGCCGCCAGGCGCAGACCCAGGTGCTCCTGGTGCTGACGCGTCCACGCCACACGGTGGTCCATCGCGCGCTCCAGGCGCGTCGGCAGCGGGGTCAGGCGATGTCGCGCCGATGCGACGGACTCGCGCAGGCTGCCGGCCAGACGAGCCTCCAGCTGCGTAAGACGCTGCTGGTAGCGGCCCACCAGTTGCGCGGGGCGGGACAGGCGCAAGGCAACGTTGTCGAGCGACTGGGCCTGGCGGTCCAGCTGCTGCCGCACACGCCAGCCCATGCGACCAGCCAGCGCGCCCAGTTCGTACAGCGACTGAGCCTGCGGGCTGGACACCAGTTCGGCCGCGGCCGTGGGCGTCGGTGCGCGCAGGTCGGCGGCCAGATCGGCCAGCGTGATGTCGGTTTCGTGGCCGACACCGCAGATCACCGGCACCGGGCTGCCCGCCACGGCGCGCACCACGCGTTCGTCGTTGAAGGACCACAGGTCTTCGAGCGAGCCACCACCGCGGCACAGCACGATGGTGTCGATGCCCTGCCCTTGCGCGTCGCGCGCACGGGCATCGCGGTCCAGCCAGGCTACGCGGGCCAATGCATCGACGATCTGGGCTGGCGCCTCGGCGCCTTGCACCGCGCAGGGCACGATGATGGCCTCGATGTGCGGCACACGGCGGCGCAAGGCCGTGACCACATCGCGCAGGGCCGCGGCCGCCAGCGAGGTGACCACGGCGATGCGCCGGGGGAATGCGGGAATCGGGCGCTTGCGCGGCTCGTCGAACAGGCCTTCGGCTTCCAGCCGCGCCTTCAGGCGCAGGAACTGCTCATACAGGGCGCCGGCGCCTGCCCGCTGCAGGCCTTCGACCACCATCTGCAGCTCGCCCCGCGCCTCGTAGACCGACAGGCGTCCGCGGGCCTCGACCAGTTGCCCTTCACCAGGGTTGAAATCGACCTGGGACAGCGCGCGCCGAAAGATCGCGCAACGCAGACTGGCCTGTCCCCATTCGTCCTTGAGCGTGAAGTAGCCGTGGCCGCTGGCGGCGCGCGTGAAGCCGCTGATCTCGCCCTTGACGATGACATTGCCGTAGCGCGTGGCCAGCGTGTCGCTGACGGCCTGCACCAAGGCCCCCACAGCCCAGACCCGGGCACCGCCCGTGGGCGGCACTGCGCCCCAATCGCCGGAACTCATGCGCCCGCCCCAGGCGTGCCGACGGCCTGCGCCGCGATGGCGGATCGGGCTGCAAGCCGCGCCAATGCTGGGCCGTGGTGTCCACAGCGGCCAAAAACGGGGGTTGCAGAGGACACGTGGCTGTCACAGAGGCTTAACAATGTCATAAGTGATTGATTTCATTGACAAAATCGCTGCCCGTTTTTTAAGCAAATTAAGGAACGCCGCGATTTTCCGAGGGGACCGCATCGGCGCGACCGGGTTTCCCACAAAGTTATCCACAGGAACGGTGGATGACTTGTGCAGTGCACACATGTCCCGCTGCGGGAAACCTCGGGGGGGCGCACAAGCCACGCCGGCAGGAAAAGCGGTGTGTTTTCAACGCGATAATGCGCCTTTTCCATGCTCCGGCGGATCGGCCCTGACGGCCCGCCAAATGACCCTCGGGAGAGACCGTTGCTGTCGATCTTACAGGCCGCTGGCTGGCCGATGTTCCCCCTGCTGTTGTGCTCCATCGTGGCCGTGGCCCTGATCATCGAGCGCGTGCTCAGCCTGCGTTCGGCCCGTGTGGCCCCGCCCCGGCTGGTCGATGAGGTGATCTCCGTCACCCGCTCGACCCTGCCCACGCCGGACACCATCAGCAAGCTGTCCGACAACTCCACGCTGGGCATGGTGCTGGCGCACGGCCTCCAGGCCGCGACGGACCCGCGTCCCAGCGAAGAACACGTGCGCGGCGCGCTCGAAGCCGCCGGCCGCCAGGCCATGTACCAGCTCGAGCGCAACCTCAATGCGCTGGGCACCATCGCGGCGGCCGCGCCGCTGCTGGGCCTGCTGGGCACCGTGATCGGCATGATCGAGATCTTCGGCGCCACCGGCGGCGGCCCCTCGGGCGCGGCCGGCAACCCGCAGGAGCTGGCGCACGGCATCTCCGTGGCGCTGTACAACACGGCCTTCGGCCTGATCGTCGCCATCCCCTCGCTGATCGCCTACCGCCACTTCCGTGGCCGCGTGGACGGCTTCGCGCTGCAGATGGAACTGGCCGCCGAGCGCCTGGTGCCGCACCTGCTGCGCCTGGCTGGCCAGCGTCGCTGAGCCCTTGAAGCGCGTCACGCCAAGGACACCGCGATGCCGATGAACTTCCGCCACCGCCGCAGCGAAGAGCCGGAGATCAACCTGATCCCCTTCATCGACGTGCTGCTGGTCGTGCTGATCTTCCTGATGCTGACGACCACGTACTCGCGGCTGACCGAACTCAAGATCAACCTGCCGACGGCCAGCGCGCAGGCCGCCAAGAATCGCCCGAAGGAGCTGAACGTCATCGTCAGCGCCGATGGCCGTTACCTGGTCGACTCTCAGCAGGTCGAGGGCCGCAGCGTCGAGTTGCTGGCCGCGGCGCTGTCCCGCCAGGCCGGTTCGGCCAAGGACACCGTGGTCATCATCAATGCCGATGCAGCCTCCACGCACCAGAGCGTCATCAACGTGATGGACGCCGCGCGCCGCGTGGGCCTGCACCAGTTGACCTTCGCCACCCAAGGCAATGCGGGCGCGAACGGCGGCGAGCCGGCAGGCAACGCCGCCAACGAGCCCTGAAGCGCGCCTCAGGCCCCTTCTTCGCGCGCCCTCCTCATGTCCGCTTCCGCCTGGCTCACCCGTCAATGGCTGCGCCGGGGGCTGGCCGCGCGCCTGCTGTGGCCAGGCCATGCCTTGATGCAGGGCTTGATCGCGCTGCGCAGAATGGCCTATGCACGGGGCTGGAAGGTCAGCCGCGCACTGCCGGTGCCCGTGATCGTGGTGGGCAACCGCGTGGTCGGCGGCGCGGGCAAGACGCCCACCGTGCTGGCCCTGGTGCGCCATCTGCGCGCGCAGGGCTGGCAGCCTGGCGTGCTCTCGCGCGGCTATGGACGCCAGACCAGCGGCACGCAGGCCATCATCCTGGATGCCGGCACCGAAGAAGGCCTGGACGCACGCCAGGTGGGCGACGAATGCTGGCTGATCTGGCGCCACACCTCGGCACCCATGGGCATCGCCTCGCGCCGCCATGATGCCGGGCAAGTGCTGCTCAAGGCCCACCCCGAGATCGACATCCTGGTCTGCGACGACGGCCTACAGCACTGGCCGCTGGCCCGCCAGATCGAGATCGTGGTCTTCGACGAACGCGGGCAAGGCAACGGTTGGCTGTTGCCGGCGGGCCTGCTGCGCGAGCCGATCAACTCGCCCCCCGGTCCAGGCTGCACGGAAGCCCCGCTGGTGCTCTACAACGCCGCCAAGCCCAGCACGCGCCAGAGCGGCCACCTGGCGCTCAAGGCCCTGGCACCGCTGCAGCGCTGGCAGGATTGGTGGGATGGCAGCCCGCCGCCGTCGCAAGGCCCACGCGTGCCCGAGGTGCTGCGCCAGGCCGGTCCCGCCGAGCTGTGGGCCGTGGCGGGCATCGCCCAGCCGCAGCGCTTCTTCAAGCCCTTGCGGCACCTGGGCCTGAATTTCACGCCATGCCCCAGGCCCGACCACGACCGGCTCGATCCCCTGCCCTGGCCCGAGACCGCCAAGCACGTGGTGCTGACCGAGAAGGACGCGGTCAAGCTCAGCCCCGAACGCCTGGCTGCGCAGCGCCCCGGCACGCAGGTGTGGGTGGCCGCCCTGGATTTCCAGCCCGAGAAGGCTTTCTGGCAGGAACTGGACCGCCGGCTCGATCACCTGCATGCGCAGGCTGGCGGCGCCAGCGTGTCCGCCGACGTGGCGCCAGCCTGACCCCGGCGCGTCCACAACCTGCGTCGCCAACGCCGCATCCCTGTTACGCTCGCCCCATGGACACCCGACTCATCGAACTGCTGGTCTGCCCCGTCTGCAAGGGCCCGCTGCAACGTGGCGACGAAGGCAAGGCCCTGGTCTGCCCCGCCGACCGCCTGGCCTTCCCGATCCGCGATGGCATCCCCGTGATGCTGGAAAACGAAGCCGTCTCGCTGGACGCCGCCGACGCCACGCCGGCCACGCTGCCGCCCGCCCCCACGGGCCAACCCGGCTGAGCACCTGCCCATGTCGTTCACCGTGCTGATTCCGGC
Organism: Candidatus Aquabacterium excrementipullorum; assembly: GCA_019112875.1. Classification (GTDB taxonomy): domain Bacteria; phylum Pseudomonadota; class Gammaproteobacteria; order Burkholderiales; family Burkholderiaceae_C; genus Aquabacterium; species Aquabacterium excrementipullorum. The sequence goes on from DXIO01000047.1 coordinate 4,532, forward strand.
GCGGCTGGCCTCCAGCCGCCTGCCCGACAAACCCCTGGCCGACATCGGCGGGCTGCCCATGGTGGTTCGCGTGGCGCGCCGCGCGGCGCAGAGCCAGGCTGCCCAGGTGGTGGTCGCGGCCGATTCCGCCGCCATCGTGCAGGCCTGCGAGCAGCACGGCGTGCGCGCCGTGCTCACCCGCCAGGACCACGCCACCGGCTCCGACCGCCTGGCCGAGGCCTGCGGCCTGCTGCAACTGTCCGATGACGCCATCGTGGTCAACGTGCAAGGCGATGAGCCCCTGATCGATCCCACGCTGGTGGACGCCTGTGCCGCCCTGCTCACCGCCCGGGCCGACTGCGTGATGAGCACCGCGGCCCACCCCATCGACCAGGCCAGCGATTTCGCTAGCCCCAACGTGGTCAAGGTCGTGCTCGATGCGCAACAGCGCGCGCTGTACTTCTCGCGGGCGCCGATCCCGTGGTGGCGTGACGGCCCCGCGCCGGCGACACCCGCCACCGGCGCTGGCCAGCCGCTGCGCCACATCGGGCTGTACGGCTACCGTGCCGGCTTCCTGCGGCAGTTTCCGCAGTTGAGCGCCAGCCCGCTGGAGACGACCGAATCGCTGGAGCAGTTGCGCGTGCTGTGGCACGGCCACCGCATCGCCGTGTACGTGACGCATACGGCGCCGGGCGCTGGCGTGGACACCCCTGAAGACCTGGCCCGCGTGCGTGCCCTGTTCGCCTGATCACCACTGCCCCTACCCTAAGATGCGCCTGGCAACGCACTGGCGCGGTTCGTGCAATCGACCCGTGCCGGCCGCATGAAGGCTGACCGATTGCACCAACCGGGGGCAACCCTGGCTGACCGTGAGGGTGCGCGTGATATCCTCACGCGCTTGTCTTGGAGCGGGGACATGGCCATAAGCCAGACCGGCACCATGGGTTACCGAGGAGCTACATGAAACTGATTCTGTTGGGCGCACCTGGCGCCGGCAAGGGCACGCAAGCCGCGTTTCTCTGCCAGAAATACGGCATTCCCCAGATCTCCACGGGTGACATGCTGCGCGCCGCCGTCAAGGCCGGCACCGAGCTGGGCCTGGCCGCCAAGAAGGTGATGGACGCTGGCGGCCTCGTCAGCGACGACATCATCATCGGCCTGGTCAAGGAACGCATCGCCCAGCCCGACTGCGCCAACGGTTTCCTGTTCGACGGCTTCCCCCGCACGATCCCCCAGGCCGACGCCATGAAGGCTGCCGGCGTGAAGCTCGACCTGGTGCTCGAGATCGACGTGCCCGATGAAGCCATCATCGAGCGCATGAGTGGCCGCCGCGTGCACGTGGCCTCGGGCCGCACCTACCATGTCAAGTTCAACCCGCCCAAGGCTGAAGGCAAGGACGACGCCACCGGCGAAGAACTGATCCAGCGCGAGGACGACAAGGAAGAGACCGTGCGCAAGCGCCTGGAGATCTACCACCAGCAGACGCAGCCCCTGGTCAAGTACTACAGCGACTGGTCCGCCACCGGCGATGCGGCCGCCCCCCGCTGCCGCAAGATCAGCGGCATCGGCACCGTGGACGAGATCACCGCGCGCGCGCTCGAGGCGCTGTCGAAGTAAAACGCGACACTCTCGGCCGGCCCCGCGCCGCCGATCCAGCAGCCCCGGCCCGCCGGGGCTGTTTTGTTTGTATGCTGCACCCGTGATCCCCTCGTCGTTCATCCAGGACCTGCTGGCCCGCACCGACATCGCCGACATCGTCGGCCGCCATGTCACGCTCAAAAAGGCCGGGATCAACTACAAGGGCCTGTGCCCCTTCCACGGCGAGAAATCCCCCAGCTTCATCGTCAGCCCCAGCCGGCAGACCTACCACTGCTTCGGCTGCGGCGTGCACGGCAACGCGGTCGGCTTCCTGATGGAGCACGCCGGCCTGGGCTTCGTCGAGGCCGTGAAGGAACTGGCGCAGATGCAGGGCATGCCCGTGCCCGAGGACGACGCCCGCCCCGAGGACCGCGAAAAAGCCAAGCAGCAGAAAGCCAAGCAGCAGTCGCTCACCGACGTGATGGGCAAGGCCACGCAGCACTGGCGCCAGCAGCTCAAGGCCAGCCCGCGCGCGGTGAGCTACCTCAAGGGCCGCGGCCTGACCGGCGAGATCGCCGCGCGTTTCGCGCTGGGTTACGCACCCGATGGCTGGCGTGGCCTGGCCAGCGTCTACCCGCGCTACGACGACCCGCTGCTGGTCGAATCCGGCCTGGTCATCGTGCCCGAGGATCAGAGCAACGCCGACCCGGCCGATGTGCGCCGCTACGACCGCTTCCGCGACCGCATCATGTTCCCCATCCGCTCGGTGCAGGGCGAGGTGATCGGCTTCGGCGGCCGCGTGCTGGACAAAGGCGAGCCCAAGTACCTGAACTCGCCCGAAACGCCTGTGTTCAGCAAGGGACGCGAGCTCTACGGCCTGTTTGAAGCGCGCACTGCCCTGCGCAACAAGGGCTATGTGATCGTGACCGAAGGCTACATGGACGTGGTCGCCCTGGCGCAATGGGGTTACGCCAACGCCGTGGCCACGCTGGGCACGGCCTGCACGGCCGAGCACGTGCACAAGCTGTTCCGCTTCACCGAGCAGGTGGTCTTCAGCTTCGACGGCGATGCGGCCGGGCGCCGGGCCGCCGGCCGCGCCCTGGAAGCCGCCCTGCCCCACGCCACCGACACGCGCCGCATCACCTTCCTGTTCCTGCCGGCCGAGCACGACCCGGACAGCTACATCCGCGAGCACGGCGCCGAGGCTTTCGAGGCCTGCGTGAAGCAGGCCGTGCCCCTGTCTCGACAGTTGATCCAGCACGCCGCGCAGGATTGCGATCTTGACAGCGCCGAAGGCCGCGTGCGCCTGCTGGCCCAGGCCGTGCCGCTGCTGGCTCAGTTGCCCGAAGGCGGCCTGCGCGACCAGATCGTCGATGAACTGGCCACCCAGGCCCGCGCCAATGTGGACGACCTGCGCCGCCGGCTCGCCCAGCACGGTCAGGATGATGGCGGCGGACGCGGCCAACGCCGGGCAACCACCGCCTCCCACGCCGGCCAAGGCCAGGACCAAGGCCATGCCGGCATGGCACCAGCCGGCCCCGACGACGGCGACTACGCCTCGTACGCAGCCACATCGGCGTCCTACGACGACTACGAACCCCCTTACGACAGCCGCCCCCGCGGCCAGCGACCAGGCGGCGGCGGAGGCGATTGGCGCGGCAACAAGGGCGGGCGCGGTGGCGGCAAAGGCCGCTGGCGGCGTGACGGGAACGGTTGGGAACGCCAGGGCGCCGCCATGCGCCCACCGCCCCAGGCCGCCCGCCCGCTGGAACGCGCCGCCTGGCTGCTCGCGCACCGCAGCGACCTGTGGGAGCACCTGCCGCCCGAGATGCATGACCTGCTGTGCGATCAGCCCGTCCCCCTGGGGCCGTTTTTTGGCTGGCTGGACCGCCTCGTGGCCGATCAAGGCCCTGTCAGCGCCACGGAACTTCTGGCGCAACTGCGGATCAAAGCACAAGGCCCCGCGCCGGACGACACAACGCCCGATGCGCCCTGGAGCGGCCCTCCTGCCGATGAAGCCCTGTCTGCCCTGGCGCAACGCCTGGGTAATTTTCACGATGTGGCAAACGGACAGGAAACCGCCGAGGAACTGATCGCCCTGATCCGTCCCTTGCAACTCCAGGCGCTCAACGACGAGCTCGAACTGCTGCTGCAGTCGGGCGAGCTGTCCGACACGGCCGAGGCCCGCAAGGTGGACCTGATCCGCCAAGCCAATGCCCTGAAACTTGAGATCAGCCGGTTACGCCCCATTTCCGGCTAGCCTCCGGCGTGTCTTGACGCCATTTTTTTGACGCCCTTCCCCGCTTGACGGATAATGGAGGGTTCCCATAGAGACTGCCACCCCTTTCGAAGGATCTGCATGACCGCGAAGAAGACCGCGAAGACTGCCCTGGCCGATGCCGACGTGAGCGCCGAAGACAACAAGAAGGTCGCCGCCAAGGCCGCCAACAAGGCCGCCGCGTCCAGCACCAAAGCCACCGACACCGCGGCCGAGCCCAAGAAGCGCGGGCGCAAGCCGAAGGAAGCCTCCGCCGCAGCCCCCGCGAAGGACGCCAAGAAGGCCAAGTTCGAGGAAGAAGACCTCGAAGTCGAAGCCGACCTCGAAGGCGACGTGGATGCCGGCGATGCCGAGGTTGATGACGGCGGCGGCAGCAGTGGCAGCACCGAAGACAAGCCCAAGGCCAAGCCCTTGCGCATGAAGGTCTCGCGCGCCAAGGAGCGCGCGCTGATGCGCGAGTTCGGCATCGACGACACCGCCCTGTCCGAAGAGGAAGTCAACAAGCGCCGCCAGGAGCTCAAGACCCTGATCAAGATGGGCAAGACCCGTGGTTTCCTGACGCATCAGGAAATCAACGACCACTTGCCCGAAAAGCTCGTCGAGGCCGAAATCCTCGAGGCCATCATCTCCATGTTGAACGACATGGGCGTGGCCGTGTACGAGCAGGCCCCCGATGCCGCCACCCTGCTGCTGACCAACCAGGCCACCAGCACCGCGACGGAAGAAGAAGCCGAAGAAGAAGCCGAAGCGGCCCTCTCGACGGTGGACTCCGAGTTTGGCCGCACCACCGACCCCGTCCGCATGTACATGCGCGAAATGGGCTCGGTCGAGCTGCTGACCCGCGAAGGCGAAATCGAAATCGCCAAGCGCATCGAAGGTGGCCTGCAGGCCATGATGCTGGCCATCTCGGCCTCGCCCACCACCATCGCCGAGATCCTGTCGCTGTCCGACAAGATCCGCGCCGGTGAGATGACCATCTCCGAAGTGGTCGATGGCTTCGTGTCCGAAAGCGAAGCCGACGACTACGTGGCCGAAGAAGACTTCGACGAATTCGACGAAGAGGACGACGACGACGGCCAGGGCGGCTCCAAGGCCCTGACCAAGAAGCTCGAAGAACTGAAGAACGTGGCGCTCGACAAGTTCGACTCGCTGCGCTCGCACTTCGAGAAGATGGCCAAGTCCTTCGAGAAGGACGGCTACAAGTCGCCCTCGTACAACAAGGCCCAGCAAGGCATCAGCGACGACCTGATGACCATCCGCTTCACGGTCAAGACCATCGAACGCCTGTGCGACGTCCTGCGCTCGCAGGTCGACGACGTGCGCCGCTACGAGCGCGAGCTGCGCAAGATCGTGGTGGACAAGTGCGGCATGCCGCAAGACCAGTTCATCAAGACCTTCCCGCCCAATGTGCTGAACCTGAAGTGGTCCGAGAAGGAAGCCGCTGCCGGCAAGCCCTACAGCGCCGTCATGGGCCGCAGCCTGCCCGCGATCCAGGAACTGCAGCAGAAGCTGATCGACCTGCAGGCCAAGGCCGTGGTGCCCATCGACGACCTCAAGCAGATCAACAAGCGCATGAACGAGGGCGAAAAGGCCTCGCGCGATGCCAAGAAGGAAATGATCGAGGCCAACCTGCGCCTGGTGATCTCGATCGCGAAGAAGTACACCAACCGCGGCCTGCAGTTCCTGGACCTGATCCAGGAAGGCAACATCGGCCTGATGAAGGCGGTGGACAAGTTCGAATACCGTCGCGGCTACAAGTTCTCGACCTACGCCACGTGGTGGATCCGTCAGGCCATCACCCGCTCGATCGCCGACCAGGCCCGCACCATCCGCATCCCGGTTCACATGATCGAAACGATCAACAAGATGAACCGCATCTCGCGTCAGCACTTGCAGGAGTTCGGCTTCGAGCCGGACGCGCCCACGCTGGCCGCCAAGATGGAGATGCCCGAGGACAAGATCCGCAAGATCATGAAGATCGCCAAGGAGCCGATCTCGATGGAAACGCCCATCGGGGACGACGACGACAGCCACCTGGGCGACTTCATCGAGGACACGAACAACACCGCGCCCATCGAGGCCGCGATGCAGGCTGGCCTGCGCGACGTGGTGAAGGACATCCTCGATTCGCTGACGCCGCGCGAGGCCAAGGTGCTGCGCATGCGCTTCGGCATCGAGATGTCCACCGACCACACGCTGGAAGAAGTGGGCAAGCAGTTCGACGTGACGCGTGAACGGATCCGTCAGATCGAGGCCAAGGCGATTCGCAAGCTGAAACACCCTTCGCGCTCGGACAAATTGCGCACGTATCTGGACAACCTGTGATCGGTTGATTCCTCCAAAGAAAACGCCCGGCTTCAACCGGGCGTTTTTGTTTTGGGGACTCGCTGTTGATCAGGCCCGCGAAAGATCCTGCGTGAGCAGACTCAGGCCCAGTTGGGCGCGGCGGCGCAGCCATGGGCTGGGGCGGTAGCGGGGATCACCGGTGGACGCATGCAGTTGCTCCAGCACCGTCAGCACGGTGCCCGCACCCAGGCGATCCCCCCAGGCCAGCGGCCCCCAGGGGTAGCCCAGGCCCAATTGCACGGCGCGGTCGATGTCGGTGGGCACAGCCACGCCCTGCTGCGCCATCTCACTGGCAATATTGACAATGGTCGCGACCACACGTGCAGCCACCATGCCGGCGCTGTCCAGCAGCAGCGTCACGGGCACGCCGTCAGCACCGAACAGGCCACTGGCCTGCTCGCGCACTTCCAGCGTCGTCACGGGTGTGGCGGCCAGCACGCGGCGGCGGCTGGTGTCGAACAAGGTGTCCAGGGCCACCGTGCGTGCCGGGTCCAGGCCTTCGGCCACAGCCAGGCTGGTGGCGTCCTCGCCCAGCGGCGTGACGATGCACAGGCTGTCGGCATACGGGCGCTCGGCGGCATCGATGGTGGCGCCCAACTGCTCCAGCAGGGCCACGGCGCGTGCGTGTCCTTCGGGATGCTTGCGGCTCACCCACACGCGGGCCGGGCGGGCATCACCGGTGGGCACTTCGGCAGAGCGCTCTTGCTGACCCTCGGCGTAGCGGTAGAAGCCACGGCCCGTCTTGCGGCCCAGCACGCCGGCGCCCAGCATCTGGCGGGTCAGCGGCTGTGGGCGGAAGCGCGGTTCTTCGTAGTACTGGTGGTAGATCGACTCCATCACCGGGTGCGACACGTCCAGGCCGGTCAGGTCCAGCAACTCGAAGGGGCCGAGGCGAAAGCCCGCCGTCTCGCGCAGCACGCGGTCGATGTCCTCGAAGCTGCCGACGCCTTCGGCCAGCAGGCGCAGGGATTCGGTGCCGTAGCCACGGCCCGCGTGATTGA
>DXIO01000048.1 GCA_019112875.1 Candidatus Aquabacterium excrementipullorum
CAAGATATAGGCAAGCCTGTCAGTTAGACCGCGTGGGGTCGATCCCCATTTGCTGCAACAAACTCAGGGCGGATTCCGCACCGAGGAAGACATCCTTCAACGCTTCGTCTGCTCCGCCTGCCTTGAATTTCGGATCAGCCTTAACCACCTGATTTGGGTCGTCCCACGTCATGTCGTTGCCTACGTCCTGCCCAGCACCCACCTCGCTCTCGATGGGTGGCAATGATTTGCTTGCGATCGGAACGAAGTCGGTCCGGTTTGGGTCACCAAGCTCCACAACGACTCGATCCGAAGAGGCAACATTCAGCCGATCCAGACGACCATTGGCGGAAACCGTGCCCTGCCCCAATACTTCGCCATTGGCAGCGTAGATTCGGTAGGGCTGCCCCGCCCAACCTGCGAGAACGGCCATGTCATCACTGCCATGCGCAGAGGGGCGAATACTGAAAGGGCCTTGTGGTTCGATGTGCAGTTCCCCAGGGACGGGCAGACTGACTGTCGACGACATGCTGCCCCCGCTTGTCAACACCTTGCTCCCCGCCTTGAACTCGATCTTCCCAGGCGCACTCAAGGTGATGTTCCCGCCCTCCAGCCGTATACCCGCTCCGGCAGCCGCCAGCAGCACATGCTTGGGCGCCCCCACCCGCACCTGATCGGCCGTGCTGCTCACGTCGACAGCCTGATCTGCGATCAGGCGCGCCGCGGCGGTCTGCGCCTGCACATTCACGCTGCCCGTGGCCGCATGCAGTTTGATCCCCGTCTCCTGATTCGGTTGCTCACCGGCGGGCGACTCGCCTTGCGTGAACAGCACCACACCATCCTTGGCACTGGTGGCGTGATGTCCTTGGGCCATCTGGTTGATGTCGGCCCCGGCCACCAAACTGGCGGTATTGCCGGCGCTCCACAGCACGCTGGCGGGCGTCATCTGCGCGATGCCAGCTGGCGCCGCAACCACCAGATCCGGCCGATCCCAGGCACTCACCGCGCCCGTGCCGCCTTGAGATGCACCATCGTCTGCCGATGAGGCATCGCCCTGCTGGCTCACCTGCCCCAGGGCCTTCACGCTGTCCAGCAGTCCTTGCTCAGCCGGCAGGGCGTTGCCTGCAACCTCACCAGGAATGCTGGCCTTGTGCGTTCTCGCGTTATCAGCCAGGGCCCGAAGCTGCGACTGTGCTCGCTGCAACTGACCGACGGGCTCACGCGGATCGATCTGTTGCGCTTGCGCATGGCTGGCTGTACGGCCGTGCGCACTGATCAGCAGGCCAGCCCCGGCGCGCACGGCTCCCCACGCTGCGGTAGCCAGGTCCAGACCATGGCCACGAGCCGCCAGACGCAGGTTGTTGTCCTGCTGTTGCAGCAGATGCCCCATCTGCAGGCGGGTCTGTGCCTGCGTGGTGGCCAGCTCCATGCGGTTGCCGCCTGCGCTGTCGTCGAACACGAGCTGGTTGTAGCCGCCGCTGCCACTGGCGCTGCTGGCCAGGGCCTGTGTCTTGAAACCACTGAGCACGGCCGTGTGCTCATTGCCGGCGAACCAGGCGTTGGCGTTGCCGGTGCCACCGGATGGCCCGGCACCGACCTGGTTGCCCTGCGCTTCATCCTGGCCCTGCCCGTTGTAGACGCTGCCAAGCACCAGCGGACGATCCACATCACCGCCGATGAAGCGCAGCAGCACTTCCTGGCCGACCCGGGGTGTGAAGTGGCCGCCCCAGTTGGCGCCTGCCTGGCGCTCGGCCACGCGCACCCAGGCGCCGGCCGCCTCGGTGCCCGGCGCATTGGAGCCGGCGGCATGGTCCAGCCGATGGCTGCCACGCTGGCCCCGTTGCCAATGGAACTGCACACGGATGCGGTGGTCGCGGTCGGTGTGCACGGCGGGCGCATCGCCGCCCTCCAGGCCCACCACGATGGCGGTCTGGCTGCCTTCGATGGTGGGGCGAGGGTTGAGGTGAGCCGACTGGGCCGGGCGTACGGGCACGGCCAGGGGTTGGGCACGCAGTTCGCACTGGTACAGCGGTGCGTCGCTGGCGTTGGCACCTTGATCGCCTGAAGTGGCTTGGGCCACGGCCTGGTCGACGGCCCCCGCCAGCAACTGGTCCAGCCTCGCAGAAGAACCAGACTGCAGGTTGCTGCGCGCGGTATGCCGCACATTCAGCACCACGAAGGTGTCGCGGGTTGGCTCGGTGCCGTCGTGCTCAGGGTGATCACACAGGCTGAAATGCTGGCCGGGCGCCATGGTGCGCACAGTGCCCCGGCCTTGCAGCTGAAGGCGGCCGGCGTCCAGGGCCTGCAGCTGGCGCAGCGCCAGACGATCGCCTTGGGCAGTGTCCTCGTAGGCATAGGCACCGGGCACATCGACTTGGCGGAGTTCGGCCAGACGTGTGGCACCGTCGTTCTGGCTGGCCTGGCTCACGGGCCGCTGGCCCAGGGTTCGGTAGTCGCGGCTGGCCAGTTGCACGGCATCGGGCAGCAACTGGGCCTCGGTGTGCCAGCCTTGCAGGCTGTCTTCCGCCAGCATCGCGGCCGCCTGCGTGAAGCGCACGCGGGGCTGCGCGTTGGGCTTGAAGGCACCGTTGTGGTCGGCGATCACCAGGGTGTGCTGGCCCAGGCCAAGGCCCTGCCCCGGCTGGCCTTCGTGCTCGAACCAGTAGAACAGGCCCTCTTCGCGCAACAAACGTTCGACAAAGGCCAGATCGGTTTCGCGGTACTGCACGCACAGGCTGCGTGCGGGGTAGGCCGCGGCATCAGCGAGATCCCAGCGCCAGATGGGCGCCAGTTGGCCTTGTCCGGCGTAGTCAGCGAACAGTTCGTCGACGATCTGAGGCACGCTCTGGCCCTGGAACACCCAGCTGTCCTGCCGATGCGCCAGGGTGGCCAGCCAGGGCTCGATGCGCAGACGGTAGCGTGCGAGCCCGCCGTCCGAGCCCAATCGCTCCACCTGCGTCACATGGCCATGGAAGGCCCGTGGTTCGCCAGCCTGGCTGGTCAACATCTGCAGCAGCGCGGGTTGCCCCATCAGGGCCTGGGGGTCGAGGTGGGCGTTCTCTGAGAATGCGAACACGTCGATGCGGTAGCCAGCGATGGGTCCATCCGCATCGTGCGCGGCCCAGGGTGCGATGGCCTCGTCAATCTGCGCGCGCTCGGCCAACAGGGCGTCCGCGCCCAGCACGGTGTGCAGCGTGAGGAACCGCGCGTTCTGCGTGATCGAGGCCGCTGCACCGCCCAGCAGGGATACCAGGGTCGTCATGCGTGGCCCTCCGTGGCCAGCGTAACGATCTGAAGCCGAGGCACGGCGGCCAGGCCGACCCGCCAGCGCTGCCCACCAACACTGATGGCCGCGTGAAGCCGTGCCGATGAGCCCTTGGGCGCTTGATAGAAGGTTTCCAGGCGCCAGACCTGGTGGGCCATGGCACGGACGAGCCCCTGGGCACGCGCCTGCAGCGAAGGGCGGGCATCCTGCAGCCAGCCGGCCCAGTCGCCTGGCGATACATCGCCAGCAGTGAGGTCCACCGCGAGGCGCCCGGCCTGCGCCAGCCAGCCACGGCTGCGGGCCCAGGCAGCAGGCTCGCAGCAGCGTGCCACGCGATCAAACAACAACTGATTGTCCGTGCCGATGGGCGAGGCGGGTTGTGCATCCGTTGTCATGCTGGTTCCCTGAGCTTTTTGATCGATGACGCATTCAGCCCTGCGGTCAGGCCACGGTGTACTTGAAGTCACCGCTCTTGGCCGCCGACACCTTGATGCGCTCGATGGCTGTGCCCTGCGCCATGCGCTGCAGCACGTGCTCGGCGATCTGCGGCAGCAAGGTGCCATTGACCACGTGGTCCACGTTGCGGGCGCCGGTGTCCACCTCGGTGCAACGGGCCAGCACGGCATCGACCAGCTTGTTGTCGTAGTCGAAGCTGGCGCGGTGTTGTGCCTTGACCCGTGCCGCGATGCGGTCGAGCTTGAGGCGGATGATGCGATCGAGCACGTCGTCGCTGATGGCGTAGTAGGGCACCACCTTCATGCGACCGAGGAAGGCGGGCTTGAAGGCCTTGTACAGGGCTGGACGCAGCGCTTCCTCCAGCGAGCCGGCATCGGGCCATTCGCTGGGCGCCTTGTTGAGGCACGCCTGCATCACCTGTGACGAGCCGATGTTGCTGGTCAGGATGATCAGCGTGTTACGGAAGTCGATTTCGCGGCCTTCAGCATCGTCCATCACACCCTTGTCGAAGACCTGGAAGAACATCTCCAGCACATCAGGGTGGGCCTTCTCGACCTCATCGAGCAGGACCACGCTGTAGGGCTGACGACGCACGGCCTCGGTCAGCACGCCACCTTCGCCGTAGCCCACGTAGCCCGGGGGCGAGCCCTTCAGGCCCGACACGCTGTGCGCCTCCTGGTACTCGCTCATGTTGATGGTGATGAGGTTCTTCTCGCCGCCATACAGGATGTCTGCCAGGGCCAGCGCGGTTTCCGTCTTGCCGACGCCGCTGGGGCCGACGAACATGAACACGCCCTTGGGCTTGTTGGGATCCTCCAGGTGGGCACGGGCCGTGCGCACGCGCTGGGCGATGGCCTCGATGGCGTGGTCCTGGCCGATCACGCGCTCCTTGAGCGTAGGGCCCAGCTTGAGCACGGTGTGGATCTCGTCCTTGACCATCTTGCCTAGAGGGATGCCGGTCCAGGCAGACACGATCTCGGCGACCACGGCACCGTCCACCTGCATCGGCAGCATCGGCGCATCGCCCTGCAGCGCGACCAGGGCTTGGCGGGCCTCGGCCAGCTCAGTGCGCAAGGTGGCCGTGGCATGGGCATCAGGGGTCGATGCATCGGCCGGGTCGGTGGCTTCCAGGCGCCCACGCAGTTCGGCGACACGCGCCACCAGCGCCTTCTCGGCTTCGTGCTGGGTGCGAAGGGTGTCGATCGATTGGCGCAGCGCATCACGCCGAACATGCAGCTCGTCCAGGCGATCGCCATGGGCGGCGCCGGCCTTGGTCTCGCGCGCCAGGGCGGCGATCTCGGTCTCCAGGCGTGCCAGGGCCTGGTGCTGGTCTTCCAGGCGGGCCGGCACGGCGCTATGGCACAGCGCCACCTTGGCGCAGGCGGTGTCCAGCACGCTGACAGCCTTGTCGGGCAGTTGGCGGCCGCTGATGTAGCGCGCCGACAGGCGCACGGCCTCGGTGATGGCCTCGTCCAGCACGCGCACCTTGAAGTGCGACTCCATCAGGTGGGCCATGGCGCGCAGCATCGCGGCAGCAACGGGCTCGCTGGGCTCTTCCACCTTGACGACCTGGAAGCGCCGGGCCAGCGCCGCATCCTTCTCGAAGTACTTCTTGTACTCGCTCCAGGTGGTGGCGGCCACGGTGCGCAACTCGCCCCGCGCCAGCGCGGGCTTGAGCAGGTTGGCGGCGTCGTTCTGGCCGGCCTGCCCACCGGCGCCGATCATGGTGTGCGCCTCGTCGATGAACAGGATGATCGGATGCGGGCTCTTCTTGACCTCGTCGATGACACCCTTGAGGCGGTTCTCGAACTCTCCCTTGACGCTGGCACCGGCCTGCAACAGCCCCATGTCCAGCACGTGCAGCGCCACGCCCTGCAGCGGATCGGGCACATCGCCCGCCGCGATGCGCAGTGCCAGGCCTTCGACCACGGCCGTCTTGCCCACACCGGCCTCGCCCGTGAGGATGGGGTTGTTCTGCCGACGGCGCATCAGGATGTCAATGGTCTGGCGGATCTCGGTTTCACGGCCGATCACCGGATCGAGCTTGCCATCACGGGCACGCTGGGTCAGGTTGGTGGTGAACTGGTCCAGCGCCGGCGTGACCGATGGCGCGCCTCGGCTGGTGTCGCCAGTCAGGCCCGTGTCGTGGGTAGATGGGGACGCACCGCCAACCAAGGGCTGCTCTTCGGATCCTTCGGTGATCTCTGCCAGTCGATGCTTGAGGTCATCGACATTGAAGCGTGAGAACAGCGGGCTGGCCCGCGAGGCCAGTTGACGCAGGCCAGTGTCCGTCAGCAAGGCCAGCAGCAGATGGCCGCTGCGGATGCGCGGTGACTGCGTGTCCAACGAGGCGATCAGCCAGGCGTGCTCCAGCAAGGTGGGCAGGTGCGGGCCGAACACCGGCGTGCGTGTGTTGCCCGTCTTCAGTCGGCCCAGCTCGGCTTCGAGGTCAGCACTGAGCGCCGACACCGGCACCTCGAAGCGGCGGCACAACAAGGCCAGGTCGCCGCGCGGCTGCTCCAGCAGGGCCAGCAGCAGGTGTTCCAGGTCCACCTCGAAATGGCCGCGTGACATGCACAGGCTGGCGGCACGCTCGGCCGCACGTCGGCAGGGCTCGTTGAGCTTGGAGATGAGTGTCTTGAGAGAGTTGCTGCTGCTCATGCGCTTGGTCTTCCCTGGAATGATTTGTGTGTTTGTTGATGCCTGGGTCGCCTGCGGTCAGGCGAGCGAATGGATGTCGTAGCCTGGCTCGTCCCGATCACCTGGTGAAGGCCGGGTCACGAGGAAGGCATCCCAGCCCAACCGCGCCCCAGTCCCAAGTCCTTCGGTGCCCGGATCGTCCAGCACCGCCGGGCGCACATCCGAGGCCTGCAGCTTCAGCCGGATCTCGTATTCGAGCGACACGCCGGTGAACAACGTGAGCAGTTCGCGCAGCGCCTTGGCGCCGGGGCCGCCGGGCAGGAAGCGCGAAAAGCGCTCATGCGGCATCGGTCCCAGCGTGAGGCGCAGGCGCAGATCGCGCTGCCACACACGCTCGCCGACCACGGCGCCCTGCCCCAGTTGGGCACATCCCAACCCCAGGCTGGTCTGACTGTTGTCTGGCAAGGTGAACCACCGGCCGATGAACTGCTCCACCGCCACCGGCACGCGGAAGTAGCGCGTCAGCACCCGGCCGATCAGCGAGGCCGACATGGGCCGCTGCTGCAACAGGCCCGCGTAGTGCGCCAGCGCGTCATCGGCCACGCCGCCTTCATCGGCCTTGAGGCGCTCACGCAGGGCCGACTGGCCGACACCAGCCAGCGACAGCACCTGCGGCAAAAAGTGTCGGCGCCTGTCCTGCTCGAACTGCAGGGGCAGGCGGTGCTTGCGCCAGGCCTGGTAGAACAGCACCACGGCGCGGTGCTGGAAGATGTCCAGGAACGCCCGGGCAGCACTGTCTCGCTGGTACAGCTCGCGGTGCGCCAGTGTCTCTGTGTAAAACATCGGCAAGGCGCCATTGACGCCCAGCAGCCCCATGAAGGCCGGCGTCATTTCCACCCGCTCGACAAGGCTGGTGCGCTCAACGCCTTCACCGCCGCCGGCATCGTTGCGGGCGTCCAGATCAGGCCTGGCATGCACATTGAGCGCTGCGATCTCGCTGGGCGCAAAGCTCAGCGACAGTGAGTTGCGAAAGCGCAGGCGCGCGTTCCACACCTCGGCCGGCGTGAGATTCTCCTGCTGCGTGAACCAGCGTTCGAGCAGGCGCACCGCCTGGAAGAACTCGTGGCGGTGCGGTTCGTCCAGCAGTTGCCGGACTACAGCAATGGGCTGTCGCCGCTGCGCCGGGGGCATGTGACGAGGTCCTCCTGGGTACGGGCCGACACGATCTTGAGCTGCGTGAAGCTGTTGGCGTGCACGTACAGGCCGAAGAAGTGCTCCAGCACCTGGGCCAGCAGACGCAGGCCCGAGCCTGCGAAGTTCTGCTCGTTCACCGACAGGCGCACCTCGGTGCCGCGCACGAAAGTCGGAAACGGGTTGCCGGGCAGGCAGGCGCTGACCGCGCGGTAGTCCACCGCCACCAACCCATCGACCAGGCGGCGGTTGGTGGCACTGCGTGGCAAGTCGTACAGGCGGAACAGCTCCTGCAGTGCCTCCACACCAGAGGCCGACAGCGACAGGTGGTTGAGCGAGAGGTGCGACACCAGGCGCCACAGCGCGCCCCGGCCACGCTCGAACCGGTGGCTGGGCGTGGGCTTTCGCAGCAGGGCGATCTCGCTGGCCAGCGTGCCGCCTTCGATGAAAAGGTCGCCGCCGGGTGTGCCCACCGACAGCATGGTGGGCAGGTCGCGGTTCGTCGCGGTCACATCCAGCGACAGCGTGTCCGTCTGCGGCGTGGCGGGGTCGAAGTCGACATCGACGATGGTGATGGAGGTCTCATAGCCCGGGCTGATGCGCGACAGCGTTTCATCGCGGCTGGACGACCAGTAGCGTCCGACCTCTTCGCCCTCGGCCAGCAGTTCGTCGTGCTGCAACGAATAGAAGGGCGCGAAGGCCTGGATGGATTCGCCCTGCGGGGTCTGCCGCACACGGAACACCCGGTCGATCGAATAGACCTCGTGGCCGAACGCGCGCTGGCCATTGGGCAGTACCGGGTAGCTGCTGCTGGCGTGGGTCACGCGGATCGGCTCAGCCCGGCATGTGAACAAGTTGACCACCGGCGAGCACCCCAGGCGCAAGCCATGCGCATCGATGGTCTCAAGCAAGCGGGCCTCGTCTGAATCGGACCGGATGCCGGACAACGCATAGTGCAGCGTGATCGTGCGGGCCATACCTTGCTTGACCGACGCCGGCAGCGGAAGATCGACGAAGTTGAATTTCTCCGGGAAGGCGAAATACTCCGTCAGCAGCCGGTAGGCCGGATGCGACCGGGCATCGAAATCGATCAGGGCCTCATCATCGGCAAAGCCCACCGCATGCGGCAGATCCGGCGCCTGGCCATCCGGGCCCACCGGGCCACACCACCAAGGGCCGTGCGGCGTGTCCTGCACCATGACGCCCAGCACATGGCCGAACAGCGCCTCGCGCAGGGCACTGACCTGTGAAGCTTCTCCGTCCAGGTAAAAACGCACCGAGTCCACCCCGAGCCCCTCCCAGGTGGCCTGGGACGATGTGAGTGTCAGCTGCACGGAGAACAGGCTGGTGGCGCCTTTCGGCACACGAGTACCTGACGGGGCCTGCACAACGCCCTTGAAGCCTGCCGACACCACCTGCAGCGGCAGAAGATCGACATCGAAAGCCGTGCGAAAGGTGCAGGCTACATCCTTGACGCGACGGGTGTTCAGCGTCGCGCCACGCTCGATGCGCGCCGCCGTGCTCATCTGCGACTGCGCACCGGCCATGCGGAACTGCGCGATCGAGCAGGACGGGAAAGGCCGCAGGTAGTGTGGGTACAGCACCTCCAGCAGCGACTCTGTGAACAGCGGGAAATCATCGTCCAGCCGCTTGTGCACGCGCGAGGTAAGCAGTGCGAAGGATTCGATCAAGCGCTCGACGTGCGGATCCTCGCCCACATCACCGCTGAGCTGAAGCCGCCCGGCGATCTTGGGATAGGCCCGAGCGAACTCGCCTGCATGCGATCGCAGGAAGGCCAGTTCCCGTTCATAGTGCGGCAGCAGATCGTCCATGGTCGCGTGCTCGTGTCCGTGATCTCAGCGTGATCTGTCAGGCCGCCACGAAGCGGGCCTGCGTCACGGCGAACTGCGACAGCGATGGCTGAAGCACCGCATCGAAGCTGACCGTTTCCTTGGCGGGGTAGACGATCAGCAGCGCACGGATGGTGAAGGACAGCGAATTGGTACTGCCCTGGGCATCATTGAAGACGATGCTGACATCGCGCAGACGTGGTTCGTGCGTCTGGATGGCGTGCGCCAGGCTGCGGCCGATGTGGCGCTGCTCTTCGGAGTTGCTCAGCACGCGTCCGACGAAATCGCGCACGCCGAAGCACAACACCGAGCGGCGGACCCAGGGCGTGGTGGCCGGGTCCTCGAAATCAACGATGGAGCGGGTATTGAGCAAGGACTCAAGATCACGCGCCACGGCATCGCGCAATTGCTCGACGGTGTGCGTCATGACCATGCCGTCCGCGCCGGTACCGACGTCGGCGATCAGGCGGTCGAACACGCTGCGGCGGATGCGGATGGCGGAGCTCAAGACAGGGATCCTGTGAAAAGGGTGGCACGGTGGCCACCCCGAGAAAGCATGAGGGCACCGCCCCCATGCTGTCGACACCGGCGATAGGCCGGTTCAGCGGTATCAGTTCGGCGCTTCGAAGACCGGCTTGTTGGTGGCCAGGCTCCACTGGGCAGGCGTGCCCTTGGAGGTCTTGCCGTCCATGGTCTGCTGGATGTACTCCCACTTCACGGCGGCGTACTTCAGCGCGAAGGTTTCCAGAGGCAGGCCTTCGCCTTCGACCACGGGGGTGACGCGCGAGATGATCGCCTTCTTCAGGTAGATCGTCAGGTACTGCACGCGGCCCTGCGTGCCGTTGGCGCGCATGAAGTGGATCTCCACGTCATCGAACAGCGTACCGGCCGAGCAGGCCTCCCACAGCTGGGGGCTGATCAGGTCCAGGTCCTTGGTGAAGACCATTTCGCCGTGTTCGCAGCGCTCGGCGGTGTGGCCACCCGAGGTGGAGGCCGTGGCCGACTTGGGCTGCTTGATGTCGTGCGTCCAGCTGGACACCTCGAACCAGGGCTTGGGATGATCCTTGTCGCGCGACTCGCCGACGATCTTGTTGCCGTTCAGCGGATTGCCGAACTTGATGTAGATGTCTTTCATGGGATGGCTTCCTCCTTCAATGGATTAATGAGCCGCACCCTCTTACCGGCTGCCTTGCGGCATCTCGGCAACCAGGCGCAGCGAAACGGACAGTTCGTCCAGTTGGAAATGTGGCCTGACAAAGGCCACTGCGCGGAAGACACCGGGGCGACCCGGCACTTCACTCACCTCGACCTGCGCCTGACGGAGCGGGCGTTCGGCACGAAGTTCCTGGGATGCGTCATCGGCATCCACCACGTACTGCATCAACCAGTTGTGGAGATAGCGCTCGACATCGAGCACATTGGCAAAGGCGCCCACCTTGTCGCGCATCATGGATTTCATGTAATGCGCGATGCGGCAGACCGCAAACATGTACTGCAGCTGGGCTGACAGCACGGCATTGGCATTGGCCGCGTCGGAGTCGTACTTGCGGGCCTTCTGCGCCGACTGCGCACCGAAGAAGGCGGCGTAGTCGGTGTTCTTACAATGCACCAGGGGGATGAAGCCCAGGTCGCTGAGTTCCTTCTCGCGGCGATCGGTGATGGCGATCTCGGTGGGGCACTTCAGCGCCACTTCGCCCTCATCGGTCTTGAAGGTGTGGGTGGGCAGGTCTTCGACCAGGCCACCGCCTTCAACACCGCGGATCGCCGCGCACCAGCCGTGGTTCTCGAACGCAGCGGTCAGGCGTGCGCCGAAAGCGTAGGCGGCGTTGACCCACAGGTACTTGGAGTGATCCGAACCGTTCACATCTTCCACGAAGTTGAAGCCCTCGGTGGTGATGCCATCCTTGGGGTTGTAGGGCAGGCGGCCCAGGAAGCTCGGGACCGTCAGGCCCACGTAGCGCGAATCCTCGGACTCGCGGAAGGACTTCCACTTGGCGTAGTCAACCGTGTCGAACACCTTGGACAGGTCGCGCGGCTTGCCCAGGTCTGTGAAGGTCTCCAGGCCGAACATCTCATGCGAGGCTGCCGAGATGAAGGGCGCATGGGCAGCAGCAGCCACGTGCGACATCTGCTCCAGCAGGTACATGTCCTCGGCCTGGCGCGAGAAGTCGAAGTCACCGATCAGGGCGCCGAAGGGTGCGCCACCGAAGGTACCGAACTCTTCTTCGTAGACCTTCTTGAACAGCGTGCTCTGATCGAAATCGATCGCGGTCTTGAAATCCTTGGTCAACTCCTTCTTGGTGGTGTTGAGCATCTGGATCTTCAGGCCGGCGCCGGTGGACGTCTGCTTGCACAGGTAATGCAGGCCGCGCCAGGTCGACTCGAGCTTCTGGAACTCAGGAGCGTGCAGGATCTCGCTGAGCTGGTCGGAGATCAGGCGGTCGAGCTCGGCCACGCGGGCATCGAGCGTGACACTGAGGTTGTCGGATACGACGACCGTGCCTTCCATCACCTCGCGCACCAGCTCGGAGATGATGTCCTTCGCGCGCACGTGCTCGTTATCCGAGCGGGCAACGCGGCTGCGGTGGATGATGTCGTTCAGCAGGCTGGATTCGGTGGTTTCGGTTTGAACCGCGAGAGCGGCAGACGATTGGGACATGATGGTCACTCCGCGTCGGTCTTGGATTCAGCGCTCAATTGCTTGAGCTGCTCGGTGTTGCTCAGCACCTCGGCCAGCAGGTCTTCGAGCTTCTCGTTGCCGGCCAGCTTGTTGCGCAGGTCGGAGAGCTTGGTGCGGGCTTCGAGCAGCTTGCGCAGCGGCTCGACCTGCTGCACCACGGACTCGGGCGAGAAGTCATCGATCTGCTTGAATTGCAGGTTCACGCCGAACTCGCCGCCCTGGTCGCTCAGGCGGTTCTTGACGCGGTAGGTAGCGGCCGGGGCCACGCCTTGCATCACCTCATCGAAGTTGTCGAGATCGACATTGACGAACTTGCGGTCACGTAGCTTGGGCAGCGGCTTGTCGGGATCGACCTGGCCGGCGAAATCGCCCAGCACGCCGACGACGAAGGGGATCTCCTTCTGCTCGATTGCGTCACCGACTTCCACGTCGTAGGTGAGCTGCACCCGGGGCGGACGCACCTTGTCGAGGCGCTTTTGCACGCTGTCTTTCTTGGCCATCTGGTTTTCCCTTCACATCAAAGAATCGGGTGGATCGGTCGGTTTACTTCAGCTTGTCAAACGGGCTGCCGCCCGTGGCGGCTGGGCGTGCTGCATTGGCCGCAGGCGTGGCGGGACGCACAGCGGGCTGCACGGGTGCCGTCACGCCAGCTGCGGGCACACCGGAGGCCGCCACAGCAGGCCTCACGGCCGGCCGAGCGCGCGCTCGGTTGGGTTGTGCGGGCGCAGGCTCCTTGCCTGCAGGAGGCTCGCCCAGCAACTCACGGAGATTGCGGGCCAGGGTCTCGGCTTCCATGCGCGCAGCCAGCAGGATGCTGGCATTGGTCAGCGGTTTGGCTGCTCCACCGGACTTGGCACGCACACCCTCGGCCTGCTCATGCAGCACGGCAAAGGCCTGCGACGACAAACGCAGACCACTGATGGCCAGCACACTCGCGGCGGTCGCGTCCTTCGGATCGCGCTGCATGACTTCTTGCGCCGCCTGGATCGCATTGCCGTAATCACCGGCATTGAAGTAGGACTCGGCCAGCTTCTGCCAGGGCTCTTCTGCGACGGGGTATGCCTTGGCGGCGGCGCGGTACAGGCCACGGGCCTTTTCGCGATCCCCGGCTTCTTCAGCACGCGTGGCTTGGGCCAGGTGTTCTTCCAGCGTGGTGATGGCTTCAGGCGCAGTTGGCTTGCCGTCGGCATCGACTGCCTTGTTGGATGCGCAGCCCACCATGGTGAGCATTGGCAGACTCAGGCAACAAGCCAGGAGCGCACGGGACAGATGGCGCGACACCCGATCAGCACTGGATGTGCCGGACACGGACGACACGATCGGACACGGCAAAGCAACTGGCGAGTTCACCCAGAACCTCCTGAATTTGATTGATGTTTGCGCAGGTTTGGCCCTGCTGCGATGGGCGCCACTGTAGCGCAATCAAACAGCACGACTACCCCCCCTTACAGGGGAGTTGAAACGGCTTCTGAAGCCCTATCATCGCGAGCGTTTCTCGTGAGCAGTGCATCTGCGGCGCTCACGCTGTTTCGAATATTTACATCTATGTTTAAAACCGGGAGTGCGTGGCGCAGTCATGCGCGTCACGCTTTGTCATGGCTCATGGCGATGCTGTGTGCGCTGCTGCTCAGCGCCTGCGCATCGAGCACCGCGAGCAAGAGCGATGGCCTGTTCGATTCCGCCTTGAAAGTCGTGGGCTTGCAGCGCGCGCAAGAACCGCCCAAGGAGCTGACGCTCAAGGTGCCCGAACTGGAGAAGCCGCGCAAGCTGACCTTGCGCATCCACGCCAGCCAGGTGTTGAACACCGACGACCAGCAACGCTCGCTGGCACTGGTCACACGCGTGTACCGGCTCAAGGACAAGGCTGCTTTCCTGCAAACGCCTTACGAGACCTTCCAGGATCCAGCGCTCGAGAAGGCTGCCTTGCGCGACGACCTGATCGACGTCAAGGAAGTGCTGCTCAAGCCCGGCGGCAAGCACGAGGTGGTGCAGACGCTCACGCCAGAGACCGAGTACATCGGCATCGTCGCGCTGTTCCGAGCCCCGGCCGAACAGCGCTGGCGCTTCGTGTTCGATGCGAAGGCGTCCAGCCAGGCAGGCATCACCTTGGGTGCGCATGGCTGCGCCTTGAGCGTGGCCGAGGGCAAGGCCGTCGATGCGCCCCCCGAAACCTTGCGCCTGGCCGGCGTGCAGTGCGATTGACGCGCGATTGATCAAGCGAGACGAACCGTGATCCCCTCTTCCAAAGTTCTCTGGGGCGAAGGCCTCTTCCTGCGCCCGCAGCACTTCCAGCGCCAGGACGCGTACCACGAGTGGCGCCTGCACGAGACCTCCAAGGCACTGCACCCGTATGGCTGGGGCGTGCGCAAGGTCAGCATCGACACGGATGCGCTGGCCTCGGGCGTGCTGCGCTTCAACGAATTGCAGCTGGTGATGCCTGATGGCGAACTGTTCCGCGCGCCGCAAGAAGACGATCTGCCGGATCCGATGAACCTGGCCGACATCCCGGCAGGCACATCGGAGATGGTGTTCCATGTGGCCATGGCCCCCATGCGCGGCACGGCCACTAACTTCACACCGCTGGGCCAGCCCGGCGACGGCGCGCTGCGCTTCGCACAGCACAACCAGGCCGCCAACGATTGGTACACCAATGCGGCCGCGGCCGATGTGGCCTTGCTGCGCCGCCTGGTGCGAGTGCTGCCCGACACCGCGCCACGTGATCACCTGGTGAGCCTGCCGGTATGCCGACTGCGCCGCTCGGGGACCGGCTCGTTCGAGCTGGATTCGCGCTTCCTGGCGCCGGCGGTGTCCATCGAGGCTTCGCCTATCCTGCGCGCGATCCTGCGCCGCCTGCTGGACACGCTGCAGGCCAAGGTGGATGCGCTGTACGGCTTCCACCGCGAGCCCTCCAAGCACGTGATCGAGTTCCGATCGGGCGACATCGCCTCGTTCTGGCTGCTGCACACGGCCAGCTCGGCCTTCGGCGCGCTCTCGCATTTTCACCACCATGCCGGCCTTCACCCGGAGCGCCTGTACGAGCGCCTACTGGAACTGGCCGGTGCCCTGATGACCTTCTCACGCAGCTTCTCGCTGGCCGACCTGCCTGCCTACCACCATGCCGACCCGGGCCCCGGCTTCGCCAAGCTGGACCACATCATCCGCGAGCTGTTGGAGACGGTGATCTCCACGCGCTACTTCGCCCTGGCGCTCGACGAGGTGCGCCCCTCTTACCACCACGCGCGTCTGGAAAGCGAAAAGATAACGCCCGCCACACGCCTGTACCTGGGCGTGCAGGCCGCGATGCAGCCGAGCGACCTGGTCGAGGCCGTGCCGGTGCGCTTCAAGGTCGGTGCGCCGGACGACGTCGAGAAGCTCGTGCTTTCGGCCATGAGCGGCGTGCAGATCACCCACTCACCGCAGGTGCCCGCCGCCATCCCGGTGCGCAGCGGCGCCTACTACTTCGCCATCGAACCGCGTGGCCCGCTGTACGACCGCATGCTGCAGTCCCAGACGCTGGCCCTGTATGCGCCGGCCGGCATCGATGAGCTGCGCCTCGAACTGTTCGCACTGAACAGCTGACCCCACCCAGGCCACGACCATGAACGACACCGTTGCTCCTTCCCTGTTCGCCACGCCGGCAGGCGGCCCTCCAAGCCACGCAGGCCAGGCCGCCACGAGCACACGTAAAGCCCCCTCGGAATCGGCCACCCTGCTGGACCTGCTCTACGACGGGTTCTACATGGTGTTCCTGCTCAAGAACGGCTACGTGCCCGAAGACGTCGACAAGTTCAGGGACCGCATCCGCGCCTTCCTGATCCACTTCGAGCGCGACACGCTCAAGACCGGCAGCCGGCAGGAAGACGTGAGCCTGTGCAAGTTCGCCTTCTGCGCCCTGCTGGACGAGATCATGCTGGGCTCCAAGCTCAAGGCCCGCGACAGCTGGGAGCTGCGTCCGCTGCAGCTGGAGTACTTCGGCAACCAACTGGCCGGCCAGACTTTTTACGACGAGCTGGAAACGCTGCGCCGCCAAGGCACCCAGCGCCTGCAGGTGCTGGAGGTGTTCCACATGTGTCTGCTGATGGGATTCCAGGGCAAGTACATCCTGGAAGGCTCCGAGAAGCTGGGCTTTCTCACCGCCCGTGTGGGCGACGAGATCTCGCACATCAAAGGGCGCCGTGCCGTGTTCGCACCGCAGTGGGCCGCACCGGACCGCATCGCCCATGTGCTTCGATCGGAAGTGCCGCTGTGGGCTGTGGCCTCGGTGTTCGCGCTGGTGGGCCTGCTGGGCTTCCTCGGCATCCGCGGCGCACTGACCGGTCAGACCACACGTGACCTGAACGCTTTCAGCAACCTGGTACAGCTGGCGCCGGAGGTGGCGCACATCACCATCACCCTGCCCTGAGCGCGCTCAGGCACGGCACCTCGGCGACATGACCGGGGGCCGAACCCACAAAATCATCAGGAGGGCGCCACGTGGCGACTATCGAATCACTGCGGGACAAGCTGGCCAGCTTGCTCCCCGGCCTGTTGCACCAGCAGGGCCGCATGCTGCAGGTCGAAACGGCCTTGCCGACACTGTCGCTGGTGCCCGAACGCATGGTGCTGCGCGAGGCCATGGGCCAGCCCTTCGAGTTGGTGGTGGACTGCCTTTCAGCCTCCGCTCACCTGACAGTGACAGACCTGCTGGACCAGCAGATCTCCGTGCGCCTGCTGCAGTCGGATGGCCACTACAAGCCCTGGCATGGCTATGTGACGCAGGCCTCGCAACTGGGCAGCGAAGGCGGGCTGGCGCGCTACCGCCTGCTGATGCGCCCGTGGCTGAGCGCCCTGGACCGACGCGCCGACAGCTTCGTGTTCCAGGACCGCACGGCCCAGGCCATCATCGAGGACATCTTCGCGGACTACACCATCGCGCAGTTCCGTTTCGAGGTGAGCCAGCGCCAACGCGTGCGCAGCCTGTGCACGCAGTTCAACGAAACCGACCTGGCCTTCGTGCACCGCCTGATCGCCGAGGAAGGCTGGACCTACCGCTTCGAGCATCTGGAAGGCCAGGCCGCTCAGCAAGCGGCATCGCAAGGCCATGCCCAGCACGTGATGGTGATCCACGACCGGCAAGCCGAGCTGCCGGAAATGGGCACCATGCACTTCACCTCGCAGCATGCCACCGCCGCGCTGCCGGGGCAGCGTGATGCCATCACCGCCTTCATGGCGCGCCACAGCCTGCAGACCAATGCAGTGGCACTGGGCTCGTGGAACTACAAGCAGTTGGGCGGCACCGATGCCACCATCGACAGCAATCAGCCCTTGGGCGATGTGCCACGTCTGGAGTCGTACGACGGCGCGGGCGCCTACCGCTTCGAAGACGAAGCCCAAGCCGATCAGGCCGCCAGCCTGGCCCTGGCGGCGCTGGAAATGGACATGCGGCGCTTCGAGGGCCAGGGCAGCGCGCGGCACTTCCTGGCCGGTGCACACTTTGCGCTGACGGAACATGCCGTGCACGGCCTCGATGACGACGGCCGCTTCACCCTGCTGGCCGTGGAGCACCACGCCACCAACAACCTGGGCTCGGACCTGGCTCAACTGCTCAAGAGCACCGCCCTGGAACGCGGCACCTACCGCAACCACTTCCACGCCGTGCAGGCAGACACCGCCGTGGTGCCCCGCTTCGTGCGCAAGCCCACCGCGCCGCGCCAGGACACGGCCATGGTGGTCGGTGTTCAGGACGCGCCCCTCACCACCGACCGCGACCACCGGGTAAAGGTGCAGTTCGGCTGGCAGCGCGGCCTCATGCCCAACCCCGGTGGGCTTGAGCATGCCCACGCCACCGAAACCGACGGCAATGCGCCGGGCAACGAGCGCAGCGGCACCTGGGTGCGCGTGGCCTTGCCCAGCGCTGGCGCCAATTGGGGATCCGCCTTCACGCCCCGCGTGGGCACGGAGGTGCAGGTCGATTTCGTGGACGGCGATATCGACCGCCCCGTGATCAGCGGCCAGATGCCCAATGGACAGGACACGCCGCCGTTCTCTGCCGGTGAAGATGCGGGCGTGAACCACCCGGGCTTCATCTCCGGCGTGCACACACACCGGCTGGACGGCGCGGGCGACTTCAACCAATGGGTGGTGGATGACGCGCCATCGCAACTGCGCATGCGGCTGATGAGCAGCTACAGCATGGCGGAGCTGGGGCTCGGGCACCTGATTAACCAGCGCGCCGACAGCGCGATGCGAGGCAACTGGCGCGGCAGCGGGTTCGAGGCTGGCACGCAGGCCTGGGCGACGCTTCGCGGCGGCAAGGGGCTGCTGCTCAGCACCACCGCCCGGGAAGGCAGCTATGGCAGTGCAGCCGGATCGCAGATGGATGCACAGGAAGCCGTGGCGCAACTCAAGGCCGCGCAGGACCTGGCGCAGCGCCTGGGCGAGGTCGCCAGCCAGGCGGGCGCACAGCCTCAAACGCCGCATGAAGGCGGGCAAGCCATGCCCAGCCTGATCGCGCTGATCGACCCGGCGCAGCAAGGCAGGCATGCGGGAGCCGTCAATGGGCAAGCAGCGTCGCAGCCCTATGGAGATGGCCGCACCGAGGGTCAGGCAGCCGTGCCGGCCTTTGCGCAGCCGGTGCTGGTGCTGGAGACACCCAGCACAGCCAGCCTGGCCACCGAGGCAGGCAGCTCAAGCTTCGCGGGCGATCATCTGAGCGTGGTGGCGCAAGGAGATTGGCACCAGAACGCGGCGCGCACCCATGCACAGGTGTCGGGCAAGACAACCAGCCTGCATGCGGTGACCGGCGGGCTGCAAGCCATCGCGGGCAAGGGGTCCATGAGCCTGCGAGCCCACACGGATGAGCTCAAGGTGCTGGCTGATCAGCAGGTGGAGGTGATCTCGGTCAACGATGAGATCCGGATCCAGGCGCAGAGCCGGGTTGAGATGGTGGGCGGGCAGAGCTCGCTGGTGCTGGATGTGGGGGACATCACGTTCACTTGTCCGGGGCAGTGGAGTGCAAAGGGGGCGATAAAGACGTTCTCAGGGGGAGAAAGCGCAGCAGCGAAGACTCAAGAGCTGCCAACTGGGTTGGCATCGATCCCTTCCAGCTTGCCTACGTTGTTCCGGGAAAGACCTGCACAGTTCAGTGAGCGCTTGGTGACATTCGATCCAGTTTCCGGTGTTTCCCAACAAGTGCCCTATCAACTCATCAAAGCCCATGTCTTGGTTGAACAGGGTAAAACGGATCTCTCGGGGTTCAGCGTTCGACACATCGAGGCTCAGCATGAACAACTGATGGCATTGGTTGGTGGGAGCTCACCCTGGACTGTGGAATACACCGAATCTGAGCCTTATCCGCTCCCATTGGCCTACGAAGATCCGCTGCCCGAACCTGGAGACCTTGTATGAATATCGCCAATGATGATGCTGGCTTGAATGATCTGGAGCAAAGCTACCCAGTACACCTCGGGCAAGTCGAAGTCCACCAGCTGAAATCGGAAGACCCTGCGCCAATTGATAACGGATCCAAGGAAGCCGAAGGAGTCCTCGAGGGAAACTCTCAGCCTGACGAAGATGAAGACGAAGGCAACGATCATTCCCTCAGCTTGATGCTCAGGGACGGCCTAGACACACCGATCATCGGGTTGTCACTTTTCTTGACGTGGCCGTCAGGAGACACTGAGGAACTAAAGACAAGTAGCAATGGCGTTGCCAGTACGGTCATGCCACTTCAACGTAGAGGCACCGTCCAATTGGAAGTTTTGGACCGCTTGGGCCAAAAGCAACCCGTCTGTCAGTTGGAACTGGAGCAGTGCAAATCGATCACCGTGGTTCGAAGCCCAAAAGTATTGGCTCAGCTGCCTCTCAGGGAACATCAAGTCAAAGGCTCGTCATCTGGCTCAACAAAGAAGACTGCATCCACGAAGACGGTAGAGAAGACCGCTTCGCAAAGTAAGAACAGCAATGCAAAGTTTGCGAGACCCATGCCTACCCCATCGTCCGTGCAGGCGAAGCCCACGGATACAAGCGCATGGTGGGAGAGCAACGGCGCCTTGGACAGGGCATGGCACTGGCTCAAGGAAGTACTGGATGTTCCGGAGCATCCGAAAAGCCCACAGGCACGAGGCTATGCCGTCATTCCGCTGCGCGTTGTCAACTTGGCCGGTCAACCGGTCAGTGTCATCCCTGGGCCTGAGTGTCCCAACAAGGACAATCTGAGACTGGGGCGCAACAATATTTACAGAGAAGCGGTGATGCTTGCAGCCAAGCGGTCGAACTTGCTTCCACAAGCCATTTGCGCATTGCTTGATTGCGAGGCAGCCAAGTTGGAAGAGCGAATTCCCTTGCTGGATGCAAAAGGGCAGCCGATAAAGGACAAGAGGGGCAAGCCTGTTGTCCGCAAGATTGCAGAAGTCTGGAAAGCCGACTCTTACAACACCACGAGTCACGCAGGAGGCATGACCCAATTTCTAAGAAGCACTTGGCTTGGTCATGTGCTTATGCCTGGACGGTACATTCACCAAGAGAGTGTCAAGCTTGGATGGGTCAGGCAAGAACAAGTTTCTGTCAAGAAGAAGGTTGTAATGCGTTGGGTCTTCGTGCTCTCCGAC
>DXIO01000049.1 GCA_019112875.1 Candidatus Aquabacterium excrementipullorum
GCGATGGCGTGCGCCGATGGGCGGCCGCGCAGCTTGGCGGTGTGCTGGCTGCCGCAGGACAGACAGCCCAAGATCCCTTTGCTTAATGGCCTTGCCCATACTTGAGTGATCCAGCAGAAGTGGCCTAACGCAATGTAGACGACCAAAACGTCCCCTAACCTTGGAATCCAAGGTTAGGGGACGTCCATGTCGGATAACCTGGCGCAGCAATTGCAGCCAAGCTACTTCCCAAGTCGGTGATTGAAAGCATGTCTCCCTCCCAGGTTGTTGAACATGCCGTTACAACACTATAGCCTTGGAACGCCAAACCCTGGCACGTCAACCTCCAGACATGAAGCGCCGCCCTTTCCTGCTGACGCGCGATGCAGCACAGCCTGAAGCGTCATGATCCAACACCTGACGCTTCAGCAAAGAAGGGTGGCGTGTCGAGCCGTGACACCTGACGCTCCACTGCCTGATGGTGGCGCTTCTCCAAAAAAGCCCGACGCGTCAGCATCCAGCACATGGAGTGCGAGCATCCAACACCTGAAGCCTCAAGCTCCACTGCATCGCACTGCACACCCACAACGTCGCGCTTGGGGCTCACACCACTGACGCTCCGCCCTTTTGTGTTTTGCGGTAGGGCCATGCGGGCAACGGATGGGCCTAGGCGCCCACCGCCAGCACATCCCAATGCCCTACGGTCAGGGCCAACTCCCCCTGCCGCAGGTCATCTGCTCGGCCTGCCAACCAGGCAGATGCGGTGGCCGATTCGCCGATGTTCACCTCCGACGCCACGGCGGCGGCCTCCTGAGCCATTGCCAGCAGCATGTCAGGGTGGTCCGCGCCGATGCGCCAGTCACTGCGGTCGGTGCTGACACGGTAACCCTGCGCCGCCAGCCTCTCCGCCAGGTAGCTCGCGGCCTGCCCCCCTAGCGACTCACCAAATCCCTTGTCGCCCGCCTGATGCGCCAGGAAGGCGTGGGTGATGCGTTCATCCGCTTCCCGTGGCGGGTGCCATGTGCGCCGGCCATCCACCGTCAAGGTCGCGAGCAAGGGGCGCCGCTTGTCCGCCAACAGGGCGCACAGCCTGTCCAGCCAGGCGGCCGACACCAAGTCCAGGAAAGCCGTCGTCACCAAGCCATCACACCAAGACAGATCGATCTGCTCCAGATCGCGCGCCAGATCGAGTTGTTGTCCGCGCACCTGCCAATGGGCCGTGCCCGTATCGATCCTCAGAACACCGCTTTGATCCTGGCAAAGCCAACCTCGCTGCCGCGCCCAGCCTGAGATCTCCGTGCGTTGCGCAACGAGCAGCAAGGGATCATGGTCAACGAGGATCCAATCCTGATCGGCCTGCAGCACGGGCGCCAGTGCGCGCAAGTTCGCGCCCGCCCCTGCTGCCAGGTCGATCAGCCGCAAAGCCTCGCCAGCCCTGGGCTTGAGTGCGGCCTTGAAGCCCTGGGCCAATGCCTGGCTGCGCGCGGCCATGTCCAGCGGCTCTCGCAGCCGCAACCAGTCGGCAGAAAAACCGCCCGCAGGCACTTGTTCGGTCATCGTTGGTTCACTCATCGGCTCACCTGATCCAGGGCGCTTGCCCAGCGCGCCACGGCAGTGCCCCAGTCAGGCAATGTGGCGGCGGCCTTTGCTGCGCAGGCCGTCAACCGGGCCCGCAGCGCGGCATCCGTCATCAATTGCCGCAAGGCGTCGCGCAAGGCCGCTTCGTCGCCCGGGGGCACCAGCAGCGAGGCAGCGGCAGGCACCGTGTCGGCGATGGCACCCGCCGTGGTGGACACGACGGGCAGCCCATGGGCCAGCGCCTCCGCGAAAACCATGCCGTAGCCCTCGTGGTACGAGGGCAGCACGAAGGCATGCGCCTGCTGGTAGGCCTGGGCCACGCGTTCGGCCGGCTGTTCACCCAGCAGTGTGATGCGGTCTTCGAGGCCGTGCGCCGCGATGGCTTGTTGCAGGGCCTGGGCCTCGGCGGGGTCGCGCTCAAGGCTGCCGATGCAGGTCAGTTGCCAGGGCAGATGGCGCAGCGGTGCCAGCGCATCGACCAACAGGCGATGGCCCTTGCGAGGGGTGATGGTGGCCACGGCCAGCAATTGCAGGGGGCCATCGCTGCGCGGCCGGTGAAGGCGCGCGGGCTTGTGCGTGCCGGGTGCCACCACGGCCACGCGGTGGGCAGGCAGGCCACTGGCGCGCACGGCACGGGCCGTGTGTTCGCTGGGGCAGATGGCGCCTTTCAGGTGCGGCCACAGCGCGGCTTCCAGCTCGGCGTAGTGGCGCGCGCTGGCCGCGCTTTGCCCTGTCTCCAGCGACAGCGGGTGGTGGATGAAGCCCACCAGGTGCAGCCGTTGGGCGTGCTGGGACAAGCTGTCTGCCAGGCCAGGCAGCGCCAGCCCGTCGATGATCACGGTGCGGCCATCGGGTTGGCGGGCCAGGGCCTCGGCGGCGGCCTGGCAGGTGTCGGTGTCTGCGTCAGGGTAGCGGCCCGGCAACTCGACCACGTCGACCGCCCTGCCCTGCTGGCGCAGGCCCTCGACCACGTGGCGGTCGTACAGGTAGCCACCGGTGAGCTGGTCCAGCCGGCCCGGCACCAGGAAGCCCAGCGCCATCAGCGCAGCGGGCCTTCGAAGGCGGCCCAGGCCACGGGCGATTCACGCAGCACCACGCGCAGGGCGGCCAGGTTGCCGGCGGTGCCCGGGCCCACGGCGCCTTCGGCCACACGGGTCTTCACGCGCTGGAAGATCTCACCGGCCAGGAACTCGGTGGTGGTGTTGCGGCCCTTGAACACGGGCAGCTCATCGAGGTTCTGGTAGTTGAACTCGCTCAGCACATCGCGCAGCAGCTCGAGCGCCAGGCCGATGTCGCACACCAGGCCGTTGTCGTCCAGCGCGGGGCGGCGGAACTCGATCTCCACGCCGTAGGTGGCGCCGTGCACCTTTTGAGCAGGGCCGAAGACTTCACCGCGGAAGCTGTGGGCGATCATGAAATGGTCGGAAACGGCGAGGCTGTACATGGGGGGGTTTTCCGGTCAGTTGTAGTGGATGACGTGGCAAAGCGCATCGCCCGGCGCTTCGGCCAGGCGCGACAGGGTGCGAGGCAGGTCGCCGAAGGGGCTGTCACCGGTGAGGAAGTGATCGAACACGGGGTCGGCCAGCAACGTCAAGGCCAGCCCCAGCCGCCGTGCGTAGCTCCAGCGGGCGCGCTGCGCCGTGGCCACCGAACCCACCTGGGAGGAGCGCAGGTTCAGGCGCCTGGCGTGAAAGGCTTCGCCCAATGGCACGGCGACGGCACGGTCGCCATACCAGCTCATTTCCAGCACCGTGGCCTCGAAGCCTGCGATGCGCAAGGCTGTGCCCAGGCCATCGGGGTGACCGCTGGCGTGGATGACCAGGTCGGCCTCCGGGGTGGCTTCGTCAGGGGTGGCGAAACGGCAGCCCAGCCGGGCGGCGAGCGCGGCGCGGGCAGGGTTGGTGTCGATCAGCTCGACCGTGGCGCCGGGAACGCGGGCCGCCAGCGCCGCCACGAGGCCACCGACCACGCCGGCGCCGATCACCGCGATGCGGTCGCCCAGACGGGGGGCCGCATCCCACAGGCCGTTGAGGGCCGTCTCCATGTTGGCCGTGAGCACGGCGCGCGCATCAGGCACGGCGTCGGGCACGAGGGTGACGGCATCCTCCGGCACGATGTAGTGGTCCTGGTGGGGATGCAGGCAGAACACCCGGCGGCCCAGCAGGTGCGGCGGCCCCGAGACCACGCGGCCAACGGAGGCATAGCCGTACTTCACCGGCCCGGGGAAATCACCTTCCTGGAACGGGCAACGCATGGCCTGCCATTGGCTCTGCGGCACACCGCCCCGAAACACCAGGCTTTCGGTGCCACGGCTGATGCCGCTGTGCAAGGCTTGAACCAGGACTTCGCCAGCACAGGCCTCGCGCAAGGTGGCGCTGCGGATCTCACCGACCCCGGGCGCCACTGTCCAGAATGCGCGCGCCTCAGTCATGGAAGGCGCATTCGATCATGGTGTCATCGCCCAGCAGGAAGCGGCGCGTGCGCGGACGCAGGCTGTGGGACAGGTCGTGGATCTCCGGCAGGACCAGGCTGGGGCGGCCGGAACCCATGATCACCGGCGCCACGGTGATCTGCAGCCGGTCGAGCGCCCCCGCGGCCAGGAAGCGTGACACGGTGATGCCACCGCCTTCGACGAACAGCCAGTGCAGGCCGCGCTGAGCCAGCGTGCGGCGGATCTCGAACGGGTCCAGTCCCTGCTCGCCACGCAAGATCGGGATCACCTCGGCCTGGCCGCAGCGGGCTTCTCGGCCGACGCGGTCAGCCGCGACCAGCAGCAGCGTGGGCGCCTTGCCATCGGTGAACACCTTCTGGCTGCCATCGAGGCGCCGCTCGGGATCCAGGATCACCCGCACGGGGTGGTCGCCCGCGCACAGGCGCACGGTGAGCTGCGGATCGTCGTGCTGCACGGTGCTGGCACCGACGAGCACGGCATCGGCGATGGCACGCATGCGGTGCGTGTGCAGCAGATCTTCGTCACCGCTGAGCCAGCGCGACACGCCGCAGGTGGTGGCGATGCGCCCATCCAGGCTTTGCGCCAGGTGGCCGACCACATAGGTGCTGCCGCGCCGACGCATGGCGCACAGCGGACCATACAGGGCATGCAGCAGCGAATCGTCCTGCAGAAACGGGACGCCGTGGTCCCCGGGCGATCCCTGGCGCAGCAGGGCCTGCCATGCGTGGTCTTCACCGCGCAGGGCGATCTGGCCCGGAGGGCTCAGGAGCACGGGCGAGGCCGTCATTCGGCCGCCCCCGCGGGTGCGGCAGCCGCCAGCCCCGCGCTGGCGAAGGGCGTGAACAGCACGGTGTACTCGGGCTTGTCAGGCAGGCGCGCCTCTTCGGGGATGCGGCACAGGTTGCTGTCGGCCAGCCAGCGCCCCAGGCGCGGGTCGGCGCTGACCACGGCCAGGGGAATGGCACCCGCCAGGCCGGCGACGAAGGGCAGCCACAGCAGCCAGGTGTCGGGGAACACCTGCAGGAAACCCAGGCCCATCACAAGGCCCAGCAGCGTGTGCACCCACAGCCGCTGCGCGGCCGCGCCGAAAGACAGGCCCACGGCATCGCGCTGTTGCGCTGTCCAGCCGATCTGGCGCCCGAAAGGCAGGCCCAGCATGAACAAGGTGATCGAGACGGCGGCAATGGGCGCCATCAGCATCGAGAAGCCGACTTCGAGCGCAGCGCTGAGCAGGATGCGCACGGTGCCGCCGTAATCACGCCGCAGCCCGGGGCGCATCAGCACGTCGCCGAGCGTGGCGAACTTGGGGGCGAAGCACATGGTCATGGTCGCGGCGAACAGTACCTTGAACAAGGTGAAGTCGGCGGGCGGCTCTCGCAGCAGGCCCAGGGCGATCATACCCAGCCAGGCCGGCGCGCCCACGTACATGGCGATGGCCAGCCAGAGCTGGCACCGGCTGACCGGGAGCAGCCCAGGCATCTTGAGGAGCTTGAGGTACTGCAGGTTGCCCTGGCACCAGCGCAGATCGCGGCGGATGAACTCCGGCATGGTGGGCGGGTTCTCTTCCCAGCTGCCGTCTTCATCGGGCAGCACGCGCACCTCGTAGCCGGCGCGGCGCATCAGCACGGCCTCGAGCTGGTCGTGGCTGAGGATGTGGCCGCTGAGCGGCGAATCGCCGGGCAGCACAGGCAGGTGGCAGTGCTCGGTGAAGGGCGCCAGGCGCAGGATGGCGTTGTGCCCCCAATAAGGGCCGCAATCGCCCTGCCAGCTGGCCGCGCCCAGTGTGTACGAGCGCATGCCCAGGCGCATGCCGAACTGGAACACCCGTGCGAACGGGCTGGTGCTCGGCAGGCCGGTCACCAGCGTCTGCAGGATGCCGATCTTCTGGTTGGCCTGCATGATGCGTACCAGACGCAGCATGGCCGCGGAGGTCATCACGCTGTCGGCATCGAGCACGATGGCGAAGCGGTGCAGGGTGCCCCAGCGCTCGCAGAAATCGCGGATGTTGCCAGCCTTGTAGCCTTCGTGGCTTTCACGGCGGCGGTGGGTGATCTGGAGCTGCGGGCCGAAGCGCTCTGACAGGCGTGCGGCCACCTGCTGCTCACCCTCGATGATCTCGGGCAGATCGCTGTCGCTCAGCATGTAGAGGTGGAACCAGCGCGACTGACCGGTGCGCACCAGACCATCGAGCATGAAGCCCAGGTTGCGCTCCAGGCGGTCGGTGTCCTCATGGCGGATGCAGACCAGCAGCGCGGTGGAGCCGGTGAGGGGCTCGTCACCCCGGATGCTGCGCAGGTGCGGCGCCACCAGGCCCGCCGGATCGCGCGTGAAATGCATCAGGTAGAAGCCGATCACGGCGTTCCAGAAACCGATGGTGGTCCAGGGCAGGGTCAGCGCGAACAGCGCCAGGATGCTGACACCCAGTGCATCGACGCCCTGGGCGAACAAGGCCGTGGCCATCAGGCCCAGCAGCAGCAGCGCCGTGCCGATGACCAAAGAGGCGAACACCACGCGCCGACGGCGCAGGGTTTCTCGTGCGGCGACGGAGGCCGCCGCGAGTTGGAATGCATTGGGCATGCGTACTGCCTTATTCGCTGATGGCCAGGGTATCGGGCAGTGCGTGGCCCATGCGTGTGCGCTTGGCTTCGAAATAGCCGACCGAATGCTGGTTGGGCACGGTGATGACGGGGCGTCGGCGCTCGACCTGCACGCCCAGCGCCGTGAGCTTGGCCACCTTGTCGGGGTTGTTGGTCATCAGGCTGATGCTGGGCACGCCGAAGTGGGCCAGCATCTCGGGCACGACTTCGTACGAGCGGGCGTCGTCGGGCAGGCCCAGCGCACGGTTGGCATCGACGGTGTCATAGCCCTGCGACTGCTGCAGGTGGTAGGCGCGGATCTTGTTGGTCAGGCCGATGCCACGGCCCTCCTGGCGCAGGTACAGGATGATGCCGGCGCCCAGGCGGACGATCTCGGCCTTGGCCTTGTCCAGTTGGTCGCCGCAATCGCACTTCAGCGAACGGAACACCTCGCCGGTGATGCATTCGGAATGCACGCGCACGGGCAAGCCGGCCTTGCCGGTGACATCGCCATAGACCAGGGCGATGTGCTCGCGAAACCCTTCGGTTTCATTGGTGCTGGTGGTTCGGAACACGTGCATGGTGAACAAGCCATGCTCGGTGGGTAATTCGGATGAGGCCAGCCATTGGGAATGACGGGATGGCGCGGAGGGGCTCGACATACTGGTTTATTTCCTGACTTGTGCCTGACGTGTGCGTTTGCGACGCCTCTGAGACCTTTCAGATGCGCACCCAGCCGGGATGACCGGGTTGCATATTCAGAATATCTGCGCAATGGTCGCACGTCACGCAAAAACCGTGGAATCCATGAGTTGTTACACCCTGACAAATCAATGGTTCGCCAAGGTTCGCATTTTCAGCCATGGCCGCTATAACTTATCTCCTGGGCGACTGAGCATTTGTCATATGGATATGCGCATTTATTGAATGGTCTTTACACCCATATAAGGGGGTAATAGTTGCCTTTTGAAATACCGCTACACGACACCTTCCAAATTCATTCAACGCAGCGCATCCACCAGGGTTTGCACATGCCCGTCCACGGCCGCCTGCGGCACGTGCGCATAACCCATCACCAAGCCGTTGAACCCTGCCGCCCCGCCCGGCGTGCCGTAAGAGGACAAGGGCCGCGGGCTCAGTCCCAGCGCCCACGCCCGCTCGGCCACCTCTGCATCGGGGTGGTCGGCCGGCAGGCTGAGCACCAGGTGCATGCCGCCCTGCCCGCCCAGCACGGCACCGTCGAGAGGCCAATGGCGTGACAGCGACTCGCGCAGGGCCTGCTGGCGCGCCGCATACAACCGGCGCATGCGACGCAGGTGTCGGGCGAAGTGCCCCTCATGGATGAAGGTGGCCAGCGCACGCTGCTCGGCCACGCGGCCCTGGCGCACCAGTTCGCCGACCACGGCCACGGCCCGATCCGCCAGAGCGGCCGGCATCACGATGAAGCCCAGGCGCAAGCCGGGGAACATGGATTTGCTGAAGGTGCCGAGGTAGACCACCGGGGCATCGTCCACCAGGCCCTGCATCGCGGCCAGGGGCGGTCCGTCGTGGCGGAACTCGCTGTCGTAGTCGTCCTCCAGGATCCAGGCGCCGTGGCGGCGCGCCTGCTCCATCAGGGCCAGCCGCCGGGGCAGGGTCAGCACCGAGCCCAGCGGGTACTGGTGCGACGGCGTGGCGTAGACCAGGCGCGGCGCTTGGGTATGCCACAGCGACTCCATGGCCTGCTGCCCCTCGGCATCGACGGTGATGGGCACCGGCACCAGGCCGGCGGCGGCGAAGGCCGTGCGGGCACCGCCGTAACCCGGGTGCTCCATCCAGACGCGCTCACCCGGGTCGGCCAGCAGGTGGGCGCACAGGTCCAGGCTGTGCTGGGTGCCGTCGGTGACGATCACCTGGTCGGCCTGGCAGCGCACGCCGCGCGCGGCGCGCAGGTGGGTGGCGATGGCCTGGCGCAGTTCTGGCTCGCCCACGGCGTGGCGATACCCCAGGTCTTGCGAACTGGCTTGGCGCTGGGCACGCTCCAACAGCTGGCGCCAGAGCGCGAACGGGAAGGCATCGAGCGCCGGCGTGCCGGGCATGAAAGGACGAAGGTCATCTTCCGGGTGGCGCACACGGCCCCGGCCCGCCACGCGCTGCGACAAGGCCGGGCCGGTGGCTTGCTCGATGGCCTGCCGCGCGGGGCGCTCCGGCGCGGCACCCAGGGCCGCCACCACCGTGCCCTGTCGGCTGGTCTGCACATAGCCTTCGGCGCCCAGTTGCTCGTAGGCATGGATGGCGGTGTTGCGGGCGATGCCCAGATCCTGCGCCAGCACGCGGCTGGCGGGCAGCAGCGCGCCGGCCTGCAAGCGGCCGTCGAGGATGGCGGCACGCAGCGCCTGGTAGAGCCGGCGCTGGGCAGGCACGGATTGCCGGCGTGCGAACTGTCGGCGGTCGATCACGAGGTCCAGGTCGGCCATCGGGCCATGCTCCTTGTGGTTCCATCAGATGGATGGATTCTGGTTCTGTGCATGGTGCCATGAAAGGCCTATCGTTCAAGCCATCGCACCCCACCAGCCAAGCCCACAGGAGCCCCGAAGATGTCGATCAGCGCCAGCCCGATCACGGCCATGCCCCCCTCCGACCGCAGCCGCGTGCGGCGCGCCGCGGAACGCGCCCACTATGACCAGGCCACCGTGCACGCCATCGTGGATGCGGCCTGGGTGTGCCATGTGGCCTTCAACGATGGCGACCACGTGGTCTGCATCCCGACGGCCAGCTGGCGCGTGGGCGACACGCTGTACGTGCATGGCTCCAACGGCAGCCGCATGATGAAGCGCCTGGCCGAGGGCGCGCCCGCCTGCGTCACCATCACGCACGTGGACGGGCTGGTGATGGCGCGCTCAGCCTTCTCGCATTCGATGAACTACCGCTCGGTGGTGGTCCACGGCCGCTTCAGCGCCGTGCCCGAGGATGCCAAGGCGGCCGTGCTCGATGCATTGATGGACCACATGGCCCCCGGCCGGCGCGAGCATGCGCGGGCACCGGACGAGTCCGAGCTCAAGGCCACGACGGTGCTGGGCATCCCCTTGCTGGAGGCCGCAGCCAAGATCCGCAACTGGGGGCCGCGCGACAAGGACGAGGACCTGGCCCTGCCGGTGTGGGCCGGCGTGCTGCCCTTGCGCGAGCAGCGGCTGCCACCCGTGGACGAGCCGGGCTTCGACGGGCCGGTGCCTGCGTATGTCAGCCGTTGGACAGATTGAAGCCCATGGCGCGCAGCCGGTCTATGCTGCGCGCATGAGCTCCACCAAGACCCTGCTGATCGTCTACCACTCCATGACCGGCGGCACGCGCCAGATGGTCGAAGCCGCGCGCGAAGGCGCAGCGGCGGAAGAAGGCCTGGCCGTGCGGCTGCTGGAGGCCGCGCAAGCCGGCCCGGATGATGTGCTGGCCGCCGATGGCCTGGTGTTCGCCACGCCAGAGAACCTCGCGGCCATCAGTGGTCGGTTGAAGGACTTCTTCGATCGCAGCTATTACGCCGCGCTGGACCGCCTCAACGGCCGGCCGTACGCGAGCATGGTGTGCGCGGGCAGCGACGGGCACAACGCCGTTCGGCAGATCGAACGCATCGCCACCGGCTGGCGACTCAAGCCCGTGGCCGAACCCCTGATCGTGTGCACGCACGCACAGACGCCAGAGGCCATCCTGGCGCCCAAGCACATCGGTGAAGACGATCTGGACCGCTGCCGGGCGCTGGGCGAGGCCATGGCGGCCGGAATGGCCCTGGGCGTGTTCTGACACTGGGCGAGCGCCGTCGGCGCATCAGACGAACCCGGAATCGCGCAAGGTCGGATTGCACGTCAGGGTCGACCCTCCCTCAGCCTCCCGCCGACTGCTGATCGATCCATTGCGTGGCGGCGGCGAAGCCGTGGTCCTGCGCATCCTGGATCAGGGCAAAGCGCCTGCCTTGCGTGTCCACGGCAACCTCCTCCTGCGTCTCGGAGCCGCGCACATAGGCCTGGACGACGAACTGTCGCGCCGCCACGTCCCAGGCCGTGACCACGCGGATGCGCAAGCCGGCGTGGGCGCCGATGGCTTCTTCGTGGTCGTCGCTGTGGATGACTTGGTGGTCCATGGTGGGCTCCCGGTGCTCTGGGGCCATCTTAGGCACAAGCCTGAACCCGGGATGGCTCAGCGGCTTTGCCAAGGGAAGCGGCGGGCCAGGTCGCGATGGCCTTGAAGGCGACCCGCCTTTGCGCTTGCGCCTACCCTGTCCGCATGGGAGATGCGCGCCCGGTCCACCGGGCGTCATCATCTGCCGCCACCCATTTGCCTCACATCGGAAGGACATCGCCATGAACGACCAGGACATCGTCCAGCACATCTCCACCCTGGTGGAGGAAGAGCAGCAACTGCGCAAGGACACCGCCCCGGCCGGCAACCACGCCGACCGGATCCGCAAGATCGAGGAGCAACTGGACCAGTGCTGGGACCTGCTTCGCCAGCGCCGTGCCAAGCGCGAGTTCGGCGACAACCCGGACGAGGCCAAGCCCCGCGACGTGGGCACGGTGGAAAACTACCTCAACTGAGCGACCTCAACAGAGCCAGCGCGTCGAAGGTGAGCGTTTCGGCCTCATCGTGCGCGCCACCGCCGACGATGGCGGTGACGATGCCCCGCAAGGCGCCCTCGCGCCACAGGCCGAAGGCGCTCGCGCTGTAGCCGGGGCCGCCGCCGTTGTGGCCCCGCACGGTGCCCAGCGGCATCCCCGGGTCGATCATCAGGCCCAGGCCATAAGCTGGCTGGCGCCAGCGGCCACCCACCTGGCCGACAGGCACCGTTTCAACCATGGCTGCCAGGCTGTGCGCCCGTAGCAGGCGGCCGGTGAACAGCGCTTGCAGGAAATGCGTCACCTCGGATGCGGTCGACGCGATGACACCGTGGGAGACCCAGCCGGGGTGGTAGCGGCCTCGCACATCGATCGGTTCATCGCCTTCGATCAGGCGCGACAGGCCAGGCGCCAGGGGCAGCAGATCGGCCAGGCCCGTGGCCACGGTGGTGCGGGTCAGGCCCAGCGGGCGGCACACGCGCTCGGCCAACTGCACCTGCCACGGCCTCTCACCCACTGCCTCCAGCAACTGGCGCAACACCATGTAGCCCGGGTTGCTGTAGGCGAAGCGCGCGGGCATGGGCACGGTCCACGCCTGTGCCAGCGTGGCCTGGGTGAATTCATCCGTCGTCCAGGGCCGGTCTGGCTGCTGCCGCACCTGGGCGTGGTATTCAGGCAAACCACCGTAGTCCGGCACGCCGGCGGTGTGGTTCAGCAGGCGGCGCGTGGTGACGGCATCGGTGAAGGCCGGCGGCAGCGGCGCGCCTCGCCACAGGTGAGTCACCGGGGCGTCCAGATCCAGCCGCCCAGCCTCGGCCAGTTGCAGCAGCAGGCAGGCGATGAAGGTCTTGGTGATGCTGTAGACCAGGAAGGTGGGTTCCGGCGCGCCGCTGCCCTCTGGTGAGGTCCAGCGCGTGACGGTACCGGCTTCCGGCGTCCACCTGCTCACCGCGGCGGCGATGCCCCGCTCGCGTTGGGCGCCCAGCAGGTCGTCGATCCGCGCGGCATCGGGCATCACGGCCTCAGGGCAGGCTCAGCGACTGCGCCAATTGCGCCGGCTCGGCCGACGGGTCCCAGCCCCAGTGCGCCAACTGCGGCGCCTGCAGGTGATCGCGCAGGGTGCGCAGGTTGGCCTCCTGCTCCGGCATGCCGGCATCGACCACGTTGGCCACCCAGCCGGCCAGCGTCAGGCCGCGCGAGACGATGCTCTCCTGCGTGAGCAGCGCGTGGTTCAGGCAGCCCAGGCGCAGGCCCACCACCAGGATCACGGGCAGGCGCAGACGCTGCGCCAGGTCGGCGCTGGAGGCGAACTCGCCCGGCCCTTCGTGCAGCGGCACGATGAAGCCGCCCGCGCCTTCCACCACCACCGCATCGGCGTGCTGGCTGAGCGCATGGAAACTCGCCTCGATGTGGCCGATGTCGATCACCGCGCCGGCATTGCGCGCGGCGATGTGCGGCGACACGGCATCGGGCAAGGCATACGGGTTATCGAAGGCCGGCGGCACCTTCAGGCTGGAGGCGGCGCGCAGCGCGGCCACGTCTTCGTTGAGCCACTGGCCAGGATGTCCGTCCACGCCCTCGATCCAGTCGCAGCCGGCGGCCACGGGCTTCATGCCCACCACGCGCGGGTGATCACGGCGCAGTGCATGGATCAGGGCACAGCTGGTGCGGGTCTTGCCGACGCCGGTGTCGGTGCCGGTGACGAAATAGG
Organism: Candidatus Aquabacterium excrementipullorum; assembly: GCA_019112875.1. Lineage (GTDB taxonomy): Bacteria > Pseudomonadota > Gammaproteobacteria > Burkholderiales > Burkholderiaceae_C > Aquabacterium > Aquabacterium excrementipullorum. The sequence goes on from DXIO01000049.1 coordinate 12,880, forward strand.
CGGTCATGGCACGGGCACCTCGGTGGCCTGGGCGCTGGCGGGGCCTTCTTCGGCCAGCACGCGGTCGAGCACGCGCAGCGCGCCTTCGGCCAGGTGGCGTTGCTCGGCCTCGCCCAGCACGTAGGGCGGCATGAAGTACAGCGTCGGGCCGATCGGGCGCAGCAGCAGGCCTTCGTCGAACGCGGCGCGGTGGTAACGCGAAGCGAAGGTGGGGTCGGCCACGTCCACATCCCAGGCCCAGACCATGCCCAGGCGGCGCGAGGCCTTCACGCGCGGGTGGTCGGTGATGGGCTGCACAAGTTCATCGAGCTGCTCGGCGGTGCGGCGGTTGTCGCCCAGCACATCGCTGCCTTCGAAGGTGTCCAGCACGGCCAGGGCGGCGCGGCAGGCCAGCGGGTTGCCGGTGTACGAATGCGAGTGCAGAAAGCCGTGCGTCGTGCGGTCGTCCCAGAAGGCCTGGTAGACCTCGTCGGTCGTCAGCACGGCCGAGAGCGGCAGCACACCGCCCGTCAGGCCCTTGCTCAGGCAGATGAAATCAGGCTTGATCGGTGCGCCGTCATCGCCCAGGGCCTGCTGGTGCGCGAACATCGTGCCCGTGCGCCCGAAGCCCACGGCGATCTCGTCGGCGATCCAGTGCACCTGGTACTGGTCGCACAGGCGGCGCACGGCACTGAGGTAATCGGGCAGGTACATGCCCATGCCGGCCGCGCCCTGGATCAGCGGCTCCAGGATGATGGCGGCGATCTGCGCGTGGTGTTCGTCGAGGTAGGCGGCCAGCGCGTCGATGCAGTGCTGCGTGTGCTCGGCGGGCGACACGCCAGGCGCGGCATGGCGCGGGTCGGGCGATGGCAAGGTGGCGCTCAGGCGCAGCAGTGGTGCGTACGATTCGCGGAACAGCGGGATGTCCGTCACGGACAGGGCTCCGGCGGTCTCGCCGTGGTACCCACCCTGCAAGCCGATGAAGCGGTGCTTGCCTTCGCGCCCACGGTTGCGCCAGCTGTGCGCGCTCATCTTCAGCGCGATCTCGGTGGCGCTGGCACCATCGCTCGCATAGAAGGCGTGGCCCAGGCCGGTGAGCTGGCCCAGGCGCTCGGACAGTTCCACCACCGGGGGGTGCGTCAGGCCGGCCAGCATGATGTGGTCGACCTTCTGCAACTGGTCGGCGATCGCCTCGCGGATGGGCGCGAAGCCGTGGCCGAACAGGTTCACCCACCACGAGCTGACGGCATCGAGGATGCGGTGCCCGCGGTCATCGATCAGCCAGGGGCCCTGCGCCGACACGATGGCGCGGGGCGGGTGGGTGTCGTGCACCTTCATCTGCGTGCACGGGTGCCAGACGGCCTGGCGACTGCGTTCAGACCAATCCATGTGAGCCGCCACGCTCAGGCCGAAGCCGGGCGGTAGATGCAGCGGTCACCCGCCGCACGCGACACGCTCACCGCCGACACCTGCGGCAGGTGCAGGTGCACCTGGGCGTAGATGAAGACGCAGAGGTTTTCCAGCGTGGGCGCGCCCAGGCCGGCCACTTCGTCCAGGAAGTGGTGATCGAGCTGCTCGCGCACGCCGGCGATCACGGCGCGCAGATGTGACAGATCAACCACCATGCCGGATTCAGGCTGGCGCTCGCCTCGCACCATCACCTCGGCGGTGTAGGTATGCCCATGGATACGGCGGCTGCCGGCGGCCTCTTCGGCCCCCACCTGGCGCTTGAGGGTGTGGGCGGCGTCGAAGGAAAAAGTCTGGCTCAGTTCGAACATGGTGTGGCGGGTCTCAACGGATGCCCAATGTCTTGTGGGTCTGGACGCTCAACAACCAGCGCGGGTGGTCCAGACACCACTGCACGGCCCATTCGGTGGCGGCCAGGCGCGCGCCGGGCGCGGCGCTGTCCATCGGCTGCACGCGGCGCTGCACGAAGTCCATGGCCTCGAACTCGGCCAGCCTGGCATCGTCGAAACCGGCCTGGGGCACGACCACCTTGAGTTCGTGGCCCGAGGTCTGCACCAGGGTCGAGCCGGCCTTGGGGCTCACGCAGATCCAGTCCAACCCAGGGGGCGCGGCCACGGTGCCGTTGGTCTCGACCGCGATCTCGAAACCCTGATCATGCAATGCATCGATCAAGGCCGGGTCGACCTGGAGCAAAGGCTCGCCGCCAGTCAGCACCACGAATCGCTTGCCCTCGCGGCCCGAAGCCGTGTCCGGCCAGAACGAGGCGATGCGCGTGGCCAGATCGAGCGCCGTGGCGAACTTGCCACCGCCCAGCCCGTCGGTGCCCACGAAATCCGTGTCGCAGAACTGGCAGATGGCCTTGGCGCGGTCTTCCTCTCGGCCCGTCCACAGATTGCACCCTGCGAAACGGCAGAACACGGCGGGGCGGCCCGCATGGGTGCCCTCGCCTTGCAGGGTGTAGAAGATTTCCTTGACGCTGTAGGTCATGCACGCCCCTTGAAGCCGGTCCACCACACCACCAGCGCGGCTGAAAGTACCAAGCCCGCATAAGTGCCCATGGCACCGTCACGCCCGGTGATCGCCAAGCCGGCCACCAGCACGATCACGCCGGCCAGGGCCACGCGAAGGCCCATCGTCCAGCCCAGCCCCTTGAACGCCCGCCACCAGAACAGGCGCGCCAGAGCCGGCAGCAGCAAGGCCATGGCCAGCGCAGGCAGCAGGAAATTGAACAGGTGGATCAGGGCGTCTAGAAAACCCATGGACAGCGGGGCTCGGGCAAGGCGTGGCAAAACATCACAAAAGGCGTGGGGCGGCAAGCCCGCAGGTCAAACGTCGGCGCATAAGCATCTGCTCAGGACACATGACGCGCATGAGCAATCTCAAATGTCGTCCATTTCGCCGACCACGAAGCGGCGGGATTGCCCGACAATGACGGTCTTAGCAAGCCTCAATGGCCGGACCCGCACACGCTAAAACCCTCGATTTTATAATTTCTCACATGAGTGTCTTGGCCCTGGGTCTCAACCACACGACGGCCGCGGTTGATCTGCGGGGTCGGTTCGCCTTCGCGGTGGACCAGTTGAGCCCTGCCCTGCGCACCCTGCACACCCGTCTGGCGGGCGGTCAAAACACCCCCCATGCCCCTGAGGCCGCGCTGCTGTCCACCTGCAACCGCACCGAGCTGTACTGCGCCGCGCCCGCGCTGAGCGGCTCGCCGCACGTGCTGCAGCGCGAGGCGGTGGGCTGGCTGGCCCACGTGGGCGGCGTCTCGGCCGACGAGCTGATGCGCCACACCTACCTGCTCGAAGGCGGCGCCGCCGCGCGTCATGCCTTCCGCGTGGCCAGCGGGCTCGACTCGATGGTGCTGGGCGAACCCCAGATCCTGGGCCAGATGAAGCAGGCCGTGCGCGAGGCCGATGCTGCCGGCACCCTGGGCACCACGCTGCACCAGCTGTTCCAGCGCTCCTTCGCCGTCGCCAAGGAAGTGCGCACCTCCACCGAGATCGGCGAGCACTCCATCAGCATGGCCGCCGCCGCCGTGCGCCTGGCTGGCCAGCTGTTCGAGAACCTGTCCAAGACCAAGGTGCTGTTCGTGGGCGCCGGCGAGATGATCGAGCTCACGGCCACGCACTTCGCCGCCCGCGCGCCGCGCAGCATGGCCGTGGCCAACCGCACGCTGGAACGCGGCGAGAAGCTCGCCACCCACCTGGGCGCCGAGGCCATGCGCCTGGCCGACCTGCCCCAGCGCCTGCACGAGTTCGACATCGTCGTCTCCTGCACGGCCAGCACGCTGCCCATCATCGGCCTGGGCGCCATGGAGCGCGCCATCAAGGCCCGCAAGCACCGCCCGATCTTCATGGTGGACCTGGCCGTGCCGCGCGACATCGAACCCGAAGTCGGCCAGATGCCCGACGTCTACCTCTACACCGTCGATGACCTGAGCGAGTTGGTGCAGACCGCTGGCGCCCGCCGCCAGGCCGCCGTGGCCCAGGCCGAGGCCATCATCGAGAGCGGCGTGCAAGGCTTCGTGCACTGGCTGGACCAGCGAGCCACCGTGCCACTGATCCAGGCCCTGCAAGCCCAGACCGACACCTGGCGCACCGCCGAGATCGCCCGCGCCCGCAAGCTGCTGGCACGCGGCGACGACGTCGAAGCCGTGCTGGACGCGCTCTCCAAGGGGCTGACCCAGAAGATGCTGCACGGCGCCCTGGCCGAGCTGCACAGCGCCGCGCCGCAGCACCGGCCCCAGGTGGCTTCCACCGTAGCGCGCCTGTTCCTGCGCGGCGACGTGCCGCCCGGCCTGTCCACCTCGACACCAAGCAACAGCTCGGAAAGCGATCCCGCATGAGCGGCCTCGCTCCCTCCCTGGCGGCCTCGCTGGAACGCCTGTCCCACCGTCTGCGCGAGCTGGACGCAGCCTTGTCCGACGGCGCCGTCGCGGCCGACCCCAAGCGCTACCGCGACCTGTCGCGCGAGCACGCCGAGGTCAGCAGCGTCTGCGACCTGGCCCGCCGCCACGCCCAGCGTACCGATGACCTGGCCACCGCCACCCAGATGCTGCGGGATTTGTCCGACGACCCCGACATGAAGGCCATGGCCCAGGACGAAGCCACACAGGCCGAAGCCGACCTGGCCAGCCTGGAGGCCGAACTGCAGACCGCCCTGTTGCCCAAGGACCCGGACGACGCGCGCAATGCCTTCCTGGAAATCCGAGCCGGCACGGGCGGCGACGAATCCGCCCTGTTCGCGGGCGATCTGGCCCGCCTGTACACCCGCTTCGCCGAGCGCCAGGGCTGGCGCTGCGAAATCATGTCGGCCAACGAATCCGATTTGGGCGGCTACAAGGAAATCGTCTTCCGCATCGAGGGCGCCGGGGTCTACGGCCAACTCAAGTTCGAATCTGGCGGTCACCGCGTGCAGCGCGTGCCCGCCACCGAAACCCAGGGCCGCATCCACACCAGCGCCTGCACCGTGGCCGTGCTGCCCGAGCCCGACGAGGCCGAGGAAGTGCAGATCAACCCCGCCGACCTGCGCATCGACACCTACCGCGCCAGCGGCGCCGGCGGCCAGCACATCAACAAGACGGATTCGGCCGTGCGCGTGACGCACATCCCCACCGGCATCGTCGCAGAGTGCCAGGACGACCGCAGCCAGCACCGCAACAAGGCCAAGGCCCTGGCCGTGCTGGCCGCCCGCCTGCGCGACAAGGACCGCATCGAACGCCAAGCCCGTGAAGCCGCCACGCGCAAGAGCCTGGTCGGCACCGGCGACCGCTCCGACCGCATCCGCACCTACAACTTCCCGCAGGGCCGCTTGACCGACCACCGCATCAACCTCACGCTGTACAAGCTGCTGACCATCATGGAAGGCGAGCTCGACGACGTGATCGCCGCGCTGGTGTCCGCCCAGGCCGCCGATCAATTGGCCGAACTGGAAGCCGCCACCGGTGTCTGAGCCCGACACGTCAGCCCAGGTACCTGCCACCGTGGCGCAAGCCCTGGCCCTGGCCCGCGCCCAGGGCGTGGACCGGCTGGACGCCCAGATCCTGCTCGGCACCCTGCTCGGCCAGCCCCGCAGCTGGCTGCTGGCCCACGACACCGATCCGCTGCCATCGGACATCGCCACCCGCTTCAGCGACCTGACCGCCCGCCGCGCACAAGGCGAGCCCGTGGCCTACCTGGTCGGCGACAAGGAGTTCTACGGCCTGAGCCTGCGCGTCGCCCCGGGCGTGCTGGTGCCACGACCCGACACCGAAACCCTGGTCGACTGGGCGCTGGACGTGCTCCCGGCCGAACCGCCCACCCGCGTGCTGGACCTGGGCACCGGCAGCGGCGCCATCGCCCTGGCGATCCGCTCGCGCAGGCCGCACGCCAGCGTCACCGCCGTGGACGCCAGCCCCGAAGCCCTGGCCATCGCCAGCGACAACGCCAGGCACCTTCACCTGCCGCTGGAGCTGCTCCATGGTTCATGGCTCGAACCCTTGGGCGAGCGCCGCTTCGAACTGATCGTCAGCAACCCGCCCTACATCGCCGAGGGCGATCCGCATCTGCCCGCCCTGCGCTTCGAGCCGAAGCAAGCCCTGACCGCCGGCCCCGACGGCCTGGACGACCTGCGTCTGATCGTGGCCAAGGCTCCCCAGCACCTGGAGCCCGGCGGCTGGCTGCTACTCGAGCACGGCTACGACCAGGCCGATGCCGTGCAAGGCCTTCTGCGCACAGCCGGTTTCAGCGAGGTGGGCAGCCGGCACGACCTGGCTGGACACCTCCGTTGCACAGGCGGCCGCCGGACACTGTGAGCTTTTCACCCCTGTGAGATACCCTGACCCCGGGCGGGCTTTCAGGCCCGAAAGTGAGCAAGCGCTCGCGAGCCAGCACGCACAACGGCGTCACCTGGCCTCACAACCCTTGAGGGTTGACCCTGAGCCCTCGATGTAAAGGGTTGGTATTTGTGGAAAAGGGGACACCAACGGTCACAAATCTCCCCCACAAAAAACAGGCAGCGACATAGCATCGGTTCCATAGAACCCTTCCGCCCTTGCGGTCTTGGGTTCGTTGCCGGAGAACCACCATGCTGTGCGCCCACCGCCCTCTGATCACCACCTTGTTCGGCACCCTGCTGAGCGGCCTGGGTTCGCTGGCACACGCGCAGATGGTGCCCATGCCGACCAACATCGTCACCGGCCACGCCGTGGTGCGTTCGTCCACCACCACCCTGACCAGCGACCTGGCCACCGCCTCCATCGGCCTGCACACGCCCCGCAGCACCAGCTCGGGCGGCAGCGGCCTGGCCCTTACCGATCCCCCCTCCACCAACCTGTGGCCCCACTGGGAAGGCCGCATCGGCGTCGTGCTCGATCGCCCCTCCGACCCGATGAGCAACTCCTTCGTGCTGGCCCAGCCCGCCTACAGCGGCCTGAAGGTCTACAGCCTGCACATGCTGTCGGATTACTACTTCGCCGGGGGCTTCCGTGCCACGGCCGGCCTGATCCGCGGCTCCAGCAACATGCCCTGGTGGCCCAGCGACCAGCAGGGCGCCACCGGCCTGAACCTCAGCATGCAACGCCTGGACATGCTCAGCTCGCCCGGCCAGGACCGCGCCCAGACCGACGACGCCACCCGCACCTCGCCCTACCTGGGCGCCGGCTACAGCACGCGCTTCAACGGCGTCCGTGCCGCCGATGGCTGGCGCTTCAACGCCGACCTGGGCCTGATCTCCATCAACTCCAACAACATCGACCGCATCAGCCGCATGTTGCAGGGCGACGAGGGCGTGGAGAACATCATCCGCGAACTGCGCCTGCGCCCGGTGATCAAATTCAGCGTCAACTACGCTTTCTGATACGCTCGGGCCCCGCCGCCCTGCGTAAATCCGACCGCCGGACGGCATCGCACAGGCCTGCTATAACAGGCCTGTTTCCATTTCCCCAAACGGTGATCGCACCATGAGCGACGTACAGCAACGCATCGACGACCTGGTCAAGGGCCACAAGGTCGTCCTTTTCATGAAGGGCACCGCCCAGTTCCCGCAGTGCGGATTCTCCGGCCGCGCCATCCAGATCCTCAAGGCCTGCAACGCCAGCGACATCACCACGGTCAACGTGCTGGAAGACGACGGCATCCGCCAGGGCATCAAGGAATACGCGAACTGGCCCACCATCCCCCAGCTCTACGTGAACGGCGAGTTCATCGGCGGCTCGGACATCATGATGGAGATGTACCAGGCCGGCGAACTGCAGCAGGTCCTGGCCGGTGGCCAGTGAGCCTTCGGCTGCTGCACCGACACGGCCTGTGCGCCCGCGCCGGCTGATCGTCGGGCTGACGGGCGCCAGCGGCGCCGTCTATGGCGTGCGCCTGCTTCAGCGCGCGCGCGTCCTGGGCGTGGAAACCCACCTGGTGGCCACGCCCGCCGGCATCCTCAACACCCACCACGAGCTCGGCCTGGACCGGCGCGATCTGGAAGCGTTGGCCACGCAGGCCCATGCGCCGGGTGACGTGGGTGCCTGCATCGCCAGCGGCAGCTTCGCCACCGACGCCATGGTGATCGCGCCCTGCTCCATGAAGACACTGGCCGCCGTGGCCCACGGCCTGGGCGACAACTTGGTCACCCGCGCCGCCGATGTCACCCTGAAAGAGCGTCGCCGCCTGCTGCTGATGGTGCGCGAAACGCCCTTCAACCTGGCCCACCTGCGCAACATGACGTCCGTCACCGAGATGGGCGGCATCGTGTTCCCGCCGCTGCCGGCCTTCTACCACCGGCCCGAAACGCTGGACGACATCATCGACGACACGGTCGAGCGCGCCCTGGCCCTCCTGGGCCTGGACGAGGCCCAGCCCCGCGCCTGGAATGGCCTGTGAAAGGCCCTTTTTAAAACTGGCGCCCACGCTGGTTTCGTGACAGAGTCGTCGCAGCCGCAGTCCCACAGAACACCGGCATGCATCCAGAGGCCGGGCCCGCTGCGTAAACGGCATCCATGTCCGCTCTCACCTCATTTCGCCAGGCCTCCGGCCTGTTCTGGCTGCTGACCGCCCTGGCCGGGCTGGTCGGGCTTTGCGCGGCCTGCTCGACGCCGCCGGCCTCACAGAAGCTGACAGGTCGCGCCGATATCGGCCAGCGTCTGTACAACGAGAACTGCCTGGAGTGCCATGCCATCGACCACCACCGGATCGGCCCCTTGCACCAGGGCGTGGTGGGCCGCATCGCGGGCACCGCGCCCGGCTACGACTACTCCACCGGCTTGAAGCGCTTGGGCAAGACCGGCCTGCGCTGGACACCAGAGACGCTGGACCGCTGGCTGACCGACCCGGACGCCTACGTGCAGAACCAGCAGATGGATTTCAGCGTGCCCGATCCGCAGGACCGGGCCGACCTCATCGCGTACCTGGCGACGCTGAAGTGACGCTGGCCACCACGCGCGGCGCGGGCTCGGCGGCGACGGCATCTTCCCAGCGCTTGCGCGCGCCCAGCACCGCGTTGGGGTACTCGGGGCGGCCACGGCTGCCGTTGTAGCGCCCCAGGGCCATGAAGAGGTTGCCCTTCTCGATGTCCAGGTAGTGGCGCAGGATCACGCAGCCGAAGCGCAGGTTGGTCTGCATGTGGAACAGGCGGCCCGCATCGCCATCACCGATGGTGCGCGACCAGAAGGGCATCACCTGCATGTAGCCGCGCGCGCCGACCACGCTGATGGCGTACTTGCGGAAACCGCTTTCCACCTCGACCAAGCCCAGCACCAGGGTGGGGTCCAGCCCCGCGCGCGTGGCCTCGTACCAGACGGTCTGCAGGAACTCCTCGCGCATCAGCTCGTCGGGCTTGCGCTTCTTGAGGCGCTCGGCGGCGCCGCGCTTCCAGCGCTCGTAGGTTTCCTTGCGGCGGTCGTCCACGAAGCGGGGCACCGGCGGCACCGCGTTGGCGATGGAGGCGGACAAGGCCGTGCGCACGGCATCGGCCAGGGGCTCTTCGCGCTGGGCACCGGCGTGCGCGGGCAGGCCGGTACCCGCCAGCAGCGCCAGGCCCATCAGGGCCCGCAACAGGTGATGACGCACAACCCTGCTCACGCGCCTCAGGCCTTCAACTGGGCCAGCACGTGGGCGGCGACCTCGGCCACCGCGATCTTGGCGGCTTCCTTGTCCTGGCGGCCCTGGTACTCGGCCAGGCCTTCCTTGAGACCCTTGTCGCCCAGCACCACGCGGTGCGGCACGCCGATCAGTTCCCAGTCGGCGAACATGGCGCCGGGGCGCTCGCCACGGTCGTCCAGGATCGCATCGACGCCCTGCGCGCTCAGGTCGGCGTAGAGCTTGTCGGCCGCAGCCTTCACGTCTTCGGAACGGTCATAGCCCACGGGGCAGATCACCACCTCGAAGGGGGCGATGGCGGCCGGCCAGACGATGCCGCGCTCGTCGTACTTCTGCTCGATGGCCGCGCCCAGGATGCGGGTCACGCCGATGCCGTAGCAGCCCATCTCGAAGTGCTTGGGCTTGCCGTCCACGTCCAGGAACGTGGCGTTCATGGCCTTGGAGTACTTGGTGCCCAGGTAGAACACGTGGCCCACCTCGATGCCGCGCTGGATGGCGAGCACACCCTGGCCGTCGGGGCTGGGATCGCCCTCGACCACGTTGCGGATGTCGGCCACCACGTCGGGCTCGGGCAGGTCACGGCCCCAGTTCACGCCCCTGAGGTGGAAGCCCTCGTCGTTGGCGCCCACCACGAAATCGGCCATGTGGGCCACGGTGCGGTCGGCCACGATCTTGACGGGCTTGAGCAGCTTGACGGGGCCCAGGTAGCCAGGCTTGGTGCCGAAATGCGCGACGATTTCCTTCTCGGTGGCGAAGCGGAAGCCTTCTTTCAGGCCCTCGATCTTGCCGGCCTTGACCTCGTTCAAGTCATGGTCGCCGCGCACCAGCAGCAGCCACACCACGCTCTTGACGATCTCGCCCTTGTCGTTGGTCTCGTCCGTGGCCAGCACCAGCGACTTCACGGTGCGGCTCAGCGGCAGGCCCAGCAGTTCGGCCACGTCGGCGCAGGTGCTCTTGCCAGGGGTGGCCACCTTTTCAAGCGCCTCGGCAGCGGCGCCACGCTGGGCGATCAGCGGCAGCGCCTCGGCCAGCTCGATGTTGGCGGCGTAGTCGCTGGTGGGGCAGTAGACGATGGCGTCTTCGCCGGTGTCGGCGATCACCTGGAACTCGTGCGAGCGGTCGCCGCCGATGGCGCCGGTGTCGGCCGCCACGGCGCGGAACTGCAGGCCCAGGCGCTGGAAGATGCGCGTGTAGGCCGCGTACATGCTGTCGTAGCTCTTGCTGGCCGACTCGACGTCACGGTCGAAGGAGTAGGCGTCCTTCATCGTGAACTCGCGGCCGCGCATCACGCCGAAGCGGGGGCGGCGCTCGTCGCGGAACTTGGTCTGGATCTGGTAGAAGTTCTTGGGCAGCTGGCGATAGCTGCGCAACTCTTGCCGGGCGATGTCGGTCACCACCTCTTCGGCGGTAGGCTGGATCACGAAATCGCGCTCGTGGCGGTCCTTGAAGCGCAGCAGCTCGTCGCCCATGCCGCTGAAGCGGCCGGTCTCCTGCCACAGCTCGGCCGGCTGCACCACGGGCATCACCAGCTCGATCGCCCCCGCCTTGTTCAGCTCGTCACGGATGATGGCCTCGACCTTGCGAATGGTGCGCAGCCCCATCGGCATGTAGTTGTACAGGCCGGCGCCCAGCTTCTTGATGAAGCCGGCGCGCATCATGAGCTTGTGGCTGACGATCTCGGCGTCGGCGGGCGCTTCTTTCAGGGTCGAGATGAAGAACTGGGAGGCTTTCATGGGATGGCGAATGGCTGGTCGGGCGCGCCCTGCACGCCCTGAGCCGGCCATTATCCCAGAGTGCCCCCGCCCACGGGCGGGCTTCTGAGGGGCAAACAGAGGCCAGACAGGCCAATTTGGGCATCCACGCCCCTAGGCGGGAGACTGGTCAGGTGCAATAATGAACCCAGTTCAAAGCATTCGGAGTTGATCATGCTCGACCGTGAAGGCTTCCGCCCCAACGTCGGCATCATCCTGCTCAACCAACGCAACCAGGTGTTCTGGGGCAAACGTATCCGCACCCACTCCTGGCAGTTCCCGCAAGGCGGGATCAAGCATGGCGAGTCGCCCGAGCAGGCGATGTTCCGCGAGTTGCATGAAGAGGTCGGTCTTCGGCCTGACCACGTGCGCATCGTCGCCCGCACCCGAGACTGGCTCCGCTACGAGGTGCCTCAGCACTTCATCCGCCGCGATGCGCGGGGCCACTACCGCGGGCAAAAACAGATCTGGTTCCTGTTGCAGCTCACCGGCCGTGATTGCGACATGAACCTGCGCGCCACCAGCCACCCCGAGTTCGACGCCTGGCGCTGGAACGAGTACTGGGTGCCTCTGGAGGCCGTGATCGAGTTCAAGCGCGATGTCTACCAGACGGCGCTGAGCGAACTGGCGCGCTTCCTGCCGCCGCCCAAGGGGCAGAACCGCTACCTGCGCGGCAACATGCGCGGGCGCACCGGCGCGGCCACCGATACGGCCCCGGCCGATCGCGCAGTCCGTGACGGCGCGCCTTCCCCCGCTGTGCCCCCCGAGGCCAACGCCGTCATCACGACAAGCGTCGAACTGATCGAGGTCGATGTCTGGGGTGCTGCGCCCCAGCAGGGCTGAGCCTCGGCCCGGGCTGGGGCTGACAGCCCGGCATCAGGCCCGCGCGCCCGCCCGGTGCTCGCGCGGTGAACACCCGAACGCACGCTTGAACGCCTGCGCGAACGCCGCCGACGACTGGTAGCCCACCGAGCGGGCCACCTCGGCCACCGGCGCGCCCGATTGCCGAAGGCGCCGCCCGGCCAGCTGCATGCGCAGGCTGGTCAGGTAGGCCAGCGGTGGCATGCCCAGCAACTGCGTGAAGCGCTCGGCCAGCACCGAGCGCGACACGCAGCCCACCTTGGCCAGCTCGGCCAATTGCCAGGCCCTGGCCGGCTCGCGGTGCATGGCGCCCAGCACGCGCGACACCATGCCGTCCTTCAGGCCCATCAGCCAGCCCGGCGGCAAGGCGCCCGGGCCGTGCAGGTAGGTGCGCAGACTCTGGATGAAAAGGATGTCGCCGAGCCGGTCGATCACGGCCTGGCGGGCCAGGCTCTCGCGCCCCAGTTCCTGCTCCAGGTAGGCCAGGCCAATCACCAGCCAGCCCGGCAGGCCCCGCCCTTCCCATTGCAGCGTGAGCCAGGGCGGCAAGCCGCCCCACAGCCAGGCCTCGGCCACGCCTTCGATGTGCATGCGGCCACTGAGGGTGCGCCCGCTCCACACCCCGCCCGCCGCCCCACCGGAGGACACCGTGGACGCACCGGCCCCGGCCGCCTCCCGCCAGTGCTGCAGCAGATCGGCCGCATCGGGCGAGGGTGCCGCCAGCACCGGCTGCGCGCTCAATACATGTGGCCCGCCCTGGGGGAAAAAGGCCACGTCGCCCGTTTGCAGCGCCACGGCGGGCTCGGCCGGCGCCGGATGCAGCCAGACACGCCCCGCCGTCACCAGGTGGAAGCAAGGCTGCCCAGCCTGGCCCACCCGCAATGCCCCCTGCCCACCCAGTTGGGTGCGCACGAACATCGCGTCGCGGATGCGCACGTCGGCCAGTACTTCGCTCAAGGGATCCATGGCCGTGACTGTGCCCCAAGACAGGGGGGATTTGATCGCGAGCGTCCGGTTGTCTTGTGTCGAATCACCATGAATGGCCAAGGCCTCGTGACAGGCGGAGGGCGCCGGTGTGAAATCCGCCCCGCACCGGGTGCCTGTGCCCGGATCACAAGGAGTTGGAGCGATGGGCGGTTTGCAGTTGAGTCTGGTGATTCATGCGGTGGTGTACGTGATGGTGATCGGCGGCCTGTGGAGCCTGAACCAGGACGCGACGCCCGATATCCAGTGGGTCAAGTGGGTGGCCTGGGGCTGGGGCATCGGTCTGGCCACGCACACCGTGGTCTGGGCCATGCTGAAAAGCCGCACCCGCCGCTGAGCAGCCTTCACAAGATCTGGAGACAGAACACCATGGCCACTTCCCTCACCCGCCTGGGCCTTCGCACCCTCAGCCAGATGGCTGGCTCGCCCAGCCTGGACCGCCTGAAACTGCGCAAGCCGACCGAGAGAGTCCTGTACCACGGCACCAAGGCCGGGTTCCGTGCCGTGACCGCCGTGAGCCGCGCCTTCAAGGCCATCAAGACGCTGGGTCAGCCCGAGCGCCTGCCCAAGCGCGGTGGCGGGGAGCTGTTCGACCTGACCCCCACAGACGAGCAGGCCATGATCCTGGACGCCATCCGCGTGTTCGCCGCCGAGCAATTGCGCCCTGCCGCCATGGCCGCCGACACCGCCTACGGCGCCCCGGTCGAACTGCTGAACCAGTGCGCCGAGCTGGGCATCACCACCATGGGCATCCCCGAATCCCTGGGCGGCGTGGGCACCGAGCGCTCGGCCGTGACCAACGCGCTGATCGCCGAAGCGCTGTCGCACGGCGACATGGGCCTGGCCGTGGCCTGCCTTGCGCCCTCAGCCGTGAGCACGGCGCTGGTGCTGTGGGGCACGGCCGAGCAGCAGGCCACCTACCTGGGCGCTTTCGCGGCCGACACGCCGCCGCCGGCCGCCCTGGCCGTGCAGGAGCCCACGCCCCTGTTCGACCCCTTCAGCCTGCAGACCCGCGCACGCCTGGTCGACGGCCGTTACGAGATCACCGGCGTCAAATCGATGGTGCCGCTGGCCGCCTCGGCCGAACTGTTCATCGTGGCCGCCGACATCGAAGGCCACGGCCCTGGCCTGCTGGTGGTGGAGTCGTCCACCGCCGGTCTGTCGATCGAGGAAGACACCGCCATGGGCCTGCGCGCCGCCGCCTGCGCCCGCCTGGCGCTGGACCGCGCCAGCGTGCCCGCCACGGCCCTGCTGGGCGAAGGCCGCCCCGAGGTCTATGCCGAATGCATCCAGCTGTCGCGCCTGGCCTGGTGCGCCCTGGCCACTGGCTGCGCCCAGGCCGCGCTGGACTACCTGGTGCCCTACACGAACGACCGCCAAGCCTTCGGTGAGCCGATCAGCCACCGCCAGTCGGTCGCCTTCGCGATCTCCAACATCGCGATCGAACTCAACGGCATGCGCCTGCTGACTTGGCGTGCCGCCAGTCTGGCCGATGCCGACAAGCCCTTCGCCGAGGCCGCCGCGCTGGCCCGCCGTCTGTGCGCCGACAAGGCCGCGCAGATCGGCAGCGACGCCGTGCAGCTGCTGGGCGGACATGGTTTCGTGAAGGAACACCCGGTGGAGCGCTGGTACCGCGACCTGCGCGCGGTCGGTGTGATGGAAGGCGGGCTGCTCATTTGAACCCTCCCCCTACGCGCTTCGCGCTCCCCCTCAAGGGGTAACACCATTGGACGGCAAAAGCCGGATCCTTGGTGTTCACTTGATCGGTTCAGGCCGGTTTACTGAGACGGAAGATACGCATGATCAATCTTGAAATTCCCCGCAAGTTCGGCGCGCTGGTGCGCCAGGCGCAGGAAACCGCCAGCGAAGTGCTGCGCCCCATCTCGCGCAAGTACGACCGCGCCGAGCACGCCCGCCCGGTCGAGCTGGACATGCTGGCGGCCGTGATCGACGGCATGAACGAAGGCAACAGCGAGGTCGGCGGCACGGGCGCCACCGGCGTGCGCCGCGATGCCAATGCCGGCGCCGATGGCCTCAACCGCAACGGCACCAACCTGTCCACCGCGCTGTCCATCATGGAGCTGTGCTGGGGCGACGTCGGCATGCTGCTGTCCATGCCCCGCCAGGGCCTGGGCAACTCGGCCATCGCCTCGGTGGCCAACGAAGAGCAGCTCGCGCGCTTCAAGGGCCGCTGGGCCGCCATGGCCATCACCGAGCCGGGCTGCGGCTCCGATTCGGCCGCCATCCGCACCACGGCCCGCCTCGATGGCGACCACTACGTGCTCAATGGCGAGAAGATCTACGTGACGTCCGGAGACCGCGCCGACCTGGTCGTGGTGTGGGCCACGCTGGACCGCAGCCTGGGCCGCGCCGCCATCAAGTCCTTCGTGGTCGAGAAGGGCACGCCGGGCTTCGAGCTGGTGCGACTGGAGCACAAGCTCGGCATCCGCGCCTCGGACACCGCCGCCTTCGTGCTGACCGACTGCCGCGTGCCCAAGGCCAACCTGCTGGGCGACCCGGACATCAACCCCGAGAAGAGCTTCGCCGGGGTGATGCAGACCTTCGACAACACGCGCCCCCTGGTGGCCGCCATGGCCGTAGGCCTGACCCGCGCCTGCATCGAGGAGATGGGCCGCATCCTGAAAGAAGCAGGCCTGGCGCCCGACTACAACCGCCCGCTGCACCGCCAGAGCGCCGCCGCCTCGGAGTTCGTGCGCATGCAGGCCGACTACGAGGCCGCGCGCCTGCTGACCATGCAGGCCGCCTGGATGGCCGACAACGCCCAGCCCAACTCGCTGCAGGCCTCGCTGGCCAAGGCCAAGGCTGGCCGCACCTGCGTGGACGTGGCGCTCAAGTGCGTGGAGCTGGCCGGCAGCATCGGCTACACCGAGGGCGCGTTGCTGGAGAAGTGGTCGCGCGACGCGAAGATCCTGGACATCTTCGAAGGCACGCAGCAGATCCAGCTCTTGATCATCGCCCGACGCCTGCTGGGCAAGAGTTCGGCCGAACTGAAGTAAGCGCGAGCGGCAGCCCCCGCCTCCAGAGTGATGGCCGCACTGGGAACAATGCACTAGAGTGCATCCCAGTGCCAACCGCCTTGGGCGCTCACCACATCAGTACAGGAAGGGGCCAGGCGCTGCCGTGTCCATGCGAGCATGCGCCTGAATGTCATGGCGCCAACGCATCGACGCCATGCTCGACAAATCCCTCACCACCGCCGCCTGGACCACCTTCGCCAAGGGCAAGCCTTATGAAGACAAGGCACTGCTCAAGGCCCACAAAGCCGACAAGGCACTGCAAACGTTCTTCAAGGAGATGGGCGTGCCGCCTCCGAGTTGCAGAAGGCCCTGCTGGCCCGCCAGCGCGCCGAAGAATGCCCGCGCGGCACCGCCCGATGACGACGCCGACCCCACCGCCCTGACCGATCAGCTCAAGTCGCTCCTGGCCGTGGCGCGCCGGGGCGAGACGCTGTACGCCATGCTGGCCTACACCGGCAAGCAGATGGCGGTGATGCTGTCGCGGCGGCCGCTGTCCGCCTCCGCGCGCGGCGTGCTCAACAAATACCTTGGCGCTGCGGGCACCAAGTACCTCATGGGCACCTGCGTGTTCGAATCCAACGCGCACACCTTCGTGCTCGAAGCCCGGGTGGCCGGCCTGGCCAAGCGCATCCGGCAGGCACTGAACGAGCAGACCAGCCTGCGTCTGAAGGTGCGCGTGCGGGGCCAGGATCCTGGCGATGTCGAAGAGGCCGATGGGGCCGAGCAAAGCGGCGCCGAATCCGAGGAAACGAGCGATCAACCGGCGCACCCCGCCGGCAAGGCACCGAGCGACGACCAAGCCCGGCTGGGTATCCGTCCCAGTGAGAGATACGGCATCTTCAAGACAGCCGACCTTTACGCTCATTTCCCGGAGTTGCAGGCTTTGGCTGAACAATGGGGCGAGAAACTGGGCCGTGACGTGAACCTGGTTGGCTGCCCCGTTCAGCCTGAACGCGACACCACCGAATATCTGCTGAGAACACCATCATGAAAGACTATGTGTGCATCGACGTCCGGTCCGACCTCGACCAGGCAGGGTGGCGTGAACTTCTAAAAGCGTCGCTACCCGACTTCGCTTGGCGCGGCGGCGACAGCGATGCTCAGGGCCCCTACCTGACAGGACTCCGCCCGGATGGCGTCGACATCCAGTGCTGGATGGGGGAAGCACCAGCCGAGATGGCCGTGTCCTTTCGCGGGGCAAACCTGAGCCAGGCAGCCATGTCCGACCTGATCACCCTGCTGGAACAACGCATCCTCCCAAAGGCCGGCGAGGTTCTCAGCATCGACGCCGGAGGGCGCCCATGAGCTGCTGGATCATGATCGACATCGAGGCCGACGGCCCCATCCCGGGCGATTATTCGATGGTGTCCTTCGGCGCCGTGGTGGTCGAGCCCGGACTGTCGCGCCGCTTCCAGGCACGCCTGCGCCCCATCAGCGAGCGCTGGGTGCCCGAGGCCCTGGCCGTCAGCGGCCTGACGCGCGAACAGACCCTGGCCTTCGATGATCCTGCCGCCGCCATGCAGGGCTTCGCGGACTGGCTGGCCGCCCAGGCCCCGGATCAGCCCCGCTTCGTGTCGGACAACAACGGCTTCGACTGGCAGTTCATCAACTGGTACTTCCACCATTTCCTGGGGCGAAACCCCTTCGGCCACAGCTCGACCAACCTGGGCTCGCTCTACAAGGGGCTGGTCAAGGACACGCGCCAGAACTTCAAGCACCTGCGGCGCACGCCGCACACCCACGATCCGCTCGACGATGCCTTGGGCAACGCCGAGGCCCTGCTGCACATGCACAGTGAGATGGGCCTGCTCCCGTCACTCGCAGCCGGCCCGAAGCCGGCCTGACGCTTGGACAGATCGGCCCAGCGGGATCAGCGGCCCGCGCGCGTGTTCTGCTCGATCGCGGCCTGGCACAGCGCCAGCTGGGCCTGCAGCTTCAGGCGCAGGCCGGCGTCCAGCCCCAGCTTCATGCCAAACCATGTGCAGAAGGCCACGATCACGAAGCCCAGCACCACGGCGGGCCAGCGGCCCAGTTGGGTGTCCAGCGAAGCCGCGCTGATCACGCTCACCGTCAGCGCCAGGCCAAACAGGAAACCCAGCATCACGCCCTGCTTCTCACGCCGCACCGACTTGCGGTAGAGCTCCCTTGCGAACTCGTGGATCACGGCCACGTCGTAGTTCACCACGGTATCGTTCTGCGCCATTGACTGCTCCATCTATCTTGGACTTCTGACTGGGATGAGGTGCGCCGATTAAGCACCATCCGCCTGCGGGCCACCATGGCGGAAACCACCGCTTGGCGGGGAAATCCAACGGCGGCCCGGCCCAGTCTATCCACACAGCATAAGCGCTGGCGCCGGCAGGCAAATCGCCCTCATCCGGGAGTCTGTCGTGGCAAGCCAGCGCGTCATCCCGACGCACGCAAGCCTGGGGTTCAACTCATCAGGACCAGGTTGTCACGGTGGATCAGCGCGGGTTCGATGATGAAGCCCAGGATGCCCTCGATCTCGCTGGAGGGCTTGCGCGCGATCAGGCGCGCCTCGCTGCTGGCATAGTTGGCCAGGCCCCGGGCCACGTCCTGGCCGCGCATGTCCTGCACCGCCACCACGTCGCCACGGTGGAACTCGCCCTGCACCTCGACCACGCCGATGGGCAGCAGGCTCTTGCCCTCGTCGCGCAGCTTGGCCACGGCGCCGTCGTCGATCACGACCACGCCACGCAGCTGCAGGTGGTCTGCCATCCACTGCTTGCGCGCGGTGAACTTGGCCGTGCCCGCCACGAACAGCGAGCCGATGGGCTCACCCTGCGACAGGCGCACCAGCACGTCGGTCTCGCGCCCCCAGGCGATCACGGTGCTCGCGCCGCTGCGGGCCGCGCGCTTGGCGGCCAGCACCTTGGTGATCATGCCGCCCGTGCCCACCCGCGAGCCGGCGCCGCCGGCCATCTGCTCGAGGGCTGGATCACCCGCCTCGCACACGTCGATGAAGCGCGCGTTCGGGTCCTTGCGCGGATCGGCGCTGTACAACCCTTTCTGATCGGTCAGGATCACCAGAGCATCGGCCTCGACCAGGTTGGCCACCAGCGCGCCCAGCGTGTCGTTGTCGCCGAACTTGATCTCGTCGGTGACCACGGTGTCGTTCTCGTTGATCACCGGCACCACCTTGTGGGAGAGCAGCGCCAGCAGGGTGGAGCGCGCATTGAGGTAGCGCTCGCGGTCGGCCAGGTCGGCGTGCGTGAGCAGCACCTGGGCGCTGCCCATGCCATGCTCGCTCAGCTTGCTTTCGTACATCTGCGCCAGCCCCATCTGACCCACGGCGGCCGCGGCCTGCAGGTCGTGGATTTCCTTGGGACGGGTTGTCCAGCCCAGGCGCTTCATGCCCTCGGCGATGGCGCCGCTGGAGACCATGATCACCTCGCGGCCGTCATGCGCCAGGGCGGCCATCTGCCGGCACCAGTTGCCGATGGCCTCGGCATCCACACCCTTGCCTTCATTGGTGACCAGGCTGGAGCCTACCTTGACGACGATGCGGCGGGCGTTTTTCAACACTTCGTTCATGGCGTGGCGGATGGGACGGGGCTGGGTTGGATCTGGCGTGATCGATCAGTTGATGGTGATGCGCGTGGCGGCTCAGCGGAAGCGCGGATCGTCCACCGCCGGCACGTAGTCCTGCGACTCGAACTCGCCCTTCTTGCCCTTGCCCGCCGGCTTGGCCGCGCTTGCGGCGGCCTTGGTGCCCGGTGTCGGTGCTTTGGCCGCCTTCTTGGCGGCAGGCGTCTGGGCGGCCGCCTTGGTGGCCACCTCCTTGGCCGCGGCCTTCTTGCCCGCAGCCGGCTTGGCCGCCGACTTGCGTGCTGCCGTCTTTCGCGCGGGCGCCTCGGCCTCGTCCCTCACGGGCACCAGGGCCTCGAAAGCCTCGTTCTCGATGGCCGAAGCCTTCGAGGCCACGGTAGGCCTGGCCGCATCGCCATCGCCCAGTTCGCCTTCGGCATCGAAGCGAATATCGATCTCTTCGTGGTGCTCCTGCATGGAGGCCACGTGCTGGTAGATGGCCTGCACCAAGTGCTCGCAGCCCTCGCGCGTGAGCGCCGAGATCTGGTAGACCGGCCCCTTCCAGCCATAGCGCTTGACGAAGTTCACCACCTTGGCCACGCGCTCTTCGGCCGGGATCATGTCCAGCTTGTTGAGCACCAGCCAGCGTGGCTTGTTGAACAGGGCCTCGTCGTAGATCTTGAGTTCGTTGACGATGGCCTTGGCCTGCTTGACCGGATCGACGCCTTCGTCGAACGGCGCCAGGTCCACCACGTGCAGCAGCACGCGCGTGCGCTGCAGGTGGCGCAGGAACAGGTGGCCCAGGCCGGCGCCTTCCGAAGCGCCTTCGATCAGGCCAGGGATGTCGGCGACCACGAAGCTCTTCTCAGGGCCGACACGCACCACGCCCAGGTTGGGGTGCAGTGTGGTGAAGGGGTAGTCGGCGATCTTGGGCCGCGCGTTCGAGATGGCCGTGATCAGCGTGGACTTGCCGGCGTTGGGCATGCCCAGCAGGCCGACGTCGGCCAGCACGCGCAACTCCAGCTTGATCTTGAAGATCTCGCCAGGCCAGCCCGGCGTCTTCTTGCGGGGCGCGCGGTTGGTGGCCGTCTTGTAGTGCAGGTTGCCGAAACCACCGTCGCCACCCTTGGCCAGCAGGCGCTGCTCGCCGTGCTCCAGCAACTCCATCATCACCTCGTCGGTCTCGACGTTGCGGATGATGGTGCCCACGGGCATGCGCAGGATGATGTCTTCGCCGGCGGCGCCGTACTGGTCGGAGCCACGGCCCTGCTCGCCGTTGCGCGCCTCGTGGCGGCGGGCATAGCGGTAGTCGATCAGGGTATTGATGTTGCGGTCGGCCACGACATAGACATGGCCACCGCGCCCGCCGTCGCCCCCGTTGGGGCCGCCGAAGGGGATGAACTTCTCGCGACGGAAGCTGATGCAACCGCTGCCGCCATTGCCTGCGGCCACGTCAATGGTGGCTTCATCGACAAATTTCATGGGGCTGGTGTCCTTGTGTGTCCGTCGCGGGATCGGCCCGAAGGCCGTTGAAAAGCATAAATGCAAAAGCCCCGGCAAGCCGGGGCTTCAAGCCTCACACCACCCCGGAGGGTGGCACGGCTGGTGGCTGTGAACAGCTCAGACCGGGGTCACGACCACGGTCTTGCGGTTCAGCGCGCCCTTGACGGTGAAGGACACGGTGCCATCGACCAGCGCGAACAGGCTGTGATCGCGGCCGGTGCCGACGTTGGCGCCAGCATGGAAGCGGGTGCCGCGTTGGCGCACGATGATGGAGCCGGCGGGCACGACTTGGCCGCCGAACACCTTCACGCCGAGCATTTTCGGTTGGGAATCGCGGCCGTTCCGTGTGGAACCGCCGCCTTTTTTCTGTGCCATGGATCTGCTCCTTGGGACTGGCTAGAGGTTGTGGAGGCCGATCAGCCGTTCACAGAGCTGATTTGCAGCTCGGTGTAGTTCTGACGATGACCCTGGCGCTTCTGGTAGTGCTTGCGACGACGCATCTTGAAAATGCGCACCTTGTCGTGCCGACCTTGCGACAGAACAGTTGCCTTCACGGTTGCGCCAGCCACCAAGGGCGTGCCGATCTTCAGTTCCGCGCCGTTGCCGACAGCCAGAACCTGGTCGATCACGATCTCTTGGCCAACGTCCGCAGTAATCTGTTCTACTTTGATCTTTTCGCCTGCAGCAACTTTGTATTGTTTGCCGCCGGTTTTTATGACCGCGTACATGTTGAGACCTTTCAGTCGAAATTCAGGAAATGAAACTCCGCGCCAAGATATTTTGCCCAATGAAAATCGGACCCATCAAAGTGCGAAGCTCTCAATCCTAGCATGTTCGGATAGGTTTGCATAGGGGCAAGGCAATGCCCGCCCCTGCGGCAGATTTACTCGGTGGCTGCGACCGGAGCATCTACCGGCAAGGCCGGCAGGGGCTGCAGCAAGCCCTTGGCACCATCGCCGAGCGGCCCGGCCGATGACGCAGCCCCCTGATCGACGCTGTACGGCAGGCGGATCTTGCGCTCATCGTCCTGCCCTTCTACCTGGGGGCCCCAGCCGAAGAAGGCGCAGACCTCGTCGCGCTTGGCCAGCGCGTCGTTGAAGCCCAGGTGAATCAACTCCCGCGTGAACGATGATTCGAACAGCAGGTAGCTGGCCAGCGCGGTGCCGCGTGCCGTCTTGCCGCGCCCGTACACCCCCAGGGCGCGCAGCATGGCGCGCACGGCGGGCGGCAGGGCCCACAGGTGGCGGGCGGCGATGTCGTCGATGCGCTGCGAGGGCGCGATCACCAGGATGTCGACCTTGCGCAGCGGCGTGTGCGCGCGCGCCTCGGGCGGCAGCAGGTCGATGGTGCGGTTGATGCGCTGCAGGCGCTCGATGTCGACGGCCAGTGCGTCCAGGAAGATGCTGGACATGGCGTGGCCGGCGATCTGCGCCAGGTTCGGGTACTCGACGATGGCGTCGCGCGGCTGAGCCGGCTCCTGCAGGCGGCCCGCGCCCACCACCAGGATGCGGTCGGCGCCCAGGTGGATGGCCGGCGAGATGGGCGCGGCCTGGCGCATGGTGCCGTCACCGAAGTAATGTGAGCGACCACCGGCCTCCAGCTTCACGGCCGGGAACACGAAGGGGATGGCGCTGGACGCCATCAGGTGGTCCATCGTCAGGTCGGCGCGCACGGCGCTGCGCTGCGAGCGCGACCACGGATCGATCGGCGGAAAGGCGTCGTAGAAGGTGACGTGCTCGCCGGTGGTGTAGCTGGAGGCCGAGACGGCCACGGCATCGAGCACACCGTCTTCCATCAGCTTGCGCATGCGGCTCATCTTGAAGGAATCGCCCAGCAGCTCGCGCAACGGTTCGTTGTCCAGCAACGAGCGCGGGCGTGCGCGACGCCAGCGCGCCAGGGCCCAGCCCAGCGAGAACAAGGTGATCCACTGCGCCCCGCTGCGGATCACGCCCAGCGAATCGGCCCGGTAGACCTGCTCACTGTGCATCTCGCGCCAGAGTTCGGCCATGTGGCGCACGGCCACCTCGAAATGATCGGCCCGCGAGGCCAGGGCCGCGCTGTTGAGCGCGCCGGCCGATGTGCCGCACATGATTCGGAAAGGGTTGCCCCGCTGCGTCTCGCCACTGTCGCGGCGAATCAGCATCAGTGCTTGCAGCACTCCGACCTGGTAGGCGGCCCGGGCACCGCCGCCGGTCAGGATGAGGGCGTTCTTTCCTGGCAGGCTCATGGTTGTTTATCGGCGGGCATTGCACGAAGTTGAGCACGGGGTTGAGCACGGTTTTGGGGCATGGCTTACCCCAACATGCCGGCTCAGCCGCCCGGCCGCATCAGGGTGGACTTGCCGAAGAGACTTTCGACGAGGTCCACCACCAGCTCGGCCGTGCGGTTCTGGATGTCGCGCGCGGGGTTCAGCTCCACCACATCGAGCGAGCCGAGCGCGCCGGTGTCGGCGATCATTTCCATGCAGAGCTGGGCCTCCCGGTAGGTAGGACCGCCGCGCACCGGCGTGCCGACACCGGGGGCGATGTCCGGGTCCAGCCCGTCGACATCGAAGCTCAGGTGCAGGTGGTGGGTGCCGGGCTCCACGCCCATCAGGGCCTGCTGCATCACGGCGCGCATGCCGTGCTCATCGACATAGCGCATGTCGTAGACCTCGATCTGCTGCGAGTGCACGAAGGCGCGCTCGCCCGGGTCCACGCTGCGGATGCCGATCATGCGCAGGGCATCGGGCGCGAGCGCGGGCTGGCCATCCACCGAGGCGATGTCGATCAGCGATTGCGGCCCATGCCCGCACAGCACTGCCACCGGCATGCCGTGCAGGTTGCCGCTGGGCGTGATCTCGGGTGTATTGAAGTCGGCATGCGCGTCGAACCACAGCACGCGCAGGTGCTTGCCTGCGCGCTTGCAGTGCTGTGCCACCGCGCCGATCGAGCCGATGGCCAGGCAGTGGTCACCACCCAGCATCATCGGGATCTCGGCCTGCGCCAAGGCCTGGCTCACGGCGTCGTGCACCACCTGGTTCCAAGTGACGACCTCAGGCAGATGGCGATAGCCCTGAACCGGCGCCTGCTGCTGGTTGGGCGGGCCAGCCAGATTGCCTTCGTCCAGCACCGTGAGGCCCTGACGGGCGAGCGCCGCCGGCAGGCCGGCCACGCGCAAGGCCTCGGGCCCCATGACCGCGCCGAGCATGCTGGCCCCCACGTCGGTGGGCACGCCGATGATGCGAATGCGGTTGGTCATGGGCATCTCCTCACAATGGATGGCGCCCTGCCCTGCTCACCAGCCGCAGGCCGTGTCCTGCGCCGGTTGGGCCAGGCCGTATTCGTTGCGCAGCGTGTCCCAGGCCTCCTGGGCGGTCTCGACGTAGCGGAACAGGTGGATGTCGTCGGGACTGATCATGCCGGTATCGACCAGGTGGTCGATGTCGATCAGCTTGGTCCAGAAATCGCGCCCGAACAGCAGCACCGGGCGCTTGCGGCACTTGCCGGTCTGCATCAGCGTGAGCGCCTCGAACAGTTCATCGAGCGTGCCGAAGCCGCCAGGGAAGCACACCAGCGCCACCGAGCGCATCAGGAAGTGCATCTTGCGCAGCGCGAAGTAGTGGAACTGGAAGCACAGGCGCGGCGTGATGTAGGGATTGGGCTCTTGCTCGTGCGGCAGCACGATGTTCAGGCCGATGCTCTTGCCGCCGACCTCGAAGGCGCCGCGGTTGCCGGCTTCCATGATGCCGGGGCCGCCGCCGGTGACCACGTAGATGGGCGTGTCCAGCTGGGTGGAGTGGTTGGTCACCATGCTGGCGAAGGCGCGTGCTTCTTCGTAATAGCGCGACATGTCCAGCTGACGCTGCGCGCGGCGCACGGCCAGATCACGGGCTTCGCCGGCCGGCAGATCGTTGGAGGCATCGAGCCGGGCCTGGGCATCTTCGGCCGACAGGATGCGGGCGCTGCCGAACATCACGATGGTGGACTGGATGTTCTCTTCGCGCTGCACCAGCTCCGGCTTGAGCAGTTCGAGCTGCATGCGAACGGGGCGCAACTCGGGATGCAGCAGGAAATCCGGGTCGGCGAAGGCCAGGTCATAGCTGCTGTCGGGGCCGTCGTACAGCGAGGGCTTGGCCGCCAGGCGCGCGTCCTGCACGGCGGTGGGGAAGTTGCGGGCCAGCAGTTCCTTGGGGTTGTTCATGCGTCAGACTCGGGTGCGGAAAACAGACTTCTGAAGGACAGCGTAGCAGTGTCGCGGCGGCTTTGCTTGCGAAGCTGTGCTCAATATGCGACGCAAATGAGGCCGTTGGCATCCATACGGGCGGGCGATCGACAAGGTTCGCTCATTCGCGGGGGGCGACCATGCGTGAAGCTGGAAATAAAAAAACCCGGCCGAAGCCGGGTTGGGTTCGCATCGGGCCAAAGCCCAGCAATCAGCTCAGCTGGTCGCTGATGAGCTTGGTCATCTCGAACATCGACACTTGAGGCTTCTTGAAGATCGCCTTCAGCTTGTCGTCTGCATTGATGTTGCGCTTGTTGGCGGCATCTTGCAGGTTGTGCTTCTTGATGTACTCCCACACCTTCTTGGTGACCTCGGTGCGCGGCAGCGGAGCGGCGCCGATGACGGCGGCCAGTGCCGGGCTGGGGGTCAGGGCCTTCATGAAGGCCGCGTTCGGGGTGCGCTTCGCAGCGACCTTCTTCACGGCGGCCTTCTTGGCCGGGGCTGCCTTCTTGGCAGCCACCTTGGTGGTGGCGGGAGCCGCCTTCTTTACCGCAGCCTTTTTGGCCGGGGCCTTCTTCGCAGTTGCCATGTGAATTCACTCCATCGAAGTCGTCAGATCTGAACAGCCGTCCGCGGGCGCTTGCTGCATGCGCAAACGTTCCTCACAGGGCCAGCGCCCACGATGGTAATGCCACTTCCCTCTGAAAACCAGCGATCAAACCGGTTTGTAGCCCGTGGACATCAAAGATTTTCTGCCCGATCCCTCCTGGATGGTCCGTTTGCACCGCCCAGGGGCCCCCATCAGAGGGATCACCCTCGCTTTTGGTGTCCAATGACGACTCCCTCATGACCCGCCACGGAGCGTTACGCCATGACACCACAAGCGCGCCTGTCTCAAGCCTTCACGCTGTCCAACGGCACGCGGATCAAGAACCGGCTCGTCAAATCGGCCATGAGCGAAGCACTCGGCACGCGCGAGCGCGCGCCCACGCCCGAGCTGGCGCACCTGTACGGCGCCTGGGCCGAGGGTGGCATCGGGCTGTGCATCACCGGCAACGTGATGATCGACCGGCGCGCGCTGGGTGAACCCGGCAATGTGGTGATCGAGGACGACCGTGATCTGCCAGCGCTGAAGGCCTGGGCCGAAGCGGGCACGCGCCATGGCACGCAATGCTGGGTTCAGCTCAACCACCCGGGTAAGCAGGCCCCAAAGGGCCTCAACAAGGAAACGGTGTCGCCATCGGCCGTGCCCTTCCGGCCCGAGATGGCCGCCTTCTTCGCCACACCGCGCGAGTTGACCGAGGCCGAGATCCTTGACCTGATCGCGCGTTATGGCCGCGCGGCCGGCGTCGTCAAGCAGGCTGGCTTCAGCGGCGTGCAGATCCATGGCGCGCACGGCTACCTGGTCAGCCAGTTCCTGTCGCCGCACCACAACCGCCGCACCGACCAATGGGGCGGCAGCGCCGAGAACCGTCGCCGCTTCGTGATCGAGGTGCTGCGCGCCATGCGGGCCGCCGTGGGCCCGCAGTTCCCGATCGGCATCAAGCTCAACTCGGCGGATTTCCAGCGCGGCGGCTTCACCGAAGAAGAATCGCTGGACGTGATCCGCGCACTGGAGGCCGAAGGCATCGACCTGGTCGAGATCTCCGGCGGCACGTACGAAGCCCCTGCGATGACCGGCGTGAAGGACAAGAAGGCCGAGCCGGTGAAGGACAGCACGCGCCAGCGCGAGGCCTACTTCCTGGCCTTCGCGGACAAGGCCCGTCAGGCCGTGAAGGTGCCGCTGGTGGTGACCGGTGGCTTCCGCTCGGCCGCCGGCATGGCCGAGGCCATCGAATCGGGCTCGGTCGATTTCGTCGGGCTGGCGCGATCGCTGGCGCTTGAACCCGATCTGCCGCGCCGCCTGCTCGCAGGTCAAGATCCGGTGCACACCGTCAAGCCGATCAAGACCGGCATCGGCTACATCGACAAGATGGGCCTGATGGAGGTGACCTGGTACACCGGCCAGCTCAAGCGCATCGGCAAGGGCGAAGCGCCGAAGCCCGGCGAACTGCCACTGTGGGTGTTCCTGAAGTTCATCGCCGCCCAGGCCGGCCTGGGCCGCGGCAAGAAGAAGGCCCCGACGCGGCTGCGCGCCAGTTGATCAGTGCATGGCGCGGCTCAGGCCGCGCGCTTGCCCGTGGCCGGCATGGCTGCGCCTGAGGGCGTCTGCACCACCACGGCCTTGGGTTTGAGCACCCTCGCCTTGCGCTTGCGCATCCAGATCAGCACGCCCGTGACGCTGAGCACCGCGACAGCCGCCCCCATCAGCGAGATCAGCACACGCCCGGGCACGCCGAGAATGCGCCCCGAATGCAAGGGGAACATCGACTGCATGAAAATGTCGCCCGCGCTGCCGGTGCCAGGTTGATCGACGCCCACCAACGCACCGCTGCGCGAATCGACATAGATCCACGGGTTGCCCAGGCCGCCATCACCGTGGCTGTTGTCGCCTTGGTAGAAGCCTACGCCCCACACACCGAAGTCGGTCGACAGGAAGATGCCGCCAGGCGGTGCCTGGATGCCTCGCCGCTGCGCCTCGGCCTGCGCGATGGTGATGGCGCGCGTGGCGTCGATGCCGGGTTCGATGGGCTTGTCCGGCGGTGCGGGTTGGCGGCTCGCGAAGGGCGACGGCGACAGGGGCGAGAACATGGACACCACCGGCCGCATCACCTGCGTGTTGAGGTTCATCGACACCGAGGTGATCGCCAGCATCAACACCAGCAGCCACAGCCAGACACCGCCCGAGCGGTGCAGATCGAAGGTGAGCCGGTGCCCGCCCGATGACCAGCGGAACTCGAACGAGCGCCGCCAGGCCTTGAGCTTGGGGAAAGAGATCCACAGCGCGATGACGCAGTCGATCACCCACGCGATGGCGATCAGGCCCATGAACCAGATGCCCAGCTCGATGCCCCAGCCCTCCGGGATGTGCATGCTGTAGTGCAGCTTGTACAGAAAAGGCAGCAGGTTTTCGCGCGTGAGCGAGATCGCGCCCCACTCGCGGCGGCCTTGCACCTGGCCCGTGGCCGGATCGACCGCGACCTGGTTGTAACCCAGCTCGAAAGGCTTGCCAGTGGCGGGATCCAGGCGCGGCTGCACGGACACGGAGAGTGTGTGGCCAGGCTCGGTCGTGAGCGGCGTGAAGGTGACACGCGCCCGTGGATCGGCGGATTCGACCTGCTGGACCAGCGCCAGCACCGGTTGCGCGGGGCCCTCGGTGCGGGCATGGAACAACGCGGGGTTGAGCCATTCGTCCAGCTCGTGGTCCCAGGAGATCACCGCGCCCGTGGCGCCCGCGACAAAGAGAAAAGCCGCAGCGGCCAGACCGAACCAGCGGTGAATCAGAACGAGGGCTTGGCGCATAGGAGGGCGATGGTAACGCGGCACATCTTGAGCGACATGCGTCAGGGCTGCGCGATGGCTCTCTCGGTGAATTCCAACGCCGGAAATGAAGATGCGTTTGCGTCAAACACCAGCCATGCCTCGCCGTCCCCACAGCTCAGCCCTTGCCCGTTTTCCACTTCCTGGAAGGTGTTCAACGCAAACGCAGACGGATATTAATGCGAATTAATCTCATTTGCAATAGTCCTCGTTCAGAACAGGGGCATCAGGTCAGGCGCGTGACTTGCCTATGGGGCTCGCTCTAACATTCCATCAAATGAGAATCATTCTCATATAAGCAACGACCGGCCACGCCACTGCTGACTGTCCATGTGCAAACACCTTTTCTGCCGCATGCCACCGCTGGAACGCTGGGACCTTCTGGCCATGCGCGTGCGCTGTGCCTTGTACCCGGATGACCCGCGTGTGATCGACCACCTGTTCACCATGGGTGGCTGGCTGCACCAGAACGGTGATGCCTGCGCCTGGGACGTGGCTCACCGCACCGCGGCACTGCTGATCGGCACCGCCGAAGACACCGCCCTGCCCTGGCAATGGCGCTGCCAGTGCCTGGACCATGTGGCCAGGCCACTGGGGGTGATGCAGCACATTGGCCGCATGAGCGATGCGCCGCCCCACCTGAGTTCGGAGTACCGGCGCATCACCCAGGCCTTGATGCAACGCCTGTCCGCCCTTGAAATCCACCGCGAATCATGGTGAAACAACGGCCCTTCATGCAACGCCTGCTCGGCTGGCTCATCGTGGTGGGCGGCATCGCCGCGCTGCTCAACCAGGCTTGGCGCGGTTGGGCCGACCAGGCCGATCCGCGCGTGATGCACGCCCTGCTGGGCGGTGGCATGGCCGCGCTGGCCACGGCTCTCGGCACGGTGCCGGTGCTGGTCTCCCGCACGATCCCGGCCCGCGTGCACGACAGCCTGTTGGGCTTCGGCGCGGGCGTGATGCTGGCCGCCTGCTCTTTCTCGCTGATCGTGCCGGGGCTGGAAGCGGCCCGCGCACAAGGCGCTGGCACCTGGGGCTCGGCCCTGATGATCGGTGGCGGCATCGCCCTGGGTGCGGCGCTGATGATGAGCCTGGAGCACTGGTTGCCGCACGAGCATTTCATCAAGGGTGTGGAGGGCACGCACGCCCAGGCCATCAAGCGTACCTGGCTGTTCGTCTTCGCGATCGCGCTGCACAACGTGCCCGAGGGGCTGGCCATCGGCGTGGCCTTCGGCAACCAGGATCCGGTGGGTGCCAGCGCGCTGGCCACGGGCATTTCCATCCAGGACGTGCCCGAAGGCCTGGTGGTCTCGCTGGCCCTGCTGGGCATCGGCTACAGCCGCGCCACGGCCGTGGTGCTGGGCGCGGCCTCCGGCCTGGTCGAACCGCTGGGCGCGGTGCTGGGCGCTTCGGTGGTGACCGTGTCCACCGCCCTGCTGCCGTGGGGGCTGGCCTTCGCGGCCGGGGCCATGCTCTTCGTGATCAGCCACGAGATCATCCCCGAGTCCCATCGCAAGGGGCACGAACGCTTCGCCACCAGTGGCCTCATCGCCGGCTTCGTGCTGATGATGGTGCTGGACACGGCGCTGGGCTGAGCAATCTGGTTCCCCCTCGGACAGGTGATGTCTCGCCACAACAACATCATACGAATGAAACTAATTCGTATTTAGGATTTGACGCCTTTTAACGATTCAAGAGACGTCGTCCATGTCCAACCCATCTTTCGCCACCGCGACGCCGGGGCTGCGCACCATCGCTGCCGCGGCGTTCCTGAGCTGCTTCAACCCGGCACATGCCGCTGACAGCACCACGGTCACCACCGACAACACCTTGCCCGATGTGCGCGTGAAGGCGCAGGCCGTGCGCGAGAGCGCCACCGGCCAGGTGCAAGGCTACAAGGCCACGCGCGCCGCCACAGCCACCAAGACCGACACGCCGCTGAACGAGACACCGCAGTCCATCTCGGTGATCACGCGCGATGCCATGGACGACCGCGGTGCCGCCTCGGTGGCCGAGGTGCTGCGCTACAGCGCCGGCGTCAAGCCGGGGAACTTCAGCTACGGCGGGGACGTGTTCGTGATGCGTGGCTTCGATGTGGGCGACGAGGGCCTGTTCCTCGATGGCCTGCGCGCTTTCACCAACGTGTTCTCCAGCAGCCTGGAGACCTATGGCGCCGAACGCGTCGAAGTGCTGCGCGGCCCGGCCTCGGTGCTCTATGGCCTGGCCACGCCGGGTGGCGTGGTCAACGTGGTCAGCAAGCGCCCGCAGGCCGGCATGACGCAGGAGATCGGCGTGGAGGTGGGCAGCCACAACCGCAAGCAGGTGATGGCCGACATCGGTGGCTCGCTCACGGGTGACGAGCGTTTGCTGGGGCGCCTGGTGTTCCTGGGCCGCGATGCCGACACGCAGTACGACTGGAGCCAGGACGATCGCCTGTATATCGCACCGTCGCTCACATGGCGCCCGACGGCCAGCACCTCGCTGACGGCCCTGCTCTCGTACAACGAAGACCGCCAGTCTTACGTGTGGGGCAGCCAGTACGCGCGCTTCGGCACCACGGCCGGCGGTGCACCGATCACCGGTCAGCCCATCGCGCAACTGGGCGAAAACTTCAACTTCTCGGGCCCCGGCACGGGCTTCCACCGCAAGATGAAGACGGTCGGCTACCAGTTCGAGCACCGCTTCAACGATGCCGTCGCGATCCGCCAGAACCTGCGCTGGAGCGACATCGAAACCGGCCGCCGCGAGATGTGGGCCAGCTACTTCGCGCCCAATCTGGGCCTGCAGACCGATGGCCGCACCCTGAACCGCCTGGCCGTGGCACGCCCGGACCATGACCGCGCGCTCAACGTCGACAACCACGTCGAGGGCAGGTTCGCCACCGGGGCCGTGACCCACACGCTGATCGGCGGCCTCGACTACCGCCGCGTGACCTTCCACTCCGAGATCAGTTCGGACGGCATCATCCGCCCGCTGGACCTGTTCAACCCGACGTGGACGGAACCCAACTGGGATGCGATGAACATCCTGGCGTCGAGCAGCACCTCCAAGGGCCGCCAGACCGGCCTGTACGCGCAGGATCAGATGAAGTTCGGCCCCAACTGGGCCGTCACCGCCGGGCTGCGCCGCGACCGCTACAGCCTGGACACCACCAACCACCTGACCAGCACCACGTCGGGCTACTCGACCGACGCCACCACGGGCCGCCTGGGCGCTGTCTACCTGGCCAGCAATGGCTGGGCACCTTATGTGAGCTACGCGACCTCGTTCGAGCCCAATGCACCGCAACAAGGCAAAACCTTCGATCCCAGCAGTGGCAAGCAGATCGAAGCCGGCGTGCGCTACGAGCCTGCGGGCCAGGACCTCAGCCTGATCGCCTCGGTCTACGACCTGCGCAAGACCAATGTGCTGATGACCATCAACAACGTGGTCACACAGCGCGGCGAAGTGGGCTCGCGCGGCCTGGAGCTGGAAGCCAACGTCAACCCGACCAAAAGCTGGACGCTCACCGGCGCGTACACCTACACCGATTCGGAGATCACCCGCAGCAGCAGTGGTGACCAGGGCCAGCGCGTCATCAACATCCCGCGCGTGACGGCCTCGGTGTGGTCGATGAACAAGCTGAACACGTTCGTGCAGGGCCTGAGCGCCGGCGCCGGCGTGCGCTACGTGGGTGAATCGCGCAGCAGCGATCCGAACCGCCCCAACGAAGCCAGCACGCTGATCGACGCGGTGGTGGCGTACGAGACGGGCCCCTGGAAGTTCTCCTTCAACGCCGACAACCTGTTCGACAAGACCGTGCTGACCGAATGCTCCACCACCGTGTGCATGGTCAGCTACGGTCGCAACCTGAAGGCCCGCGCGACCTACCGCTGGTAAGGCAGCAGCAGGCCCGGCAGGGTCTTTGCAGCCTCGCTATCGTGTTCAAGACGGGCATCGCATCACGACGCATCCATCACAAGAAAGGACCAGTCACATGACCGCCAGCCGAATCGAACGCGACAGCATGGGTGAGATGACCGTGCCGGCCGAGGCCCTGTTCGGCGCGCAGACGCAGCGCGCCGTGCTCAACTTTCCGGTCAGCGGCTGGCGCCTGCCCAAGGCCTTCATCCATGCGCTGCTGCTGGTCAAGAGCGCCGCGGCACGCGCCAACGTGTCGCTGGAACAGTTGCCCGCCGACACCGGCGAGGCCATCGCCAACGCGGTGACTGAGCTGCTGTCCATCGACTACATGGCGCACTTCCCGCTGGACGTGTTCCAGACCGGCTCGGGCACCAGCACCAACATGAACGCCAACGAGGTGCTGGCCACGCTGGCCACGCGCAAGCTGGGCCGCGCCGTGAGCGCCAACGACGACGTCAACCACGGCCAGAGCAGCAACGATTCGATCCCGACGGCGCTGCACGTGAGCGCGGCCCTGCTACTGGCGGAGCAATTGATCCCGGCGCTGGAGCATCTGGCCAATGCCACGCGCGTGAAGGCCCAGGCCGTGGGCCATCATGTCAAGACAGGCCGCACCCATTTGATGGACGCCATGCCCGTGACACTGGGCCAGGTACTGGGCGGCTGGGCCACGCAGGTCGAAACGCAAACCGCGCAACTCAAGGGCCTGCTGCCGCGCGTGCAGCAACTGGCCCAGGGCGGCACTGCCGTGGGCACGGGCATCAACGCGCACCCGGGCTTCGCGGTGCGCTTCGCCAGCGAGCTGAGCGCGCTGACGGGCCAGAGCTTCCAGCCCGCGCCCGATTTCTTCGCGGCCATGGGTTCGCAGGATGCGGCGGTGGCGCTATCGGGCGCGCTCAAGGGCGTGGCCGTGACGCTGCTCAAGATCGCCAACGACCTGCGCTGGATGAACTCCGGCCCGCTGGCCGGCCTGGCCGAGATCGAGCTGGAGGCACTGCAGCCGGGCTCGTCGATCATGCCGGGCAAGGTCAACCCCGTGATCCCGGAGTCGGTGGCCATGGTGGCCGCGCAGGTGATCGGTCACGACGCGGCCATCACCATCGCCGGACAATCGGGCAACTTCGAGCTCAACGTGATGCTGCCGGTGGTGGCGCACAACCTGCTGGCCAGCCTGGAGCTGCTGTCCACCAGCAGCCGCCTGCTGGCCGACAAGGCGATCGCCAGCTTCAAGGTGAACGAGGCCGGCCTGGCGCATGCGCTGGCGCGCAACCCCATCCTGGTCACGGCGCTCAACCCGATCATCGGCTACGCCAAGGCGGCCGAGATCGCGAAGAAGGCCTACAAGGAAGGCCGCCCCATCGTGGACGTGGCGGCCGAGAACACCGCGCTCTCACGCGAGGAGCTGCTCAAGCTGCTGGACCCGGCCAAGCTGACCGAAGGCGGGCTGTGACATGGACCGCCGTGCCGACGACACCGAGGTCAGCGGCTGGCAGCAGCTGACACGCCGCGCCAATCGCTGCATGGCCCTGCGCCAGTACGCGGCCGCGCGCCAGTTGTACCGCGAAGCCCTGTGGGAGGCCGAGCGCCTGCTGGAGCAGTCCACCCGGCACAGCGAACCACCGGCCGCCGGCTGGGACGCGCTGCTGGCCGCCTGGGTGGTGTCGCACCACAACATGGCCGATCTGCTGGACGTGCTGGACGACACGCAGCACGCCCACGAACACCTGCGCCAGGCGCATGAAGGTGTCATGAAACTGCTGGCGCAGGGCGCCCAGAGCGGCCCCGTGTCGCAAGCCCTGCACCACGCACACCGCACCCGCGCTGCCCTGCTGCAGTTCGGGCTGCGGCATCCGGGCTTCCCCGGCGACGAGGGCCATGAGGGTTGGCCTGCGCTGGCGAGCGATCTTCCCAACGATCTGTCCGCGGAGACCGGATCAGGCGCGACGCCACGCCTGCCGCCGTTCTTCAACTGAGGCCCACCCGCCTCGCCTTCACGCCCTCTTCACCCACTCACCGAGAGCCCGCCTCACCCGCGGGCCGCTTCGCCATGCACACTTTGCCTGCCCTGCCCTACGCCCACGACGCGCTGGAGCCGCACATCGACGCCCAGACGATGGAGATTCACTACACCAAGCACCACCAGACCTACATCAACAACCTCAACGCCGCCGTGAAGGACACGGCCTGGGCCGACACACCGGTTGAAGCGCTGATCTCCGACCTGGTGGCCCTGCCCGACAGCCTCCGCACCGTGGTGCGCAACAACGGCGGCGGCCATGCCAACCACAGCCTGTTCTGGACCGTGATGAGCCCCAGCGGCGGCGGCGAGCCCACGGGCGATCTGCGCAAGGCCATCGACCAGGACATCGGCGGGCTCGATGCCTTCAAGGACGCCTTCACCAAGGCCGCGCTCACGCGCTTCGGCAGCGGCTGGGCCTGGCTGGCCGTCACGCGCGAGGGCAAGGTGGTGGTGGAGAGCAGCGCCAACCAGGACAGCCCGCTGATGGAAGGCCGCACGCCCATCCTGGGCCTGGACGTGTGGGAGCACGCCTACTACCTGCGCTACCAGAACCGCCGGCCCGAGTACATCGCGGCCTTCTACAACGTGGTGGACTGGAACGAGGTGGCGCGCCGCCACGCCGCGGCGCTCGCCTGATCAGGCCTGCCACCGCGACCGGGGCCGGGGCCTGTCAAGGCCGCAAGGGCTCCGCCGTGTGTCAGTTCACCGGCGCGGTGGCCGGGACCGCCGCCACGGGCTTGCTGCCATCGGCAGCCGGGCCCAGGTACTGGCCCAGGAAACGCTCCAAGGCCTTGAAGAAGGTCAGGCTGTGCGAGTTCAGGCGCAGGTAGTGATCGCCTTCGTCGAGCGTGATGAACTCGTAGGGCTTGCCGGCCTTGCGCAGCGCGTTGGCCATGTCCTCGCTCTGCTCGTAGGGCACGGTGCGGTCGGCCGTGCCGTGCACCAGCAGGATGGGCGCCTTGATGCGCTCGGCCTGCAAGGCCGGCGAGGTGGCCCGCAGGCGATCGCGGTCACGCCAGGCATTGCCCAGCTGGACGTCCATGGCCTCGGCACCGCCGAAGAAATCCGCCTTGTAGTTCCACAGGTCGATCAGGTCCGAAACGCCGGCGAAACTGACGGCACAACGGTACAGATCGGGTGTCTTGACCACGCCCATCAGCGCCGCGTAACCGCCATAGCTGCCCCCCACGATGCAGACGCGGCGCGGATCGGCGATCTTGCGGGCGATGGCCCATTGCACGGCATCGGTCAGGTCGTCCTGCATCTCCAGGCCCCAGCGCTGCAGCCCTGCGCCCACGAAGGCATGACCGTAGCCCGTCGAGCCGCGGTAGTTCACCTGCAGCACGGCATAGCCGCGGGCCGCGAGGAACTCCGTCCAGGTGTCGAAGTCGATGTCATCGCGGTATTGCGGACCGCCGTGCGGCAGCAGCACCAGAGGCAATGGCTGCGGCGGCACCGCCGTCTTGCGCCCACCCACCGCCTTGGGCAGCGTCAGGTAGGAGCGCAGGGGCAGGCCGTCACGCGAGGTGATGACGACCGGGCGCTTGCCGGCAAGCAATTCCGGCGGCAGTTGCGGGTGCGTTTCCGCCAGCAGGAAGAGGTCACCGGTGTTTCGATCACCCAGGTAGTACTCGGCCGGGATGCCGTTGCCGCTGGAGTAGACCATGTAGCGGGTCTCGTCCTCGCTGAAGGCCAGCAGGCGGTTGTTGCGCTCGGGCAGGGCCTTGTCGATGGCCAGGGCCAACTGGCGCAGCTTGGGATCCCAGATGTCGGTGCGCTGGTCATCGCCACCCGTCGCGCGGACCCCGACCACATCGCCCGTGCGCACCGAGCGCAGCAGGCTGCCATCCACGTCCTGTGCAGGGTGCGCCAGTTTGAGCGTGCGTTTGAGATCCGGGCTGGACAAGTCCACCGCGAAGATCGCTTCCCGCCCGTCATGGTCGGCCTGAACATACAGCTCGTTGGGGTTCTTGCCGAAGCCCATCGGCCAGACGGCCTCCTTGGCGCCGAGCGTGAAGCGCCATGCGGTACGCCAGTTCTGCCCATCCGGATCGCACACCAGGATCTCGAAGTTCTTTTCCTCGCGGCGGATGCCGACCCGCACGCGGTGGTTCCCATCGGTGATCCAGTCGTGCACATGGCGGCGCGGCGAATGCACCATCTCGCGCCGGCCGTTGGTCACATCGACCTTGTACACCGCAGGGACCAGGCTGCCAGCATCGGCATCCATCTGGACCAGGATGTGGCGGCCATCACCGGGCAGCCAGTCGACGACATCGTCCTGCAACTGGACCTGCTGATGGCTCGTGTCGAACGGCGAGCTGCGCACCAGATTCAGGGGTTCGCCCCCCGTCCAGGGCACCGACAGCAGACGCGACTCGATCACACGCACGTGCCCACGGCGCGACGGAAAACGCACGCTGACCACGAGCCGCTCATTGCCCACCCAGTGGGCCCAGCCGATGCTGAACGACTTATTGTCGGCCTTGAGGACGGGCTTGAGCTTGTCCTCCTTGACATCACGGGCGACGAGGTAGGTGTCGTCGTCCACATTGAGCAGGCCGGCAATGCGCTGCCCATTGGGCGAGAGGATGAGCTGCGAGATGTCCGGCACGCGGGCGTAAGCCTCGGTCGGCAAGGACGAGGCCTGCGTGGCTTGCACTGGCGGCGCTTCGGCCCCATGGGCCTGCGGCCCGATCAAAAGCAGCGACAGCCCCAGTGCTGTCAGCCATGCGGTCACCTGGCCATGCGATGTGGCCACCACGCCCCTGTTCATCTCCGTACTCCCTCGCCATCACATGCTGCGCGATGGTCTTCTTGCTGTTGAATCCTGAGATCATGCCCTGCCGGGCAGGCCGTCGTCGAGTTTAGCGGCTGGCCACGTCGGGGAATATCTGCGATTCAATGCAGAACACCCCTTGGCATCTGCTGCGACAGAAGATGCTCGCTCATGCGGCGTGCCAGCAGCAGGCTGCCGTGGCGGTGCGCGAAGCGTTCGAGTTCGGCCAGGGTGCGCACCAGATGGCGTTCGGCCGCGTCACGGCGTGATGCCGGCTGCCCGGGATCGTCGCGCAGGCGCTCCAGCCGTTCGTGCGCCACGCACAGGTGGGTGGCGGCCTCGTCGGTCTCGTCGAGCTGCAGCAGGGTGTCGGCCAGGTTGTGGTGCGACACCACATAGGCCGCGAACGCCACATCGGCATCCGGCCATTGCTCGAGCAGCACGTCGGCCATCAGCAAGGCATCCTGGAACAGCGACAAGGCCAGGGCCAGCGAGCCCGGCGCCAGGTGCTGGTAATGCTCGTTGCCCAGCTGGATGGTGCGGCGCCAGTGCGCCAGCACCTGCTGGAGCGTTCCATCCGACAGGTCATGCAAGCCCGGTCGGGCGGTGAGCAGCGAGGTCATGGCGGAAGACGGCGTGTGCGGGCAAGCTGTGAAAGTGCGTTTTGCGAACCGGGCCATGGCCCGACGCTGGCTTCATTGCCCCACTTTGCCCCGAAGCAGCGCCACGGCCGGCGGGCTGACTCGGCGGAAGAGACCCCGCCGCCCCGCCGGTGGCATGACCGGCTGCGCAAAACGCACGCCCATATTAATGCGAATAATTCTCATTAATTAAAAAGCCCCGGCATGTTGCAGGGGCTTGGGCGTTCGCCGGGCTCAGCGCTCGGACAGCACCTTGGGGGCGGTCTTCACGCTCCACACCATGGTGATGGCCAGGATGCCGACCACCACGCCCAGCGACACCAGCACCGGGATCTTGTAGAAATCCACGATGAGCATCTTGGTGCCGATGAACACCAGGATCACCGCCAGGCCGTAGCTCAGCAGGTGGAACTTGCTGGCCATGGCCGCGAGCAGGAAGTACATCGCGCGCAGGCCCAGGATGGCGAAGATGTTGGAGGTGAGCACGATGAACGGGTCGCTCGTCACGGCGTAGATGGCCGGGATGGAGTCCACCGCGAAGATCACGTCGGTGAAGCCCACGAGCGCCACCACCAGCAGCAGCGGGGTGGCGATCTTCACGCCGTTCTGCACGGTGAAGAACTTCTCGCCGTCGAAGTTGGTGGACACGTGCATCACGCGGCGCAGCAGCTTCAGGGCGGGGTTGTCGTTCAGATCCGGCTCCTGATCGGCCGCCCACCACATCTTGATGCCGGTGAACAGCAGGAAGGCGCCGAACACGTACAGGATCCAGTGGAACTCGGCGATCAGCCAGCCGCCCACCAGGATCATCACCGTGCGCAGCACCATCGCCAGGATGATGCCGATCATCAGCACGCGCTTCTGGAAGGCGGGCGGCACCGCGAAGTAGCTGAAGATCAGCAGGAAGACGAAGATGTTGTCGACCGCGAGCGACTTCTCGATCAGGTAGCCGGTGAGGAACTCCAGCGCCTTGGTGTTGGCCACCGCGGTGCCCTGATCCTGGGCGAAGGCCCACCACAGCAGGCCGTTGAAGGCCAGGCTGAGCGCGACCCAGACCGCCGACCAGCGCACCGCCTCGGGCACCGAGACTTCATGCGCCCCCTGCTTCTTGAGGACGACGAAGTCCACGAAGAGGGCCAGCAAAACGAAGATGACGAAGACGAACCAGAGCCATTCCGGCGCCAGTGTGTTCATGAGGGTTCTCCAAAAGATGAACGATCAGACACGGCATGCCCACCACGGGCATGCGCAACTGTGCGCCGAAAGGTCTTGCGGGAGGTGTCTCTGTGGACCCCGGGCTGCGCCGTGAGGCGTGGCCGTGCTGACGGGATGTCACCGCAGCCAGGGCGGCTGCGCGCTACTCCCCTTTCGGACAAGCGTGATTGTGCCCTGAATTCAGCCTGCGTTCACATTCAGAATCGGCAAACCCATAAAAAACCGCCGGAATCCATGAAGGACTCCGGCGGGAGAAAGGCGGGGGTCCCCCAGGATTCCCGCCAACACGAAATCGACATGGCTTGCCGGTGCGGCTGCGTCAGCTCATGAGAAGGCGAGCCAGCCACGGCGAGCATCGGGCACGGTCAGGCGCTGGCAGACCACGCCCCAGATGCGCTGCACCAGTTGCGGCTGCAGCACCTCTTCGCAATCACCCGAGGTCTCGATGCGGCCGCCGTTCATCACCAGCACCTGGTCGGCATAGGCACCGGCCAGGTTGATGTCGTGCAGCACGACGACCACGCCCAGGCCTTCGGAGGCCAGTTGGCGCAGCAGGCGCATCACGCTGTGCTGGTGGGCCAGGTCGAGCGCGGCGGTGGGCTCGTCGAGCAGCAGCCAGCGGGGGCGCTCGTCATCCGGGTGGTTGCGCACCTGCGCCAGCACGCGGGCCAACTGCACGCGGGCCTTCTCGCCACCGGAGAGCTGCTCGTAGCGGCGCTCGGCCAGGTGCAGGGCACCCGCCTGGTCCAGGCACCAGTCGATCATGGCGGCCTCTTGCGGATGCGGGTGCGCGGCATGCGGGAAGCGGCCCATGCGCACGATGTCGCGCACGTCGAAATCGAAAGGCACGGCGTTGTCCTGCGGCAGCAAGGCACGCTGGCGGGCCAGGGCCAGCGTGTCCCAGTCGGACAGGGCTCGGCCCAGCAGCTGCACCTGCGTGGCCGTGGCGCGCTCCAGGCCGGCCAGCGCGGACAGCAGCGTCGACTTGCCCGCGCCATTGGGGCCCAGCAGCGCATGCACCTGGCCTGCGGGCAGGTGCAGGTGGGGCACATCCAGCAGGCGACGGCCGGCCTTGTGCAGCAGCAGGTGGTTGGCGGTCAGGCTCATGGGGTCTCCGTGCGTGAAGTGCTTGATGTCAGGTGGAGGTGAAGCGCCGGCGCAGCATCCACAGGAAGGCCGGCGCGCCGATCAGGCCCGTGAGCACGCCCAGCGGCAGATCGGCCGGCGTGAAGGCTGTGCGCGCGACCGTGTCGGCCAGCAGCACCAGCACGGCGCCCATCGCGGCCGAGGCCGGCAGCACCACGCGGTGATCGGGGCCGGCCAGCAGGCGCACCGCATGCGGCGCCAGCAGGCCGATGAAGCCGACCATGCCGGTCAGCGCCGTGACCGCGCCCACCGAGAGGGCCACCCAAAGCACGCACTGGCGTTGCAGGCGGTCCACCGGCACGCCCATCAGGCGGGCCTGGGCCTCGCCCAGCGCCAGCGCATTGAGCGCCCTCGCCTGCGACGGCGCCATGCACAGCACGGCCACGACCACCAGTGCGCAGGCCGCCGTGCTGTGCCACTGGCTGCCGCCCAGGCTGCCCAGCAGCCAGAAGGTGAGCGTGCGCAACTGGATGTCGCTGGCCACATGCGACAGCAGGCCCAGACCGGCACTGGCCAGCGCATTGATGGCCACGCCCACCAGCAACAACAGCGGCGTGTGCACCTGCCCCCGTGCGCGCGAGAGCTGCCACACCAGCGCCGTGACCAGCAGTCCGCCCAGGAAGGCGCACACCAGCATGGGCCATACACCCAGGCCTTCGCGCAAGGCCACGGGCAGCAGCGGCCCGAACACGATGGCGAAGCCCGCGCCCAGCGCCGCGCCACTGCTGACGCCGATCAAGCCCGGATCGGCCAGCGGGTTGCGGAACAGCCCCTGCACCAGCGTGCCCGACACGCCCAGCGCCGCGCCCGTGAGCACGGCCATCACCAGGCGCGGGGCACGGATGTGCCAGAACACATCGGCACCGGCCGATGCTTGGGCGCTGGGCCACAGGTCTTTCAAGGCCACGGAGTACGCGCCCTGCGTCGCACCGATCAACAAAGCCAACAGCAAGGCCACGCCGCCGCCCACCACCAGCGCCAGCGGTGACCAGCGGCCTTCGGGTGATCGCCAGTTGAGCGTCGGCGATGCGTCGGCGTCAAGCGCGTTCGTGTTCATGCACGAGGCTCCGTCGGGCTCACAGACCTGGCGTTCGCGGGAAGGCCGGTGCTCATGCCAGCTTCTGCCTCAGCTCGTCCAGCGTGTCGGGCAGGCGCGGGCCGAAGCCCAACAGCGCCATCGCATCCATCGCGATCAACCGTTGCTGGCGCCCTGCCGGCGTGAACGCCAGGCCCGGGTGCTGCCAGAAGCGTTCGACGCCACCGCTGGCATCGACAGACTCCTGCGTGGTGATGATGATGTCGGGCGCGGCCTGGGCCACCGCCTCGGCGGTCAGGGCCTGGTAGCCA
The DNA here is from genome assembly GCA_019112875.1 of Candidatus Aquabacterium excrementipullorum. Classification (GTDB taxonomy): domain Bacteria; phylum Pseudomonadota; class Gammaproteobacteria; order Burkholderiales; family Burkholderiaceae_C; genus Aquabacterium; species Aquabacterium excrementipullorum. The sequence goes on from DXIO01000049.1 coordinate 54,755, forward strand.
TGACCACCGGCCAGCACGTTGCGCACGCCGGCGAAGGTCAGCATCGCGTGGGCCGCGGTGTCGGTGCCGGCACCTTGCGGGCGGCCACTGTGCGCCATCAAGAACAGCACCCTGCGTTCAGGCCGGTTCTGGGCCTTGCGTTGCTGTTCGGCCTGCGCCACACGTTGCAGGCTGGCCTGCCAGCGGGCGTGCAGATCGGCTTCCAGTGCCCTGCCCGCCTCGAGGCGGGCACTGGCCTGGGCCACGGCACGTACCTTGGCACGCAGTTCTTCAAAACTGTGATCGGCCGACACCAGATGCAGGGCCAGGCCCGCGCTCTTGAGCTGGTCGAGCACACGGGCCGGGCCGGCCTCGTCGGTGCCCAGCAGCGCGGTGGGCCGCAAGGCCAGCACGCCCTCGGCCGACAGCTGGCGCATGTAGCCCACCTTGGGCGTGCGCACCGCGGCGGCCGGGTAGGTGCTGGTGGTGTCGGTGCCCACCAGCAGGCGCTCGGCGCCCAGACGGTAGACCACCTCGGTCATGCCACCGCTCAGGCTGATCAGGCGGGGCGCAGTGTCTTGTGCATGGGCCAGGGCAACGCGACCCAGCGCCATCGAGGCTGCGGCACCTTGAAGCAACAGGCGGCGCTTCATGCGGCCACCTCCAGCGAGGGCTCATCGGCCTGCATCAGGCCATGCGCCAGCGTGCGCCAGCCGGGCAGCTCGGGCTTGCCGGGTTTGCGTTCGCCGAAGAACATCGCGATCACCTGGCCTTGTGCGTCGAACAGCTCCAGCGAGGTGACGACGCCATCGTCGGTGGGCTTGCTGACGAGCCAGCTTTCGGCCACCTGGTCGGCGCGCAGGTGCAGGTTGAAGCCGTCATCGAGCACGTTGAGCCACGGGCCCATGGTCTCGATGCGGTGCACCGCGCCGGTGTGGATCTGCAGACAGCCCGCGTTGCCAGCGAAGACCATGATGGGCAGGCCGCGGCGCGAGGCGCGTTGCAGCAGCCACTCCACGGCCACCAGCGGCGTGCGGCGCGTGTGCCGGCCCTCCATCAGGCGGAAGCTCTGCACGCGGGCGACCTGGTGCGTCTTGAGCAGGCTGAAGAATTCGTGCGTGTCCTTCATGGCGGACCAGGCCTGATCCAGCGCGGAGACATCGATCTCTGCATCGGGCCGGTCGGGCTGCGTCTGGGCCTGGCCGGGCTTGAACAGCGGCCGGGCTTCGGGCCGCGCGTGGCGCTGCACCAGTTGCTCCAGCGCCTGCAGATCGGACTGCTCTCGCGCATGCACCTTGTGCACGGCCTGGCCATGCACATCGAAGAACTGCAGACTGTGCTGCTCGCCCTTGGCCGTGCGCTCGACCACGTGCATGCCCACGTGCCAATGCATCAGGAACAGGCGCAGGTCGATCTCGGCGCCCAGCGCCAAGCCTACGGGCCCTTGCGCGCTCACGTTGCGGTACACGCCGATCTTCTCGTGCACGACGCTCTCGTTGCGCGTCAGCGCCATCACGGGCCCGACGGCCTCCAGGCCCTGCAACAAGGCGATCCAGTCGCCCGCGAGCACGGTGACGCTGTACAGGCTGGAGGCCTCTTCAGCAGGGTGCATGTGGCTGGCGGCATGCGCCACCATGGCCTCGCCTTCGCTGACACCGAGCTTGTGCGCGGCATCACGCGTGCGCAGACCCTGATGGCGCAAGGCGGCGAACTGCTGGCGCAAGCTGGCGTGAGGGGTGGTGGTCGAAGCGGACATCAAAGTCTCCCTGGCCAGATCAGGTGTGTCGATGCCCCGTGTCGGCGGCCGACACCGGAGCTGGGAAATCCACCACGAAGCGGTACTGCTTGCCGCAGTCCAGGATCACTTCCTTCTGCCCTCGCTTGAGCAGGCGCACGTCGACGCGGATGGTGCCAAAGCCGTCATGCGCCAGAACCTCGTCCAGCAGGCCGAGCAGCTGCGACTTCAGGGCGGGAACGGATCGGTTTTCCACGGGTGCATCCTCTGGGTTGGGCGAAGGCGAACCGCGGAACAGGTCGGCTTCGGGTGTGTGACGGATGCACTTATGTTAATGCGAATTATTCGCATTTAATCTCAAAGACCCTCTCACGGGAGGCGTCTTGACCAGGATTCAGGACAGGAACCTGAAACGTCCGGGCCCAAGGATCAGAGGTCTTCCTTGCTGTCGTCGCGCAGCATCTGGCGCCAGCGCGTCACACGCGAGTCCAGCACCGACAACTCGATCAGCTCGGCCGAGTTGGGCTGGGTGAAGCGCTTGCGGGCGGAATCGACCCGGTCGATGGCGCCCTGCAGATCGCCCGTGGCGGCGCTGGCCTCGGCTTCGGCACGCACGGCGCGCAGGGGCTGGTTCAGGCGCAGCCAGGCGGAGCTGAGGTAGGTCCAGCCGGTGGCATCGTCGGGGCGGTTGCTCAGATGGGGTTGCAGGGCGTTAACGACTTCTTGCAGCGCAGCAGGCTCTTCGCGTGAATCGGGCAGGTTCAGCGTGCTGCGGGCCAGCAGCATGATCTCCGGGCGCCCCGCGGCCTGCAGGCCCGAGGCCGGGCTGCCCAAACCCTGCACCAGCGTGGCATGAGCCTGGGCCGCGCGGCCTGTCTCGATGCCGGCATCGATTTCGGCCAGGGTGAGCAGGCGCCGCGCCTCGGGCTGGATCGAGGCCGGCAAGGCCTCGGCTTCCTTGCGGGCCAGGGCCAGGGTGCGGTCGACCTCGGCCTTGTCGCGCAGCTTGGTGGCGGCGATCACGGCGGTGTACTGGCGGGCCAGGCGGTCCACCGGCGTGGCGTCGGCAGGCAAGGCCGGTGGACGCAGCAAAGGCTCCAGCGACACGCTGCGGGTGTCCATCAGCACACGTGAGCGGCCGGCCATCAGTTCATGACGCAGCTGCAGCAGGGTCTGAGCGTCATCGGCCTGGGGCGCGATGGCAGCGTTCCAGGCTTGCGAGCCCATGCGGGCGCGGGCCTCGCCAATCCGTTCGGTGGTCAGGGGGTGGCTGCGCAGGTAGGGGTAGCTGCCGTCGTCGTTCAGGCGTGAGGCCTGCTGCAGCTGCTCGAACATCTGGGCCATGCCGCCAGGGGCGTAACCCGCATCCGTCAGCACGCCGTAGCCGACGCGGTCGGCCTCTCGCTCCATGTCGCGCGAGAAGTTCAGCTGGCCCTGGATGGCCACGCCCTGCCCGCCCATGATCATGGCCTGCGCGGCCTGGGGGGCACGGCTGGCCGCCAGCACGCCCAGGATCATGCTGGCCAGGCCCACCCAGGAGGTCTGCTTGGACTGGCTGATCATGCGCGCGATGTGCCGCTGCGTGACGTGGGACATTTCGTGCGCCAGCACCGAGGCGAGTTCGTCGGGCGTGCGCGTCATGGCCAGCAGGCCCAGGTGCACGCCGATGTAGCCGCCAGGCAGCGCGAAGGCGTTGACGCTGCGCTCGCGCACGAGGAAAGGCGTCCAGGCGTACATGCCTTCCAGGTCGGGGCCGATCTCGCCACGGTGGCGGGCGGCTGTGAGCAGCGATGTCCACACCGAGGCGATGTACTCCAGCACCAGCGGATCGTCGATCACATCCGGGTCGCGCAGGATGGAGCGCATGATGCGATCGCCCAGCTTGCGCTCGGCCGCAGGGCTCAAGGCCTGGGAGCTGACGTCGCCCAAGGCGGGCAGCAGGTTGTTGTCGCTGGTGAGGCCTCGGTGAACCGGCTGCGATGGCGTGGTCTGCAAAGGCACTGCCGATTGCACGGTCAGGGGCAACATCAGCAGCGCCATACCCATCCTGTGTGCCAGACGGCGACGGTGGCCGGGCAGGTGACGGGAAGAAACGGGACGCTGTCGGTTCGCAATGCTCATCGGGCCATTCAGGGTCGGGAAGCCGCCCAGTATGCGCTGGCTGGGATACGCAGGCCTCGTTTTGGTTCCACAATCGGCCACGAAGCGCCGGGTTTTTACATCCGGCAAAAACGCCCCGCGCGCAATCTGATGCCTGGATGAATGATCGCATGTCTTCCCTGACCCATTTCGACGAGCAAGGCCAAGCCCACATGGTGGATGTCTCGGCCAAACCGGCCACCTTGCGCGTGGCCGTGGCCGAAGGCCGTATCCGCATGGCGCCGCAGACGCTGCGGACCATCGCGCAGGGCAGCGCGGGCAAGGGCGACGTGCTGGGCGTGGCTCGCATCGCGGCCATCCAGGGCGCCAAGCGCACGGCGGACTTGATTCCGCTATGCCATCCGTTGCCGCTGAGCAAGGTGGCGGTCGAACTGACCTGCGACGAGCAATTGCCCGGCGTGGTCTGCCGCGTCACGGCCCAGACCGTGGGCCCTACCGGCGTGGAGATGGAAGCGCTCACCGCCGTGCAGGTGGGCCTGTTGACGGTCTACGACATGTGCAAGGCCATGGACCGCGGCATGACCATCACCGATGTCGGCCTGCTGGAAAAGCAGGGCGGGCGCAGCGGGCACTGGAAGCGCGACGACGACGCACCATCGGGCTGAGCCTTCTGAACGCGTTCCGCGCCCCCGTGGCCTCAGCGAGGCAGCACCTGACGCCAGGTGTAGCGGCCCTGGGGCGGGTCGCACTGGAAGGGCCGGCGGGCAAGCTTCTGGAGTTGCTCGGGCTTCTGGCAGATCGCCAGGAACGCCTGTCCCATCGGGTTGTGGAATTCCTGGAGGCGCTGCACCACGTAACGGGCCTGATCCACCTGGCCATGCTCGGCCAGCGAGCGCGCATAAGCGATCATCAGGCGGGCATCGACCAGGTTGTGCAGCGTGCGGCGGAAAGCCTGAGGGGGTTTCGAAGGTTCATCGGCCTCGGGGCCGGTGGCATCGGCATAGTCCGCCTGGTAGCCGAACCACAGGCGGTTCTGGCCATGGCGGATGCGCTCCTCCAGCGGGCCGGCACCGGCACGTGGCGCATAGATGTTGACGGCCCACTGGTAGTCGATGGCGGCCCAGGCCGCGCCCAGCACCAGCAAGGCCGCCAGGGCCACGTTGAGCAGGCCCGTGGGCAGCGATTCATCCTGTCGCGCGGAAGCCGGCACTGGCGGCTCGGCGCGCACACCGGCGCGCGCGGCCAGGCCCAATCCCCAGACGAAGGCCGTGGGCAGCAGGAAATAGCTGTACCACAGCGGGTACTCCAGCAGGCTGTGCAGGCCAGCCATGCTGACCATGGTGGCCGCAGCCGGCACGACGGCATCGGTGCCCTCGCGGCCAGGCCACCACAGCACCCACACGGCCCAGGCGCACAGGGCCAGCAGCAGCACGGCCAGCGGAATGCCCAACTCCACCATCCACTGCAGCACCAGGTTGTGCGTGTGGTCGAAGAAGGCGATGGGGCGGTTGGGGAACTCGGTGAAGGTCCAGGCCAGGTTGAACTCGCCCCAGCCCACGCCTGTCCACGGGTTCGCGCGGATCAGCGACCAGGTGTCGGCCCAGATCTTGAAGCGCGAGCTGGAGATGTCGCTGCCATCGTGCAGCCGGGCCTCGGCGGCGAAGGCATGCCCTTCGCCAGCATGCGACCACCAGGACATGCCCAGCCACCAGGCGCCATAGACCAGCGGCGCCGCCGCCAGCAACCAGCGCAGCGAACGTGGCAGGCCGCGGTCACGCCAGGCCCACAACGACAGCAGCAGCATGGCCAGCATGCCGGTGCGCGACGCCGTCCACACGATGACGCCGATGAACAGCACCACCATCCACTGCGCCGCGGCCATCGGCCAGCGCCCACGGCGGCCCAGCCAGGCCACGCCGCAGACGGACCAGAACAACAGGGTGCTGAAATGGTTGGGCTGACGCAGATTGCCCACCGCACGACCGGGCGTGGTGGATTCGGCAATGAAGGTGCCATCGGCCAGTTGCGGCACGAACACCTGGATCACCGCCAGCACGAGGCCGGCCACGCCCGCCCAGGCCAGGCCGGCGCACACCAGGTCCATCAATTCGGCCACCTCGATGCGGTGCGCGGCACGCCATGCCGTCCACATCACCAGCCAGGCGGACAGGGACAAGCCCGCGGCCATCAGCCCCAGCCCCAGCGGCAGGCCGGTGGCCCACACGGAGCCCAAAGCCGAACCGGCGCACATCCACAGCACCACCGAGAGGCCTTGCAAGGGTCCGCTGGCTTTCAGCCTCGGTTCATCGCCACGCCCCGTCCACCAGGCCAGCGCCGTCATCCACACACCCCAGCCGAACACACCCAACGCTTGGTTGTAGAAGGTGATGGACGGCGACTGGCTCGCAGCCAGCAGTGTGGGCACCAGCAAGGCCAGGAGGGCCAGGGGCAGGCCCAACCCCGGCAAGGCCGGTGCTCGGGCGGGAGACAGGTTCTCGGTCATGGCGCGCATTGTCATGCATGCCGGCCTTGCCCTCGGGTTCATCCCAGGGCCGCCGAGGCTCGCCAGGCAGCACAAGCGGCATTTCCCCCGAGTTCAAGGGGCGGGACTGTCCCTGAGGCTGTGCGCGCACTCGTAACGGAACGCGACAGAATGAGCCTGTATGACCACTGCCTCGCCTTCCAACCCTGCATCCCGTGCCCGCCACCCGCGTGGCGGGGCGGGTGAGCGTGCGACGCGCGACAACATCATCCGCGCGGCACTGACCCTTTTTGCCAAGCATGGCATCGACGGTGTGTCGCTGCGCCAGATCGTGGCGGCGGCCGGCCAGTCCAATCCCTCGGCCGTGCACTACCACTTCCAGAGCAAGGAAGGGCTGCTGAGCGCCGTGATCGACCACGTCAACGAACAACTGCAACCTTTGCAGCAACTGGCGATGGAGACGCTGTTCGAAGCGCAGAAGCGTGGCAACCTCACCGTGCGTGAAGTGGTGAGCACCGCGATCATGCCGTTCGTGACGCTGTATGCATCTTCTTATGAAGGGCGCATGGCGATCCGCTTCCTGTCGCGCCTGACCTGGCAGCGCGACGCCGTGGGCCAGAGCCGCCTGTTCGACCAGGCCTGGAACTATTGGCGCGATGTGGTCGTGGTGCTGCACGCGCTGATGCCCGAGCATTCCATCGACGGGCTGCTGCACCGGGGCGTGATGATCGGCTGCACCTTGCTGCATGGCCTGGCCGACATGAGCATCCTCAGCCGCCAGACCTCCTTCGGGCTGGACAAGCTGTTCCGCGAGCAGCCGCTGCAGCTGTTCGAGCAGTACTGCGACTTCATCACCGGCGGGTTGACGGCACCCACCACGCCCACGCACGTCGATACCGCGCACGCCGCCTGACCTTCGCCGCCCGGCGTCTTCGCGTTTGCTCCTACACTGCGACCAGCCCACCCACAGGGCATGGATCGCACTGGCAAACACGGGAGACACCGCGCATGAGGTCTGGCCTCTTTTCTACCCCTTTGATGCACCGGCCCCTGCGCGCCGGCATGTTCGGCCTGCTGGCCATGGCATCGACCTGGATGGCGCAGGCCGCCACCGTGGTGCAGAGCACGCCCCAGGGCGAGGTGGCCCAGGTGCGCCAGGTGGTGGTGCGCTTCGACCGGGCCGTGGTGCCGCTGGGCGATCTGCGCCAGGCCGCGCCCTACAGCGTCGAATGCCAGGGCGATGTGCCCAAGGGCGATGGCCGCTGGATCAACGACCGCCAGTGGGCCTACGACTTCGAACGTGATCTGGGCCCGGGCGCGCGCTGTCAGGTCAAGCCGCGCGCCGGCTGGCAGCCTGTAGTAACAGATGCTGGTGGCTGGAGTCAGCCCAAACCATTCGTTTTTCAGACAGGTGGCCCGGCGGTGGTGCGCGTATCGCCTTCCGGTGGCGAGGTGGAAGAGCAGCAGCACTGGCTGTTCACGCTCAATGGCCCCGCTTTGCCCTCCAGCATCGACGGCAAGGCCTGGTGCGAGGTCGAAGGCGTGGGCGAGCGCATCCCGTTGCAGGTGGTGACCGGCTCCGAACGTGAGGCGGTGCTCAAGAGCCGCCGGCTCAAGCCCGACGACGCGCGCCTGCTGCTCGTGCACTGCCAACGCCCACTGCCCAACAAGGCCGCGGTACGCCTGGTGTGGGGCGCGGGCATTGGCGCACAGGCACTGCCGCAGGCCGTGACGCGCCAGGCCCAGCGCTTCGAATTCAACGTGCGCCCGGCGTTCGAGGTGGAGTTCAGCTGCGAGCGCGAGAAGGCCCAGGCGCCCTGCCTGCCGCTGCGTCCGCTGACCGTGCGCTTTTCGTCGCCCGTGCCGCGCACGCTGGCCGAGCAGGTGCGCATCGAGCGTGAAGGCAGCGACTCCCTCAAACCCTGGTTCGACAAGGACGACAAGCAGGAGACGGTCGAGGAACTGTCCTTCAAACCGCCGCTGCCTGAGAACGCCAACCTGGCCGTGGTGCTGCCGGGCAAGCTCAAGGATGTGTCCGACCGCCCCGTGGCCAATGCCCATGCCTTCCCGATGGCCGTGCGCACGGGCGGCATGCCACCGCTGGCCAAGTTCGCCACCGCGCCCTTCGGCGTGATCGAGCTGGAAAGCGAGCCGGGCCAGCCCCCGCTGCTGCCGATCACCGTGCGCCATGTCGAGGCCAGCCTGGGCGTCAAGGCGCTTGATGCGGGCAAGGCCGGCCTGAATGGCCACAGCAAGACGCTCACGGAGGATGCCGACATCCTGCGCTGGATCGCCAAGGTGCAGCGTTACCACGAGACTTCGTTCTCCGCCAAGGAACTGGGCCGCCCGCAGAGCGAATGGAAGGAGTGGCGCACCGAGCAGGATGGCAATGGCCGCGAGATCCGCTACCAGGCCGAGCGCCGCATCGGCGCGCGCGAGCTGTCGCTGCTCAACACCGAGAAGCAAACCCAGCCGCTGAAACTGCCACCATCTGATTCGAAAGACACCCGCCCCTTCGAGGTGGTCGGCCTGCCGATGCCCGGCCCCGGCTACCACGTGGTCGAGGTCGAATCGCCGCGCCTGGGCGCCTCGCTGCTGGCCAAGCCCGCACCCATGTATGTGCGCACCGGCGTGCTCGTCACCAACCTGGGCGTGCACTTCAAGTTCGGCCGCGAGAACAGCCTGGTGTGGGTGACCACGCTGGACAAGGCCCGCCCCGTGGCCGGCGCCGACATCGCCATCAGCAACTGCCAAGGCGAGCGCCTGTGGCAGGGCCGCACCGATGCGCAAGGCCGCGCCGTGGTCGACAAGCCCCTGCCCGCGCAGCGCTACGACCAGAGCTGCCTGGTCAACGACGGCTTGTTCATCTCGGCCCGCAAGGCCATCGAGCAAGGCCCCTACAAGGGCCGCACCGACCTGGCCTTCGCCTTCTCCGACTGGCACAAGGGCATCGAGCCCTGGCGCTTCAACGTGCCCACGCAATCGCCACGCTACAGCGACCCGTGGCCCGAGATGCGGGTGCACACCGTGACCGACCGCGCCCTGCTGCGCGCCGGCGAAACGGTGTCGATGAAGCACTTCGCGCGGCTGGAGACCCGCCAGGGCCTGGCCGCCGTGCCGCCCGAACGCCGGCCCGCCACCCTGCGCATCATCCACAGCGGCAGCGGCGACGAGATCACGCAGCAGCTTTCGTGGCGAGCCAACGGCACGGCCTTGTCCACCTGGTCCATCCCGCAGGACGCCAAGCTGGGCGTCTACGAGGTCTACCTGAGCAGCCAGGGCCAGGAGGGCGAACGCCGCCTGATGGCCGGCCAGTTCCGCGTCGAGGAGTTCCGCCTGCCGCTGATCCAGGCGCGCGTGGCCGGCCCGAAGGACCTGCAGGTGTCGCCTGGCGAACTGCCACTGTCGGTGCAGATGAGCTTCCTGTCCGGCGGAGGCTTTGGCGCCGCGCCCGGCCGCATCAGCGCGCTGCTGCGCGAACGCGCCGTGCGCTTCCCGCAGTACGACGAGTTCAACTTCGAGCCGCCTCGCGCACCGCGTGATGCATCGCAATCCAGCAATGACGACGATGAGGGCGGCGGCACCGACGAAGGCGATCCCGGCCAGATCAATGCCGGTGGCCGACTGATCGCCGACAAGCTTCCCCTGGTGACCGACCGCGAAGGCAATGCCCGTGTCGTGCTGCCCAAGCTGCCGCCCACGCGCCGCCCGATGGCCGTGCAGGCCGAGCTGAGCTTCAACGACCCGAACGGCGAGGTGCAGACCGTGTCCACCGAGGTGCCGCTGTGGCCCAGCCAGGTGGTCGTGGGCCTGAAGACCGGCGCCTGGGCCAGCACGCGCGGCCAGGTCAAGTTCCAGGCCCTGGCGCTGGACACCACCGGCAAGCCGCTACCCAAGCAGGACATCAAGGTCATCGCCCGCGTCAGCCAGTCCCTGAGCACGCGCAAGCGCATCGTCGGCGGCTTCTACAGCTACGACAACAAGACGGAAGTGAAGGACCTGGGCACCGTCTGCAGCGGCCAGACCGACGCGCGCGGCCTGCTGCTGTGCGAGGCCGAGCTGGATACCGCCGGCGAGGTCGAGCTGGTCGCCCAGGCCAAGGACGCCAAGGGCCACGCCACCGAGGCCGCCACCACCGTGTGGGTCACCCGCCATGGCGAGCTGTGGTTCTCGCAGGACAACGACGACCGCATGGACGTGCTGCCCGAGAAGAAGAGCTACGAGCCCGGCGAGACCGCGCGCCTGCAGGTACGCATGCCCTTCCGCGAGGCCACGGTGCTGGTCACCGTCGAGCGCGAAGGCGTGATCGACAGCCGCGTGCTCACGCTCAAGGGCAGTGATCCAACCATCGAATTGCCGATCCCCAAGGCCACCAGTTGGGCGCCCAATGTGTTCGTCAGCGTGATGGCGCTGCGTGGACGCGTGCACGAGGTGCCGTGGTACTCCTTCTTCACCTGGGGCTGGAAGACACCGCTCGCCTGGTGGCAGGCCTTCTGGAACGAAGGACGTGATTTCCAGGCGCCCACCGCCATGGTCGACCTCTCCAAGCCCGCCTTCAAGCTGGGCGTGGCACAGCTGCACATCGGCCGCGCGCCGCACACGCTCGACGTGAAGGTCACGCCCGAGAAACCGCGCTACAGCATCCGCCAGACCGTGCGCACCAAGGTGCGCGTCACGCAGGATGGCCAGCCCGTGCGTGGCGAAGTGGCGTTTGCCGCCGTCGACGAAGCCCTGCTGGCCTTGGCCGACAACCCCTCGTGGCAACTGCTCGACGGCCTGCTGCAGGACCGCCCCTGGGGCGTGGAGACCAGCACCGCGCAGAACGAGATCGTCGGCCGGCGCCACTACGGTCGCAAGGCCATCGCGCCGGGTGGCGGCGGCGGCCACACGTCCAGCCGCGAGCTGTTCGACACCCTGCTGCTGTGGAAGGGCGACGTCACGCTCGATGCCAACGGCGAGGCCGTGATCGACGTGCCGCTCAACGATTCGCTCACCAGCTTCCGCCTGGTCGCCATCGCCAACGGCCCCGCGCGTTTGCAGACCACGCCACAGCAAGAGGCCTTCGGCACGGGCAGCGCCAGCGTGCAGGTCAGCCAGGATTTGCAGATGCTGTCGGGCCTGCCGCCGCTGGTGCGCGAGGGCGACCGCTTCGACGCGATCTTCACGCTGCGCAACACCACGGGCCAGGTGCTGAAGGCGCGCGCCGAACTCAAGCCAACCGATGGCAACACCACGCCAGCGCCGGCTGCGCAGGAGGTGGACGTGCCCGCGCAAGGCGCCAAGGAGATCCGCTGGACCTTGAGCGTGCCCGCCGGCATCAACGCGCTGAACTGGCAAGCCTCGGCCACCACCTCGCGCGCTGGCGTGGCCGACCGCCTCACCGTCAAGCAGCAGGTGCAGCCCGCCGTGCCCGAGCGCGTGCTGCAGGCCACGCTGCGCCAGCTCGACGCCCCCCTGAGCCTGCCTGTGCAGCCTCCGGCCGATGGCCTCACGCTCACCACGCCCGAAGGCGTGCGCGCCCGTGGCGGTGTGCGCATCGAGGTGCAGCCCAAGCTCACCGGCGCCCTGCCCGGCCTGCGCCGCTTCTTCGAGACCTACCCCTACGTCTGCCTGGAGCAGCAGACCTCGAAAGCCGTCGGCCTGAAGGATCAGGCCATGTGGGACGGCGTGGCCAAGCGCCTGCCCACCTACCTGGACAGCGACGGCCTGGCCCTGTACTTCCCGCCCTCCGCTGGCGACGAAGCGCGCGGCAGCGATCGCCTCACCGCCTACATCCTGGCCGCCACGCACGAGGCCGGCTTCGCGCTGCCCGACAAGCCGCGCGAACAGATGCTCGAAGGCCTGACGGGCTTCGTGCAGGGCCGTGTGATGCGCGAATCCTGGAGCCCCTCCGGCCGGCCACAAACGCT
>DXIO01000050.1 GCA_019112875.1 Candidatus Aquabacterium excrementipullorum
CGGGCGTCGGCGGCGCGGGCGTCGGCCAGGGCGCCGTCGGTGTCGACGTGCAGGAAGGCGCCCAGCTGGGCGTGCTGCTCGATGCGGGCCAGGGCGTGGCGGGTCAGGGCCTCGCTGGTGGTCTGGCCGGCGGCCAGGCGGGCACCGGCCTCGGCCAGGGTCAGGTCGTGAAGGTCTTGGGGGGTGGCTTGGGACATGGCGGACGTCATTCGATCACCTTGGGCACGAGGAACAGGCCACCGTCGCGGGCGGGGGCATTGGCCATGTTGGCCTCGCGCTGGTCGCCTTCGGTGACGGCGTCCTCGCGCAGGCGCAGGGTCACGTCCTCGATGGCCGACAGGGGGGTGTACAGGGGCTCGACACCGGAGGTGTCCACGGCGCGCATCTGCTCGACGATGCCGAAGAAGCCGTTGAGTTGCTCGAGCATGGCGGCGCGTTCGCCGTCAGCCAGCTCCAGCCGGGCCAGCTGGGCGATGCGGCCGATGTCTTCCGGGGTCAAAGTGGCGTTGTTCGAAGCCATGGTGTTGCAAGCGTGACAGGGGTGAACCGAGGGTGAAACCAGGGGCAAGCCGCCCGGGTCGGCCCAGGGGATGGGGTATTATCCTAGGTTATCCCACCACCCCCGCAGCGACCTGTGGACTGCCGGTTGGCCGTGTGCCCGGATGCCTGCCCGACGACCTCGGGCTCGGTTGCATCCGCGAGGCCCCCGCCGCGCATCGATCCCGGTTGCCGGAGCCGTATTCATGTTCGGAACCTTCCGCCGCTATTTCTCCACCGACCTCGCCATCGACCTGGGCACCGCCAACACGCTGATCTTCGTGCGTGACAAGGGCATCGTGCTTGACGAGCCCTCGGTCGTCTCCATCCGCCACGAGGGCGGCCCCAACGGCAAGAAATCCATCCAGGCCGTCGGCCACGAGGCCAAGGCCATGCTGGGCAAGGTGCCCGGCAATATAGAGGCCATCCGCCCGATGAAGGACGGCGTGATCGCCGACTTCACCGTCACCGAGCAGATGCTCAAGCAGTTCATCAAGATGGTCCACCCGCGCTCGGTGCTCAAGCCCAGCCCCCGGATCATCATCTGCGTGCCCTGCGGCTCCACCCAGGTCGAGCGCCGCGCCATCCGCGAATCCGCGCTGGGCGCCGGTGCCTCCGAGGTCTACCTGATCGAGGAACCCATGGCCGCAGCCATCGGCGCCGGCCTGCCGGTGTCCGAAGCCTCCGGCTCCATGGTCGTCGACATCGGCGGCGGCACGACCGAAGTGGGCGTGATCTCGCTGGGCGGCATGGTCTACAAGGGTTCGGTCCGCGTCGGCGGCGACAAGTTCGACGAGGCCATCATCAGCTACATCCGCCGCAACTACGGCATGCTGATCGGCGAGCCCACCGCCGAAGCCATCAAGAAGAGCATCGGCAGTGCCTTCCCGGGCTCCGAGGTCAAGGAGATGGAAGTCAAGGGCCGCAACCTGTCCGAAGGCGTGCCGCGCAGCTTCACCATCTCCAGCAACGAGATCCTCGAAGCGCTCACCGACCCGCTCAACCAGATCGTGTCGGCCGTGAAGAACGCGCTGGAGCAGACGCCGCCCGAGCTGGGGGCCGACATCGCCGAGCGCGGCATGATGCTGACCGGCGGCGGCGCGCTGCTGCGCGACCTCGATCGCCTGCTGGCCGAAGAAACCGGCCTGCCGGTGCTGGTCGCCGAAGACCCGCTGACCTGCGTGGTGCGCGGCTGCGGCATCGCCCTGGAGCGCATGGAACGCCTGGGCAGCATCTTCACCTCCGAATAAGGCCGCTCGCCGCGCTGGCGGCGTGATGAGTAAACATGACGCTGGGCACGCTGGACCGCACCCCGCCGCCCTTCTTCAAGCAAGGGCCGTCGGCGCTGACGCGCCTGCTGTTCTTCTCGTCGCTGGCCGTGTTCATGATGGTGGCCGACGTGCGCTTCCAGGTCACGCAGCCGCTGCGCGCGGCGCTGGCCACGGTGCTGCATCCGGTGCAGCAGGCCCTGCTGGCGCCGGTCAACGGCTGGGAACAGGCGGGCCACTACCTGCGCGGTCTCGACGAGGCCCGCCGTGCCGAGAACCAGGCCGAGCAGGCCGTGGCGGCGCAGGCCGAGCGTGTGATGCGCGTGGCCAGCCTGGAGGCCGAGAACGCCCGCCTGCGCGAACTGCTCGAACTGCGCCCCCGCATCAATGTGCAGACCCTGGCCGCCGAGGTGCTTTACGACGCACCCGACCCCTACACCCGCAAGGTGGTGCTGGACCGCGGCGGCCGCCACGGCGTGGTGCTGGGCGCCCCTGTGCTCGATGAAACCGGCGTGCTGGGCCAGGTCACGCGCGTGTACCCGCTCACCGCCGAAGTCACCCTGGTGACCGACCGCGACGCCGCCGTGCCCGTGCTCAACGCGCGCACGCAGCAGCGCGGCGTGGCCTACGGCATGCCGCAGGCGCAAGGCATGGAACTGCGCTTCATGGCCGGCAATGCCGACGTGCAGGTGGGTGACAGCCTGCTGACCTCGGGCCTGGACGGCG
>DXIO01000051.1 GCA_019112875.1 Candidatus Aquabacterium excrementipullorum
TTGCGTGGAGAAGATGTTGCACGAGGCCCAGCGCACGGTGGCGCCCAGGGCCTGCAGGGTCTCGACCAGCACGCCCGTTTGAATGGTCATGTGCAGCGAGCCGGTGATGCGCGCACCCTTGAGGGGCTGCGTGGCGGCATATTCCTTGCGGATGGCCATCAGGGCGGGCATTTCGCTTTCGGCGATGGCCAGCTCTTTACGGCCCCAACCGGCCAGGGACATGTCGGCGACGACGCACTCGACGCCTTTGTGATCGGTGATCAGGTTTTTGGACACAGCGTTCATGGACAAAGCTCCTAATGGGGTTCAGAAGCCGCCGTGCGCTGCCGGGGATGCGCGGGCGCAGAGGCCTGGCGCGAAAATCTCACCCAGCGGGGACACATGCGGGGTGAGCGCCGTTGCAAAACTTGCGTGCCGAGCCTGGGGCCCCCGACTGGGTTGTCAGGCAGTGCTGACACCGCCTTAAAAACCGCTTGAATGAGAGGGTTGGCCTTGCAACGCTCCTCGGCACGAACCGCTATTGTAGTCACTGCATGGCCAGTTGTGCATGCCCGGGTGCGCTACATTTTCAAGCGCGCCCACCCCGGAGGCGGGGGGAACCTATTCGGGTTGCCCCTGTCGTATCACAAACGCCATCCGGCGTTGAATACGTGCGGTGCACATTTCTGTGCCATCGCCGACTTGGTGGAGGCCCCTGTATGCAATCGAATCAGAGATACCGAGAGACTATGAAATTCAGCAAGCTTGCCCTGGCCGCAGCGGCCATCATGGGCATGGCCGGCGCCGCGTCGGCCAAGAACCTCGTGTGCGTCTGGGACGTGGCCGGCAAGACCGGTGACGTCTACAACGCGGCCATCGACTACGGCGTGGCCATGCAGAAGAACGGCGTCGAGATCGAGCTCAAGAGCTACGTCGACGAGCGCGTGGCGGTCGAGGACTTCCGCGCCGGCCAGTGCGATGCCGTGTTCGCCACCGCATTCCGCACCAAGGCGTTCAACCAGGTCGCCGGCTCGATCGACTCGATCGGTTCGTCCACCGTGGTGCGCGCCAACAAGATCGACATCCCTGCCAGCTACGAAGTGGTGCGCAAGGTGATCCAGGTCTTCTCCAGCGAAGGCGGCGCCAAGCTGATGGTGGAAGGCAACTACGAAGTCGGCGGCATCTTCCCGCTGGGCGCGGCCTACCCGATCGTGCGTGACCGCTCGATCAACTCGGTCGAAGCCCTGTCGGGCAAGAAGATCGCGGCCTTCGACTACGACAAGGCCCAGGGCGCCATGATCCAGAAGATCGGCGCGCAGCCCGTCTCGGTGGACGTGACCAACATCGGCCCGCGCTTCAACAACGGCTTCGTGGACATGGTCACCCTGCCGGCCGTGGCCTACAAGCCGTTCGAGCTGTACAAGGGCATCGGCACCAAGGGCGGCATCGGCCGCTTCCCGATCATGATCCCGACGGTGCAGCTGATCTTCAACAAGGCCAAGTTCCCCGAGGGTTTCGGCCTGAAGTCGCGCCAGTACTGGGCTGGTCAGTTCGACCACGCCATGAGCCTGATCAAGAAGGCCGAAGCCGGCATCCCGGCCGCGACCTGGGACGATCTGCCCCCGGAAAACATCCCGAAGTACGTGCTGATGCTGCGTGAAGCCCGCATCGACATCGCCAAGCAGGGTCTGTACAACAAGCAGACGCTGAACATCATCAAGCGCGCCCGCTGCAGCGTGAACGGCTCCGATGCCGAATGCGCCAGCAAGAACGAGATCGAGTGATCGGCTGATCGCTCGCCGGTTCTTCGGCACCTGATGGAAGGCCCGCCCCGTGCGGGCCTTTTTCATTGGGGGTTCGAAGGCGCGGCCCCGGCCGACGGCAGCTTGCTGGCGCACACCACCCGGTCGCGGCCGCTCCGCTTGCCGGCGTAGAGCGCCTCGTCCGCGCGGGAGATGGCCTGGTCGGGCGACTCACCTTCGGCGCGCTCGGCCACGCCCAGGGTCGCCGTGATGCCGCGCGAGCCGCCCGGCAACTGCAAGCCCGCCACCGCCTGGCGCAGGCGCTCGGCCACTTGGCCGGCCACCAACTCGTCGGTATCGGGTAGCACGATCAAAAACTCCTCGCCGCCCCAACGGGCCAGGTGGTCCACCTCGCGCACGCCTTCGCCCAGGGCCGCGGCCACCTGCACCAGCACCTGGTCGCCCACCTCGTGGCCGTGCTGGTCATTGATCGCCTTGAAGTGATCCACATCGGCCAGCACGAAAGACAGAGGCTTGTGGGCCTCGCGCTGCTGGCGGCGCTCTTCCAGCGCGATGCGCTCGCGCAGGGCGCGGCGGTTGAGCAGGCGCGTGAGCGGGTCGGTGGTGGCCAGTTCGCGCAGGCGCCCCTCGGCGCGCGCCACCAAGCGGAAGTAGGTGGCGGTCAGAAAAGCCAGGATCACCAGGGCCGAGACGATGTTGAAGTAGTGCAGGCCGTTGAGCACGGCCGGGCTCAACGCATAGGGTGGCACGGCCTGGCGCCACAGCACGTCCAGCACCACGTAGCCCGTCACCGTGCCCAGGGCGAAGATCCATTTGATCCACTCGGGCGTCTGGGTGCTGACCAGGGCCACGGGCACCACCAGCATCACGTAGTAGTGAAAGCCGCTGTCCCAGCCGACCAGGATCACGGCCAGCACGGCATGGCCCATCACCTCGCCGCCCATCAGCAGCAGGCCGGTCAGCATGTGCTTGCGCCCCATCAGGCGGAAGCACAGCCCGTACAGCAGCATGCTGGCCACGTTCACCCAGGCCAGCAGCGGCACGCCCGAGAGCCAGAACAGCACGCTGAAGCAGCCGTGCGTGAGCATGGCCAGCACCGAGGTGCCCATCAGCAGGCCACGGAAGGCCTCGGCGCTGGAGGCACCGGCGATGCGCGAGCGCGGCAAACGGGGAAGGCGCCAGAAGGGCACGGTGGGGTCCTTGGCTGGCGCGCGCTGGGCGTCAGCTCTGAAGCAGGGGCTCGGGTGTGAGGCTGCCGAGCACGACGCGGTTGCGGCCCGCGTGCTTGCCCGCGTACAGCGCCTGGTCGGCGCGCGAAATGGTGTTCTCGGAGGTCTCGCCCGGGTGCAGGGCGCTCACGCCAAAGGTCATGCTGATGCGCAGCTCCTGGTGGCCCACCTTCACGCGCAGGGCTTCGATGCGCTGGCGCAGGCGTTCGGCGACCAATTGTGCCTCTTGCGTGCCCGCGCCGGGCAATACCAGCAGGAACTCCTCGCCGCCCCAGCGGGCCAGGTGGTCCACCTCGCGGATGCCTTCGGTGAGCACGCGGCTGACGGCCTTGAGCACCTCGTCGCCGGCGTCGTGGCCGTAGGTGTCGTTGACCTGCTTGAAGTGGTCCAGATCGCACAGCACGAAGGACATCTGCGTTTCGGCGCGCTGCATGCGCAGCTCTTCGTCCCGGATGGCCTCGATCACGGCGCGGCGGTTGCGCAACTGCGTGAGCGGGTCGGTGGTGGCCATCTCGCGCAGGTTGGCCTCGGCCTTGGAGATCAGGTAGTGGTAGTAGCCGGCCAGGAAGATCAGGATGAGGATGGTGCCCAGCACGTTGAAGTAGTGCAGGCCGTCGATCACGGTGTCGGGCAGGGGCACCATGGGTGGGCGGCGCAGCAGCAGCATGTCCATGCCCAGGTAGACCATGGTCAGCGCCGACACCAGCATCACCTTGATCGCCAGCGAGCGGAAGTTCGTGATCACCGCCACCGGGATCACCAGCAGGATGTAGAAGTGGAAGCCCGAGGCCCAGCCGATCACCCAGACGGCCAGGATGGCGTGGGCCAGCACCTCCAGCGCGGTGACCACCCAGCACATGCCGATGCGGCCCTGGTGGGCCAGCCAGAAGGTCCACACGTAGCAGAGCACGCTGGCCACGTTGATGATGGCCATGGCGTCCACCTCGGCCCAGTAGAACAGGCTCAGGAAGGCGATGTGCGTCAGGCCCGCCACCACGGCGGTGCCCTTGAGCAGGATGCGCAAGGCATCGGATTGGGCCTGGACAGGCGCGCAAGCCCGGTCGGCCGTGCCAGCGTGCGCCCTTGGGATGTCAGCCATGGGTCGGTGTGTCTCTGTTGTCGTGCTGCGGACCTCCCCGATGCGTCGTGCACACCGTCCTGGTGAGTGCAGGACGTCGCAGCGGGACTTCTGATGCAACGGATATCGGCCTCCGGCGCGCCCGCTTGAATCCGGAGGGACCCGAAGGCACCCCATCATCCGGCTGCCCATAATCCAGGCATCCATCACGGAAAACGTTGCCATGCCCGCCACGCGGAACCCTTCGTCAACGGCCCTTATCGCCCCCTGCTTGACGTTGTTCGTCATGGGGTGGGCGTGTGCATCACCGCTGGCGCAGCCGGATGGCGCCCCTTCGCCGGACATGGTCCCGCCGCATCAACGCGTGCTGTCGGCCGCCAGGGCGCGGCAGGCGGACACCAGCCTGGCCGACCGCGAGGCCGCGCGCCGGCTGGAGCGCGCGGGCGACAGCGCCTACCGGCGTGCGGCGTACGCGAAAGCCTTCACCGCTTATGCCAACGCCTACCCCAATGCGCCCACGGCCTACGCCTACGTGATGGCCGGCGATGCCCACTGGCGTGCGGTGCTGCAGGCCCCAGTGAAGGTGCCGGCGCCCACCGGGGCCGGCCCGCAGGTGGCCTGCGCGCTGGACAACCGCCACTTCCCGCGCGATCTGGCGCTGGACCTGGCCCAGCACCAGCAGGTGGGGCTGGCCCTGGCCGAGGCGCCCTTGCGGGCGACGTGGTGGTACCTGCGTGCACGCCGCAGCACCCGCTGCCTGCAAGGCCTGGCCCAGGATGCCGCCCGCCAACCGCCGGAAAGCTGCGCCGACTTGGTCAGGCTGCGCGCCTGCCTGGGCCCGCCCCTGCCACCGCGTTGACCGCCCTTCCCCCGGCAAACGCCGAGCGTCTAAAATAGGGGGTTTGGTCGGCCACCACGGGCCGCACCCGCCTGCACAGGCCGCTTGTGGCCCGCGCACTTCGCAAGGAAGCATCCCATGTCCCGCGGCTCCATCGCCGACGAGGTGAAGGCCCGCCGGACCTTCGCCATCATCTCCCACCCCGACGCCGGCAAGACCACGCTGACGGAAAAGCTGCTGCTGTTCTCCGGCGCGATCCACATCGCCGGCGCCGTGAAGGGCCGCAAGGCCTCGCGCCACGCCACGTCCGACTGGATGGAGATCGAAAAGCAGCGCGGCATCTCGGTGGCTTCCAGCGTGATGCAGATGCTGTACCGCGAGCACGTGGTCAACCTGCTCGACACCCCGGGCCACAAGGACTTCTCGGAAGACACCTACCGGGTGCTCACGGCCGTGGACTCGGCCCTGATGGTGATCGACGCGGCCAACGGTGTGGAAGCGCAGACCAAGCGCCTGATCGAGGTCTGCCGCCAGCGCGACACGCCCATCATCACCTTCGTCAACAAGATGGACCGCGAAGGGCGCGACCCGGTCGAGCTGCTCGATGAAGTCGAGCGCGAACTGGGCATGCCCTGCGTGCCGATGACCTGGCCGGTGGGCCAGGGCAAGACCTTCGGCGGCATCGTGAACCTGCGCACGCAGAGCATGCGCCTGTTCAGCGCCGGCGCCGACAAGCGCGGCGAAGACGACGAGGTCGTGCCCCTGAGCGAGCGCGACAAGCTGCACGAACGCTTCGGCCACGACTGGGAGCTGGCCGAGCAGAACATGGAGCTGATGCAAGGCGCCGCGCCCGCGTTCGACCTGGAGGCGTTTTTGGCCGCCAAGCAGACGCCCGTGTTCTTCGGCTCGGCCGTGAACAACTTCGGCGTGCAGGAGATCCTGGATGCGCTGGTGGACCTGGCCCCCGCGCCCCACCCGCGCCTGAGCACCGAAAAGGACGGCTCCAAGCGCGAGATCGACCCGGGCATGGAGAACTTCTCCGGCGTGGTGTTCAAGGTGCAGGCCAACATGGACCCGTCGCACCGCGACCGCATCGCCTTCGTGCGCGTGTGCTCGGGCCAGTACGTGCCGGGCATGAAGCTCAAGGTGCAGCGCTCGGCCAAGGAACTGCGCCCCACCAGCGTGGTGACCTTCCTGTCGCAGCGCCGTGAAGCGGTGGATGAAGCCTTTGCCGGCGACATCATCGGCTTCACCACGCACGGCGGCGTGCAGCTGGGCGACACCATCACCGATGGCATCACCCTGCAGTACACCGGCCTGCCCTTCTTCGCGCCCGAGCTGTTCCAGACGGTGGAACTGGCCAACCCGATGAAGAGCAAGCAGTTGCAGGCGGGCCTGATGCAGCTGGGTGAAGAAGGCGCGATCCAGGTGTTCCGCCCGGAAGCCGGCGGCTCGATGCTGCTGGGCGCGGTCGGCCAGCTGCAGTTCGAAGTGGTGCAGCACCGCCTGAAGGCCGAGTACGGCGTGGACATCCGCCTGATGCCCTGCCGCTTCACCGGCGCGCGCTGGATCACGGCCGACACGCCCGAGGCGCTCAAAAAGTTCACCGACGAGAACGCGTCGAAACTGGCGCTGGACGCGGCGGACACGCTGGCCTACATGATGACCTCGGCGTACGACCTGCGCCTGACGGCCGAGCGGCACCCGCTGGTGCACTTCCACCCGCTGCGGGAGCACGCGGGGCTGAGCCTCTCCAGCCAGTAAGCGACTTAGTTGGCAGACGTGACCGCGCCCCGGCGCTGGTCACGGGTCAGCAACAAGTCAGCAACACAGCAGCAACACGGCGCTTTCAGCATCGTCCGGTTTTCATTGAACCGGCGAGGTCCGTGTGCTCCATCCCAGGCGTTTTCTTCTCGGTTTGGCCTTGTCGCTGTGCGCGCTGCTGCAGGGCGTGGCCTCGCCGGCCTGGGCCGACACCGCGGCTTCGTCCAGCGACACCAGTGCCTCGTCGGCCGCACCGGCGCGCGTCATCGTCAAACTGAAATCCAGCTCCAGCCTGCTGTCGCAGACGGGCAGCAGCCGCATGCACAGCATGGGCCAGCGCCTGGGCCTGAGCATCACCGACGGCCGCCAGATCGGCACGCGCACGCACGTGGCCACCATGACGGGCAAGACCTCTGCCGCGCTGGCGGCCGAGCTCTCGCAGCAATCGGACGTGGAATACGCGGTGGTGGACCAGCGGCGCAAGGCGCTGGAAGTGACACCGTCTGATCCTTTGTTCGCCAGCGGCCAGTCCAGCCCCTACCCCACCGATGGCCAGTGGTACGCCCACACGGCCGATGCCACGCTGGTGTCGGCCATCAATGCCCCCGCGGCCTGGGCCCGCAGCACCGGCAGCAGCTCGGTCGTGGTGGCCGTGGTGGACACCGGCGTGCGCTACGACCACGCCGACCTGGCGGCCAAGCTGCTGCCCGGCTATAACTTCATCTCCGAAGCGGCGATCGCCGGCAACTCGGTCGGCCGCAGCAGCGATGCCTCCGACCTGGGCGACTACCTCACCAGCAGCGAGATCAGCGCCAACAGCAGCGTGTTCTCGGGCTGCTCGGCCAGCTCGACCAGCAGCTGGCACGGCACGGTGGTGTCCGGCATCATCGGCGCGGACACCAACAACGGTGTCGGCGTGGCCGGCGTGGGCTGGAACGTGAAGATCCTGCCGGTGCGCGTGCTGGGCAAGTGCGGCGGCTACGACTCGGACATCATCGCCGGCATGCGCTGGGCCGCCGGCCTGAGCGTGAGTGGCGCGCCCACCAACACCACGCCGGCCAAGGTGATCAACCTGAGCCTGGGCGCCACGGGCACCTGCTCCCAGGCCTACCTGGATGCCGTGAGCGAGATCACCACCGCCGGTGCGCTGGTGGTGGCCGCCGCCGGCAACGAATCGACCACCACGGGCACGCCGGCCAACTGCACGGGCGTGGTCGGCGTGGCCGCGCTGCGGCATGTGGGCACCAAGGCTGGTTATTCGTCACTGGGTTCGGCGGTGACCATCAGCGCGCCGGGCGGCAACTGCGTCAACAGCACGGGCAGCTGCACCTACAGCTTCGTGAGCACCACCAACAGCGGCACGACGACGCCGGTGACGCATGCCAATGGCGGCTCCGTCTACACCGATGCCAACGATTCGGAGATCGGCACCAGCTTCTCGGCGCCGCTGGTCAGCGCCACGGCGGCGCTGATGGTGTCGGCCCAGCCTTCTCTGACGCCGGCACAGATCATCACCTTGCTCAAGTCCAGCGCACGCGCCTTCCCGACCACGGGCGGCACCTCGGGCACAAGCACCTGCACCACGCCGCGCTCGTCGTCATCGACGCAGTACGAGTGCTACTGCACCACCAGCACCTGCGGCGCCGGCATGCTGGACGCGGGCGCCGCCGTGGCCGCGGCCCTGGGCACCAGCACCGGGCCCACCGCCAACATCACCGTGAGCCCGAGCAGCCCGACGGCGGGCAGCACCGTCACCCTCAGCGGCGCCAGTTCGGAAGCCGGCACCAGCGGCAGCATCGCCAGCTACCAGTGGACGCTGGCCAGCGGCGGCGGCATCGTGACCAGCCTGAGCAGCGCCACCGGCCAGACCGTGACAGCCACGCCCTCGGCCGCCGGCACCTTCAACGTCACCCTCACCGTGACGGACAGCAACGGCGGCAGCGCCAGCACGACCAGCAGCATCACCGTGAGCGCGGCCGCGAGCGATGTGGCCACCTCGGAAAGCAATGGCAGTTCGAGCACCAGCACGTCCAGCAGTGGCGGCGGTGGGGGTGCGCTCGGCACGCCGGAACTCGCCCTGATGACGATGCTGGCCTGCTGTGTGGCGATCGCGCGGGCACGCTCCCACGCTGCCTCGACCGCGAAGGCGGCTACTTCGCCCCGTTCACCCAGTAATCATCGAGGTTCTTGAAGCCCCAGGTGGCCGGCGATTCGCGCGACACGATCTGGTCGCCGCAGCCCTTGGCGCCCAGGTCCAGCAGCTGCGGCACCAGCCGCTCGTTGGACTTGGTGGAGAAGAACACCTTCACCAGCGGCGCCAGCAGCGAGCCCGCGCTCTGGTCCACCACCACGCCCAGCCGGCCTGATTTCAGCTTCACCAACGAGCCGGTCGGGTAGATGCCGATGCTCTTGACGAAGGCCTGGAACACCGGCTCGCTGAAGTGGCCATCCTTGGTCCACTGCGCCATCTTCTGCACGGATTCGGCCGGGTCCCAACCCGCCTTGTACGGCCGGTTGGAGGTGATGGCGTCGTACACGTCGCACACCGCGCCCATGCGCGCGAACAGGCTGATCTGGTCGCCCTGGAGGCGGTGCGGGTAACCGGTGCCGTTGATCTTCTCGTGGTGGTGCAGGCAGACATCCAGCGGGATCTCGCCCACGCCGCGCCCCTCGACCAGCATCTGGTGGCCGGCCTGCGGGTGGCCGCGCATGATGTTGAATTCGGCCTCGGTGAGCTTGCCCGGCTTGTTGAGCACCTCCAGCGGCATCGCGGCCTTGCCCAGGTCGTGCACCAGGCCGGCCAGCCCCGCCTCGCGGGTGTCGGCCTCGCCCAGCTTGAGCTGCTTGGCCAGGGCCACCATCAGCGCGCACACGGCCACCGAATGCATGTAGGTGTAGTCGTCGCTGGTCTTCAGGCGCGCCAGGCTGACGATGGCACCGGGGTTGCGCGACACCGACCGGGTGATGTCGTCCACCAGCGGCAGGCAGTGCTCGGCATCCACCGCCTTGCCCAGGCGCACGTCCTGGAACATGGTCTTCATGGCGCCGCGGGCCTGGGCCACGATGCGCGAGGCGCGGGCCACTTCATCTTGCAGGGAAGCCTGCTTTTCCACCGGCGCCAGGTCGAGCAGCTCGGCGTGCACCGTGGGCGGGAAATTGCCCCCGTGGCTGGTGCCGTCGTCGGGCAGGTCGATGTCGTCCAGCAGGGTGGTGGGGGCGGCGCCGGGCACGTCCAGGCCCTTGCTGGCATCGATCCAGACCTCGCGCACGGGGCTGTCCAGCAGTTGGTCCAGCTGGCGTTGCTCCGTCAGCTTGAAGGCCGTGCGCCAGAAGGGATGGTCCATCCACGAGCCGCACAGCTCGTGCACGAACATGCCCAGGCGCAACTGGTGGGTGGGTATTCTTTTCAGCATGGCGAAATGATCCGCGCAGCGGCAAAGCCTCCGCACAAAAAGACCGCAGCTTCGAATCCTAGCGATTTCGCCAGGCGATGGGGCGGAAGTCCGGGCGCTTTGCGCACGCTTTTTGACGGATCGCAGGGCGGTACGCGCCTTCAGATCCGCCCGGGACGGCCGATATGCCCGCTGAAGTCGCGTCGTCTGGCCCCTGGCCTGGCGGTGCCCGGCTGGGTGGCTCCCCGACACCTGGCTGCGCTGCTGTCCCGGGGATCATGGCGCGCCGAAACCGCGCCGCGACGAAGAAGGACCCCCATGGGCAAGAACCTTGGTATCGGAGGCAAGTTGTGGCTGGCCGTGGCCACCTTGGTGGTGGCGATGCTGGGCATCGTCGGGCTGGCCGCGTGGCGCGCCGCCAGCCAGCAGGCGCAGGCCGAAGCGCAGCTCAAGATCAGCGACCTCAAGCTCAAGACGGCGAACCAGTGGGCCTCGCTCAGCGAAGTCGCCCAGGTGCGCAGCGTGGCCTCGAACCTCAGCGCCGACCCCACCGTGGGCGCCGCCTTCAAGCAACCCATCGCGGACGCCATCGCCCGCATCACCGAGCTGCACAAGCAGGTCAAGGCGCTGCCGCTGACCGAGGCCGACAAGGCCCAGCTGGACAAGATCGCCGCCAACCGCAAGGTGATCCTGGACACCAGCGACCAGATCAAGAAGCTCAAGGAGCAGGGGCAGATCGACGAGGCCCGCGCCGCGGTCAAGGCCAACTTCCTGCCGGCCTCGGCCACCTACCTGGAATCCCTGCGCGAGTTCGCCCAGCTGCAGCAGCAGGACGCCGAGGCCGTGCGCGCCAGCATCGCCGAGGGCCGCCGCTCGACCGTGCTGATCGCCGGCGTGATGGTGCTGGCCGTGCTGGGTGCCGCCATCGTGGGGGCCTACTTCCTGATCCGCGCCATCAAGCAGCCGCTGGACCAGGCCATCGGCATCGCCTCGCGCATCGCCGAGGGCGACCTGAGCACCCCCATCGACACGCAGCGCAACGACGAGTTCGGCCAGCTGATGCGTGCCCTGCAGACCATGACGGCCTCGCTGGCCCGCCTGGTGAGCGAGGTGCGCCACAGCACGGACGGCATCTCCACCGCCTCCAGCGAGATCGCCACGGGCAACCAGGATCTGTCCAGCCGCACGGAAATGACGGCCTCCAGCCTGCAGGAGACGGCGTCGTCGATGGAACAGCTGACCGGCACGGTGCAGCATTCGGCCCAGTCGGCGCGCCAGGCCAACCAATTGGCCGGCACGGCCAGCGAAGCGGCCCAGCGCGGCGGCGCCGTGGTGAGCCAGGTGGTCGACACCATGCAGGAAATCGCCACCTCGTCCAAGAAGATCGCCGACATCATCGGCGTGATCGACGGCATCGCCTTCCAGACCAACATCCTGGCCTTGAACGCGGCGGTGGAAGCCGCGCGGGCGGGTGAGCAGGGCCGTGGCTTCGCGGTGGTGGCTGGCGAGGTGCGCACGCTGGCGCAGCGCTCGGCCCAGGCGGCGCGCGAGATCAAGAGCCTGATCGTGACCTCGACGGACCGTGTCGATTCCGGCGCCAAGCTGGTGGGCGAAGCCGGCTCGGCGATGGACGAGATCGTATCGGCCATTCAGCGCGTGACGGACATGATGCGCGACATCAGCGCCTCGGCCTCGGAGCAGAGCGATGGCATCGTGCAGGTGAACCAGGCGGTGACGCAGCTGGACCAGATGACGCAGCAGAACGCGGCGCTGGTGGAGCAGTCGGCGGCAGCGGCGGAGAGCTTGCGGGAGCAGGCGCGTCGGCTGTCAGGTGCTGTGAACGTGTTCCGTTTGGCGGCCTGATTTTTCCTGGTGGGCAGCAGGCTAGCGCTTTGTCGTGACAGCGCCCGCGCCACATGGTCATGGCGCTGCGCGCCAAAGGCCTCCGCACGCCACGAGCAAGGCGGAAAAGGGCTGGGCCGGTGTCTGGCGGGGCGCCTTGTTGGCGTCGCAGGCGCGCAGGGAGGGACAGGTTGCCCCTGGCCTGTGGCCAGGGGATGGCGAGCATGTTTGAGCCCTGCAAGGGCGAGTTGCGCAGCCACCTGTCCTGGACGAGCACCGGAGAGCAGTCCCGCCATGGGCGGGACCGCCAACATTGAAGCCCGGCCAGACACCGGCCCAGCCCGCCTTGCGGCTGCCCCGCCAAAGCACGACAACCGCCGCACGGCACGGCACGGCACGGCAAAGAAAAAGAGCCACAACCGCCCAAGCGATCATGGCTCCTTCATCACCAGGGCATCTCAGCCCTGATGAAGCATCTCCGTCTTACAGCCCGGCCGCAGCCCGCAGCGCAGCCGCCTTATCGGTACGCTCCCACGTGAACTCCGGCTCTTCACGCCCGAAGTGCCCATAAGCCGCCGTCTTGCTGTAGATCGGGCGCAGCAGGTCCAGCATCTGGATGATGCCCTTCGGGCGCAGGTCGAAGTGCTCGTTCACCAGCGCCGCGATCTTCTCGTCGGGGATCACGCCCGTGCCTTCGGTGTAGATGGTCACGTTCATGGGCTTGGCCACGCCGATGGCATACGCCACCTGCACCTGGCACTGCTTGGCCAGGCCGGCCGCCACCACGTTCTTGGCCACGTAGCGGGCGGCGTAGGCGGCCGAGCGGTCCACCTTGGTCGGATCCTTGCCGCTGAACGCGCCACCACCGTGCGGGCAGGCGCCGCCATAGGTGTCCACGATGATCTTGCGGCCCGTCAGGCCGCAGTCACCCTGCGGCCCGCCGACCACGAAACGGCCGGTCGGGTTCACCAGGTAGCGCGTGTTCTGCAGCCATTCCTTGGGCAGCACCGGCTTGATGATTTCTTCGATCACGGCCTCGTTGAACTCGGGCTTCATCTTGTCGCCCAGGCTCCACTCCGGCGCGTGCTGGGTGGACAGCACCACCGTGTCGATGCTGTGCGGCTTGCCATCGACATAGCGCATCGTGACCTGGCTCTTGGCGTCCGGGCGCAGGAAAGGCAGGCGGCCATCCTTGCGCAGCTGGGCCTGGCGCTCGACCAGGCGGTGTGCGTAATAGATCGGCGCGGGCATCAGCTCGGGCGTTTCGTCGCAGGCGTAGCCGAACATCAGGCCCTGGTCACCGGCGCCGATGTTCAGGTAATCGTCGCTGGCGCGGTCCACGCCCTGGGCGATGTCGTTGCTCTGCTTGTCATAGGCCACCAGCACCGCGCAGCCCTTGTAGTCGATGCCGTACTCGGTGTTGTCGTAGCCGATGCGCTTGATGGTGTCGCGCGCCACCTGGATGTAATCGACGTGGGCGTTGGTCGTGATCTCGCCGGCCAGCACCACCAGGCCCGTGTTGCACAGGGTTTCGGCGGCCACGCGAGAGACGGGGTCCTGCGTGAAGATCGCGTCGAGGATGGCGTCGGAGATCTGGTCGGCCACCTTGTCCGGATGGCCTTCAGAGACGGATTCTGAGGTGAAGAGGAAATCGCTGGCCACGGGTGTGTGCCTCCAATTGGCAAAGTTGACAGACTGAACCTCGGCGTCGCCGGGGCTGGGGAGAGATCCTTGTCGTCACTCTGGGCAGCGGCGAACGCTTTAGCGGCATTTGTGAATCGCCCCGCAAGTTGTTCCTTTAACTCGGCGATGGCGCAGTGTAGCGGATATCGCCTCCCTGCCTGCAGCAGCCCCCGGGGCAACCCTGGTGGCGCATCGTGTCCCGGCCCCGAGCACCCTCCCTAATGTGTGCCCGATATCCCTGAATAGGTATCTTGCAATCCCTTTGACGCATCGCACAATTTGCCCCGACCCCGTACCCGCAGAGGAACACCATGGCCGACAAAGCCCTGACCGAATCCGCCTGGAAGGCACTCGTCAAAGGAAAGGCCGTCACGCAAGACGCCGATGTGCTCAAGGCCCTGGGCCTGCTGGCGCGCGTGGAAAAGCCCAAACCGGATGCCGCAGGGCTCATCGCCCAGCGTGATGCGCTCGGCGGCATCGAAAAGGCCCTCGCGGCGTTCAGCAAGGTCAACCTCAAGGCCCTGCGCGAGGACAAGGTGCTGACCAAGGGTGTGTCGGAGCTGACAACGGCCCTGGAGCGCCATCGCAAATCCCTGGAAACGCTGGCCAAGGAGCTGGAGCGCGAGGCCAAGTCCAGCGAGGACGACGACGAAGACGCACCCGACATCCTCACGACCCGCATGGTGCCCCTGATCCGCCAGGTGAAGGCAGGCGTGGAGGCGCACACCAAGCTGGCCCTGTCGGGCAAGGAAGTCGTGGTGATGCTGTCGCGCAAGCCGATCTCGCCGGCGCGGCGCACGCTGCTGGTCGAACAGCTGGAGCAAAAGGGCAGCGTCAAGATCATCGACGGCACCTGCATCCTCGAGAACAAGTTCGTCACCTTCGTGCTCAACAACCCGGCCTCGGGCCTGGCCAAGAAGATCAGCGCGGCGCTTTACAAGCAGACCAACCAGCGCGTGCCCGTGCGCGTGCGCGGCCCCGACGGCGACGTGGACGAAGAGGGCGAAGAAGAACAAGCGCAGGAAGAAGGCGCCAAGGGCCAGGACGTCAAGGGCAAGACGGAGGCGCCCGTCACCAAATCAGGCACGACGGTGGACAAGGGCCGCTTCGTGAACCACGCCAAGAGCCGCCTGGCCTGGGAGAAGGTGCGCCAGAAGCTGCAGGCCGACCTGAAGGCGCTGGAAGCCGCCATCCTGGGCTATTGCAAGGGCAAGCCGGATCTTGCGGGCCCCGCCACCGCCAAGGTGCGCAAGCTCGACACCATCCTCGTCGCGCTGGACGAGTCGCTCATCGACATCCTGGACAAGGCCCTGAACGCCCAGACCGACCAGAAGCGGCTGGACCTGCATGAAGCGTCGCGGGCCGTGCTGGCGCGCTACATCAACTTCGTCAAGAGCGATTCGCTGCTGGCCGGCATCGACCAGAACCCCTTCGTGCCGCTGAAGACCCGCGAGTTCCTGCTGACCTCGCTGCAGGCCCTGGACAAGAGCCTGGCCTGATCCATCTTCCGCCATCCGACCTACCGAGGTAAATCATGAGCGCAAACCTGGCCCAGATGAGCGAGGACGACAAGAAGGCACGCCTGTGGCTGCTGCGGCACCTGGACCTGGTTGGTACGGGCAGCAGCCCCCAGCCCGGCAGCACCGGCAGCAATACCGTCCAGGGCCTGGACCTGGCCGGCACCGGTGCCCCGGACAAGCCCGGCGTCAAGAAGACCGTCGAGGACAACAAGGCTGTGGGCAAGCTGGCGGATCAATTGCTCAAGGCGCTCGAGCCCCTGAAGCTGCCCGAGCAGGCCACGCCCAGGCAGACCCGGCTGCTGGCCACGGCGACCGATGCCGTACGCCAACTGGTGCGCGATGAAAACATGCAGCAGGCGCAGGAAAAGCTGAAAGACGCCGTCAAGCTGTTCAAGGAGCTCAAACAGGAGGTCGAAGAGCGCCTGGCCCGCGAGAAACGCCATGGCGAACTGCCGGCCTTGTCCGGGCTGTTGGCTGGCCAGCAAAAGCGCCTCGACCAGTCCAACGAGGCCTACAAGAAGGCGGAAGCCGAAGAGCGCGCCAGCGACGCCGAGAACGCGCTGCAGAACCGTGAACGCCTGCAGCAAATTCTGGAGCAGGAGGTCAAGGAGCGCCTGGCCCGCATGCAACGGCACGCCAAGCTGCCCCCGCTTACCGGGTTGTCCAAAGGACAACAGAGCCGCCTGGATCAAGCCAATCAGGCCTACCAAACCGCCGAAGATGAAGAGCGTGCCAGCGACGCGGAAATTGCCTTGGGAAAGCGGGAAGAGCTGCAAGAAACCTTGACCGAAGAGCTTGTACAGGTCGAAAAGCTCAAGGCGCTGAACCCCAAAATCAAAATCCCCGTCAATGCGAATGCGTCTGAAAAGTCCAGCATTGAAGAAGCGTTCAACGAGATCAGAAATCTGGTCAAAGACGATTTGTTCAAAGAGGCTGTTCAGGCCGCCACAACCCTGCTGGACAACATCGAAAAAATCAAGAAGCGCATCGAGCAGGAAATGGGCGAGGCCAAGCAATGGGCAAGCAAGATTCTGGCGTCCGCAGACAAGCATGCGAAGGACCTCTGCAAAGGGGAACCGCAGTTGCAACTGGACGTTGGCCAGTCCCTGCTCGAAAACCACCCCGCGGCCAAGGACTACAAAAACCGGCTGCAGGTGCTCCAGACCTGTGACAGCGGCAAACCCAAACGCACGGATGCCGACGAGATCAATACCCATCACCAATCTATCTCTGACGGCCTGGACAAGGCGGCAGAAGACATCGCGGAGCAACTCGAACAGAACCGTGCATCGATGGCCGTGATCGAGCAACTGATGGCCCGAGGCAGGGAGTACCTGGAGAAGACCAACTACCAACAACGCAACTTCATGCCATCGGCCTGGAACAGTTGGCCCAAGCTGCTCCCCAAGCCAGACGAATCGACCTTCCCCGAGGTCACACCAGAATATGACAAGCTGAATGAAAAGCTCGAAGCCGCCAGCAAGGCGCTGCACGATGCCACCGAGATCTGGAAGACCGAAACGGATGCGGGCAAACGCGCGACCGGATGGACGGGTACGCAGGAAACATCGGCCAAGCAACTGATGCAGGACTGCAAGAAGGCGTGGCAAGGCTTCTATGGCGTCATGGCCACGGCCGTGTATGACGCGCTGGCCGCCGCCAAGCAGCAGCGGGACAAGGAGCTGAAGGAATCGAAAGAGCGCCTGCTCGCCTACATCAAGGCCCAAAGCGCCAACACCCCCTTGCCTCCCCTGCAGGGCAAGGAAACCGAGTGGAAAGACCAGATCTACCAGGCCGCCGAGCGCTCCAACAAGTCGGGCAACAAAGAATCCAAGCGTCTAGACGGCGCCGAGGAGTTCGTGGCCGAGCTGCTCAGCAACGTCAAGCAGGAGGTGGAGAAGGCCGAAGCCCAGCGCGGCCAGGATGGTGCCGCCCCGAAAGAAGACGTGCAGGACCCGACGCATTTCGGCGGGCACACCGACTACATCGTCGTCGGCTCCCTGCAGAGCAAACCCGTCTACGCCCGCTTCGACAGCACCGTCACCAGCAGCAGCAATTTCGACAATGCCTACCGCGATGCCATGGGCAACGGTGTCATCGCCTCCACCAGCACCGGGCAGGCCGGCATCAAGAAGGAGCCTTATGGCTGGGTGGTGAAGGTGACGCTGAGCCGCGCCCTGGCCCTCAATGTGGACAACCTGCAAAGCCCGCGCGCCTCGGCCGGCCTGCAGCTGTCCGCTGCCGACGAGCCCGCCTTCTACCTGAACTTCGACGAATGGGTATCACGCCACTGAGGCGCTGCCTGCGGGGCAGTGGTTAAGATCCGGCCCCATGTCCCGAGTGTTCTTCGCGCTGGCCCGCTGGCCGCTGGGTGTGCTCCACCCGCTGGGCAGCCTGATGGGCTGGCTGGCCTATGCGCTGTCGCCCACCTACCGCCGCCGCCTGGCCGCCCACGCCACCCAGGCCGGGCTGAGCCGCCGCCAGCGCTGGCAGGCCGTGGCCCACGCCGGCAAGATGGTGGCCGAGGTGCCGCGCCTGTGGGGCCGCCCGCGTGACGAGGCCCTGGGCGCCCGCGTGGCCTGGCGGCACCCCGAGGTGGTCGACGCAGCCCTGGCCGAAGGCCGCGGCCTGCTGCTGCTCACGCCCCACCTGGGCTGCTTCGAGATCGTCGCGCAGGCCTATGCCGAGCGCCACGGCACCAGCAAGCCCATCACCGCGCTGTACCGCCCCGCCAAGCAGGCCTGGCTGGCCGAGGTGATGGTGCATGCGCGCAACCGCCCGGGCATGCAGGCCAGCCCGGCCACGCTGTCCGGTGTGCGCCAGATGCTGCGCGCGCTCAAGAAGGGTGAGACGGTCGGCCTGCTGCCCGACCAGGTGCCGCCCGAAGGCATGGGCGCCTGGGCCCCTTTCTTCGGCCGCCCGGCCTACACGATGACCATGGCCGCCAAGCTCGTGGCCCAGACCAACTGCGCCGTGATCCTGCTGCGCGGCGAGCGCCTGGGCTGGGCCCGGCGCCGCCACCTGAACGCGGATTACGTGGTGCACGCGCAGCGGGTATCTCCCGACGTGGAGGCGCTGCTGGCCAGCGGGGGTGATCCGGCACAATCCAGCGCGGCGATCAACCGCCTGATGGAAGACATGATCATGCAGAGCCCCGAGCAGTACCTGTGGGGATACAACCGCTACAAGGGCCCGCGCGCCGAGATCCTGACCTCGGCCGATGCGAAGGGCTCCGCCGCGCCATGAGGGCCCGCCCATGATCAAGAGCGCGCTGATCCGCCTGGCGTTGAGCATCCTGTGGCTGCTGCAATGGCTGCCGCTGCCGCTGCTGGCCGCCTTGGGCACGGGCCTGGGCCGCCTGCTCTACCGCCTGGCCGGCTCGCGCCGCCGCATCGCGCTGCGCAACCTGGAACTGTGCTTTCCCGGCATGCCGCTGGCCGAGCGCCAGGCCGTGGTGCGCGAGCACTTCGGCTGGCTGCTGCGCAGCCTGCTGGAGCGCGCCATGTTCTGGTACGGGCCGGCCTGGCGGCTCAAGCGCCTGATCCAGGTCGAGGGCGACATCGGGCTGGCCGAGCGCGAGTTTCAAACCACCGGCCGCGCCACCATGTGGCTGTGCCCGCACTTCGTGGGCCTCGATGTGGCCGGCGCCGCCATCCTGCTGTGCCAGCCCCGCCCCGGCGCCTCGATCTACCAGACGCAGAGCAACGAGGTGATCGACGCGGCCATGAAACGCGGCCGCCTGCGCTTCGGCGATGCCGAGATCTTCCCCCGCCAGGATTCGGTCAAGCCGCTGCTGCGCGCCATCAAGGCCGGGCGCGGTTTCTTCAACCTGCCCGACATGGACTTCGGCCTGCAGGACGCCGCCTTCGTGCCCTTCTTCGGCGTGCCGGCGGCCACGCTGCTGGCGCCCTCGCGCATGGCGAAGATGCTGAACATGGTCGTGCAGCCGGTGATCGCCGAACTGCTGCCCGGCGGCCAGGGCTACAAGGTGCACTTCCTGCCCGCGCTGGAGAACTTCCCCACCGCCGATGCCGTGGCGGATACAGCCCGCCTGAACGCCTTCATCGAAGACCAGATCCGGCTGCGGCTGCCGCAGTACCTGTGGGTGCACAAGCGCTTCAAGACCCGCCCGCCCGGCGAGCCCGGCGTGTATTAACACCGCCCTGGCGCACAGCCTGCGCCCCGATCCGGGCAAACCCTCAGCCCGATCGCGCCACCGCCCCTCAAACAGCGTCATCCGCCTGCCGATAAGCAGTCGATACAGGTCCGTCGCGCGCCACCCCTGAGCGCGACGACGGGCCCTCTTGGCATTGCACCGAGATTGAGGAGCGCACTTTTATGATGACCGCCTGGATCACCTGGCTGCGGGGTTTTTCCATCCGTTCCCGCCTGCTGGCCTGCATGGCCCTGGTCGTGGCCATCGGCACCCTGGTCGGCACCGGCACCAGCTGGCAACTGCTGCAGTTGCAGGGCAGCCTGGACGGTTTCGCCGAGCAGGAGTTCGCCGGCACCCAGCGCGTGGGCGAGCTCACGCGCCTGCTGGGGCAGGTGCGCAGCCATGAACAGGCCGCCATCATCAACACCGGTGATTCGGTGACCACGGCCGAGCATTTCAAGCAGTGGAAGGACAACCTGGCCAAGGCCCAGGCCACGCTGGGCAAGATCGCCGAAGCCATGCCCGAGCCCTCGGTCGATGAACAGGTCAAGGCCATCGGCACGCGCCTGAAGACCTACGGCGACAGCCTGGCCCCCACGCTGGAGCTGATCAACGCCTCCGCCGTCAGCTCGTCCGCCGAAGCCTTCCAGTCCAGCGCGCCCGCCCGTGGCGAGGCCGAGGCCGTCGAGGCCGCCATGGTCAAGCTCACCGCCGACGTCGAGAAGAGCGCCCAGGCCCGCCGCGACCAGACCAGCCGCACCGTGCGCCAGTCCATCGGCGCGCTGTGGGTGATGCTGCTCGCCCCCGGCCTCGTCTTCCTGCCGCTGATGGGCCTGACGATCGCCTCCATCACCATCCCGCTGCGCCGCGCCGAAAGCATCACCGAGGCCATCGCCCATGGCGACCTCACCTACGACATCAACCCCAAGGGCAAGGACGAGATCGCCCGCGTGATGCTGTCGATGCAGACCATGCAGCAGGGCCTGCGGGCCATGGTGGCGGCCGTGCGCGAATCGTCCGAATCCATGCTCACGGCCAGCACCGAGATCGCCGTGGGCAACCAGGATCTCTCCAGCCGCACCGAACACACCGCCTCCAGCCTGCAGCAGACGGCCTCGTCCATGAGCGAGCTCAGCGACACGGTGGACAAGTCCGCGCTGTCGGCCACCGAGGCCAACCGCCTGGCCGGCACCGCCAGCCACCGCGCCGTGCATGGCGGCGAGGTCGTGGGCAGCGTCGTCCAGCAGATGGACGAGATCAGCCAGGCCTCGCGCCAGATCGCCGACATCATCGGCGTGATCGACGGCATCGCCTTCCAGACCAACATCCTGGCACTGAACGCGGCTGTCGAGGCCGCCCGCGCCGGCGAGCAAGGCCGTGGCTTCGCGGTCGTGGCCGGCGAGGTGCGCTCATTGGCGCAGCGCAGCGCCGAGGCCGCCAAGGAGATCAAGACGCTGATCGGCCAGTCGGTCGACCGCGTCGAGGTCGGCGCCAAGCGCGTGAAGGACGCGGGCTCGGTGATGGAAGAGATCGTGCGCGCCATCCAGAGCGTCACGGTCGCCATGGGCGAGATCGCCGACACCACGCGCCAGCAGGCCCAGGGCATCTCGCAGGTGACAACCTCCGTCAATGATCTCGATCAGATGACACAACAGAACGCCGCGCTGGTGGAGCAATCCGCCGCCGCCGCGGACAGCCTGCGCCAGCAGGCCCAGGGCCTGTCGCAGACCGTGTCCCGATTCAAGCTGCAAGGCGCGCCAGCGCTGGCTTGAACGCGTGCATCAAGGGTAGGAACCCTGACGAGACAAAACCCGGTGATGGCCTCACAATGGGTAAGGACTGGAGGGTCGGGCGTGAGGGTAGGCGCCTGGCACTGTGCACCGCCGGTCCACATAAAAGCAGAACAGCACAAGGGATGGCACCGTGAAACGCTTGACCGACCTGGCCACACAACTCGCGCACCTCTACCGTGAGGGCCGAAGCATCGGTGTGGATTTCGAAACCATCGCCGACCATCTGTCGGTGCATGTCGCCGTCAAAGGCCCCGACCTCCGCTACAAGTACGTGAACCTGGCTGGCCAGGTGCGGCGCCTGTTGCCCAGCTCGCTCAGCGGCCAGGTCACCGATGCCGACCTGCTCGGCGCCGAGGCCGGCCAGCACCTGCGCGAGGAAGACCGCCAGGCCCTGGGCAGCGCCGCCCCGGTCGTGCTGTGGTCCGAGCCCGTGGCCACCCCGGGTGGCGGCACCGAACGCACCCCGCAGATCAAGCTCGGCCTGCGCGGCCCGCGTGGCGAGGTGCTGGGCGTGCTCGACGTGGCCCCCGCCGATGGCCCCGAGGCGGATCCGGGCCTCGAGGTGCGCCGCATGAACGAGGCGCTCGACCTCATCGCCGACATCCTCGGCCTGCTGATGCGCTGCGACGACGAGGCCTCGCTGCTCGAACGCCTGTGCAGCCACCTCGTGGTGCGTGGCGGTTACCTGGCCGCCGCCGTCGTGCCCATCGAGGCCGACCGCCGCCAGGCCGGCGTGCCCCTGAGCCTGGCCGGCGACCGCGACGAGCTCGCCCTGCCCGGCCCCTTCCGGCTCGACGACCCCGTCTGGGAAAGCCACCCCGTGGCCCGCGCCGCCGAAGCCGGCGTCTGCGTGGTGCACAAGCAGCATGGCGCCGATGACCCCTCGCCCTGGCGCAAGGCCCGCCCCACCCACAACGCCCAGGCCCTGATCGCCCTGCCCCTGCGCGCCGAAGACGACGTGCTCGCCGTGCTGCTCATGGCCTGCGACGGCGTCGAGCGCCTGGCCCCCTCGCGCGTGGTGCTGCTGCAGCGCATGGCCGACGAGCTCTCGCTGGGCATCGAACTGCTGCGCTCGCGCCAGCGCCTGGCCTCCGAGCGCCGCCAGCGCGAGATCCACCTGCGCCAGCAGTTGCTCACCTCGCAGCGCCTGAGCCTGGCCACCGAATCCGGCGAGGTCGGCATCTGGGAATGGGACCTGGCGCGCGGCATCATCTCGATGGACGAGCGCAGCGTCACCCAGCACGGCCTGCCCTCGCACACGCACACCCTGCCCGCCGCCACCTTGCAAGGCTGGGTGCACCCTGAAGACGCGGCCGCCGTGGACCAGGCCATCGTCGGCGCGATCACGCTGGGCCAGCCGGCCGACATCACCTTCCGCACCACCCCGCCCGATGGCCGCCAGCGCCGCCTGCGCCTGCACATGTCGCCACTGCGCGACGAGAAACACCCCAGCACCATCGTCGGCCTGCTCGGCGCCACGCAGGATGTGAGCGACCTGGCCCAGAACACCCGCCGCCTGCACGATCTGGACGCCAAGCTGCACCTGGCCACCCAGGCCACCGGCCTGGGCCTGTGGGAGCTGAACCTGGACGAGCAGACCCTGCTGCTGGACAACCGCAGCGCGCAAATCCATGGGCTGGAGCCCACGCAGGGCAGCCTCACGCTCAGCGCCTGGCTGGGCTGGATCCACCCCGGCCAGCGCCAGGAGATGGCCGCCCAGCTCAGGGCCAGCCAGGCCCAGCCCACCGTGGGCCAGCTCGAATGCGCCATCACGCCGCCCGATGGCCGCCTGCGCCGCGTGCTGATCAACTGGGCCAGCCAGGCCGATGCCACAGGCCGCGTCACGCAGCTGGTGGGCACGCAGGTGGACGTCACCGAGCGCCGCCGCGACGAGGCCCGCATGGCCCAGACCCACCAGCGCCTGGCCCTGATGGCCGGCGCCACCGGCGTGGGCCACTGGCGCTACGACCTGCGCGAAGGCTTCACCTTCGACGACGCCATGTACCGCCTGCTGGGCGCCACCGTGCAGCCCTACCCGGCCGCCGCCTGGCTGATGGAGATGTGCCTGCCCGCCAGCCAGCGCGAGGCGCTCGAACTGGCCCTCATCACCGCCGACGACCAGCTGGAGGTGTCCCTGCAATGGCAGGGCCTGGACGGCCTGTCGCGCCACGTGGTGTGGATGGGCACGGTCGACCGCGACGCCCGCCGCACCGTGATTCGCGGCGAAGGCCTGTGCATCGACGTCACCGTGCAGCACAAGGCCCAGACCGCACGGCAGGAACTGCAGGCCCCGCCTGTGCTGCCGCCCTCGGGCAAGGCCTCTGCCACCGCAGACCGCGACGGCAGCACCACCGCCGCGGAACCTCTGGCCGCCCGCGTCGGGGGCGAGCTGCGCTCACCGCTCAACGCCCTGCTCGGCTTCGTGCAGCTGCTGCGCACCACCCCGCCCGGCCAGGGCGGCCTCGCCCAGCAGGACGACTACCTGCACGAGATCGAGAAAGCCGGCTGGCACCTGATGGAGCTGGTCAACGACGCGATGGACCTGTCGCGCATCCAGTCCGGCGCGCAGCCGGTGGACACGCAGACCGTGCCCCTGCGCGACCTGATCGGCGAGCTGCAGCCCCAGGTCGAGCAGCAGGCCGCCACGCGCCACGTGCGCTTCGAAACCATCACCGCCGGCGCCTGGCCCACCGTCGTGGCAGACCGCCGCCTG
Source organism: Candidatus Aquabacterium excrementipullorum (assembly GCA_019112875.1). GTDB lineage: Bacteria > Pseudomonadota > Gammaproteobacteria > Burkholderiales > Burkholderiaceae_C > Aquabacterium > Aquabacterium excrementipullorum. Next base: position 23,751 of record DXIO01000051.1, read on the forward strand.
CTCAAACAGGCCCTGGTCTACCTGTGCGGCCATGCCGTGCACACCAGCCCGGACGGCGCCCGCGTCGTGCTGTCGGTGGAGCCCGCCGGCACCGAAGTCGTGCTGCGCCTGAACACCCAGGGCCCCGGCCTGCCCGCGGCCCAGCGCGCACAGATCTTCGACCCCTTCACCCAGGATCCGGGCGCTTTGCAAGGCGGCTCGGGCATGCGCCTGGCCATCGCGCGGCAGTCGCTGGAGGCCATGGGCGGCCACATCCAGGCCATCGAAGGCGAGGCCGGCCAGGGCACCACCTTCGTCGTCACCCTGCCCAACGCGCCGCAGCCCGTCGCACCGACCGACCTGGCCACCAGCCTGCCCCTGGCCGACACGGCCGCCGGGCTGCCTGGCGCGCCCACGCCGGGCGTGCCCCGCTCGCCGCAGCTCACGGTGGACATCACCCTCAAGGGCCGCATCCTCTACGTGGAAGACAACCCCAGCAACGTGCTGCTGGTGCGCGAATGCCTCACCCTGCGCCCGGCCGTCGAACTCGCCGTGGCCTCCAACGTGCAAGAGGGCCTGCAGGCCATCTCGCAAGAGCGCTTCGATCTGATCCTGCTCGATCTGCAACTGCCCGATGGCGACGGCTATGCCGTGCTCAAGCGCCTGCGCGAGTACCGTGGCCGCCCCAGCCCCTGCATCGCGCTCACGGCGGCGGCCATGCTCAACGAGCGCAACCGCGCGCTGGAGGCCGGCTTCGACGAGTTCTGGACCAAGCCGATCAAGCTGCCCGAGTTCCTGGCCGGGCTGGACCGATGGCTGGCGCCGCGCCGCACCACCAGAAGCCGCACAGTGTCCTGAGCGGGTCGGAGGGCGGATAATCACCGCCATGAAGCTGCGTTTCACCAAGATGCACGGCGCCGGCAACGACTTCGTCGTGCTGGACGCCACCGCCGGCCCGCTGGCCCTCAGCGAGGCCCAGTACCGCCACCTGGCCGATCGCCGCTTCGGCGTGGGCGCCGACCAGATCCTGATCGTCGAGCCCGGCTCGGCCCAGGCCGGCACCGATTTCACCTACCGCATCGTCAATGCCGACGGCAGCGAGGTCGAGCAATGCGGCAACGGCGCGCGCTGCTTCGCCCGCTTCGTGCACGACACCGGCCTCACCGGCAAGACCACCATCCGCGTGCAGACCATGGCCGGCATCATCGAGCCGCGCCTGCAGGCCGACGGCCGCGTCACCGTGGACATGGGCGCCCCCGTGCTCGAACCCGAGCGCGTGCCCTTCAACCCCGCCGGCCTCACGCCCCGCGTGGTCAACGGCACCGAACTGTGGCCGCTGGCCCTGGCCAACTACCCGGTCGAAGTGGCCGTGGTGTCCATGGGCAACCCGCACGCCGTGCAGCGCGTGGACAGCGTCGAGCACGCCCCCGTGGAAGAAGTGGGCCCTCAGGTCGAAGGCCACGAGCGCTTCCCGCGCCGCGTCAACGCCGGCTTCATGGAAATCGTCGCGCGCAACCACATCCGCCTGCGCGTGTACGAGCGTGGCAGCGGCGAAACCCTGGCCTGCGGCTCGGGCGCCTGCGCCGCCGTGGTCGCCGGCATCCGCCTGGGCTGGCTGGACAACACCGTCGATGTGGACACACGCGGCGGCCGCCTGACCATCCAGTGGGCCGGCCCGGGCCAGCCCGTGCTGATGACCGGCCCCGCCCAGACCGTCTTTACCGGCGAGATCGACATCCCCGAACTCTGAAGCACCATGACGACCCCGCTCCAAGGCATCACCGAAGACGACATCGCCAACTACCTGATCAACACGCCCGGCTTCTTCGAGCGGCACGCGCCGCTGCTGGCCGCCGTGCAGCTCACCAGCCCACACGGGCAGCGCGCCGTCTCGCTGCAAGAGCGGCAGATGGAAATGCTGCGCGACAAGATCAAGGGCCTGGAGCGGCGCATCATGGAGATGATCCGCCACAGCCAGGAGAACGAGGCCATCGCGCAGCGCCTGCACCGCTGGATCCGCGCCGTGATGCTCGCGCATGACGACACCGCGCTGCCCACCGTGCTCACCGCCGAGCTGCAGCACGAGTTCCTGATCCCGCAGGTGGGCCTGCGCCTGTGGGGCACCACCGAGCACCCGCTCAAGCCCGAACTGGCCGCCCTGCCTTGCGCGCAAGACATCAGCGACGATGCCCGCAGCTTCGCGCGCAGCCTGAGCCTGCCCTACTGCGGCATCAACGCCGGCTTCGAGGCCGCCCGCTGGCTGGAGGATTCGGCCACCGTGGCCTCGCTGGCCCTGCTGCCCCTGGTGCATGAGGGCGAGGTGTTCGGCCTGGTGGTGCTGGGCTCGCCCGATCCCACCCGTTACACGGCGGACATGGGGTTGGATTTCCTCACCGAGTTGGGTGAGGTGGCGAGTGCGGCGTTGGCTCGACTTTTACGCTGATCAAGCATTAAGCAAATAGTTATTGACCGCCGAGGATGGGCGCACGAAATTTAGCTGCCCCGGGGCCACATGAAACTGATCAGTGAACGTAAACAAGACCTAGATCTCACACTGGATTCTTTGGACCACACGCTAATTCATGGCGGCGATATGCTAATGTCAAATTAGTTCGCAAATC